>JAJRUV010000011.1 GCA_024277595.1 Gammaproteobacteria bacterium
GCTCACCCCTGAAATCCGCCATTTCTGCGTTAAAAAATGATCATTTACCCGTGTAAACTCACATTTTTCGCCTTGAACTGACGAATTTCAGGGGCAATCTGAACAGTTACATACTCATTTTCAACTATGCTGAATAGTTACGGAAAAGTTTACCCCTTCTTTCTCACTCCTGTGGCAAGCCGCCTTCTGCTGCAACAGCTTCCTCTGCTACAACAATTTCCTCCACCGCTGCTACAGCCTCTTTCTCCACCTGGCGCTTGCGGCGACGTTCTTCATGATAAGCCAGCCCGGTACCCGCAGGTATGAGCCGTCCTACAATGACGTTCTCTTTCAAGCCGAGAAGCCTGTCCACCTTGCCACTGACAGCGGCTTCTGTAAGCACCCGGGTTGTCTCCTGGAAAGATGCGGCAGAGATAAACGACTCGGTCGCCAACGATGCCTTGGTAATACCCAGCAACATTGGCTCATAATTCGCACCGACCTTATCTTCTGCTGCAACACGCTCGTTCTCCTCCAGCAACTGAGCATACTCTACCCGCTCACCTTTGATAAAGCGAGTGTCGCCCGTGGAAGTAACCTCCACTTTACGCAACATCTGCCGGACAATGACTTCAATATGCTTGTCATTGATTTTCACACCCTGGAGACGGTAGACCTCCTGAACCTCATTGGAAATATAGCGAGCCAACGCCACCACACCCAACAGCCGCAAGATATCATGCGGATCGGGGGCACCATCGACGATGGTTTCACCCTTCTCCACATGCTCGCCCTCAAACACCATAATATGACGCCATTTGGGAATCAGCGTCTCATAAGGATCTCCTTCCTGAGGAGTGATAACCAGGCGTTTCTTGCCCTTGGTCTCTTTGCCAAAGCTGATAATACCGGAGATCTCAGCCAGAATAGCAGGATCTTTAGGTTTACGGGCCTCAAACAGATCGGCAACACGCGGCAAACCACCCGTGATATCGCGAGTTTTGGATGACTCTTGCTGAATTCTGGCGATAACATCACCCACACCAACAGGAGCACCATCCTCCAACTGGACAATAGCCCCCGGCAGCAGGAAGTAATGGGCCGGCGTATCGGTGCCGGCTATACACAGATCATTCCCCTTATCATCCACCAGTTTCACCATCGGACGCATATCCTTGGCTGCTACACCACGATGCTTCGGATCGGTGATAACCAAGCTGGTCAAACCGGTCATTTCATCGGTCTGCCGGTCGACAGTCAACCCTTCGACAAAGTCGACAAAGCGAACCATACCGGCAACTTCGGTAACAATCGGATGGGTATGGGGATCCCAGTTAGCCAGAACCTGCCCCGGCTCGGTTGCATCACCATCCTTGACGCTTATCACAGCACCGTAAGGCACTTTATAACGCTCACGTTCACGGTGAGACTCGTCCAGAACGGTGATCTCGCCAGAACGGGAAACAGCCACACGGTTACCTGAGGCATGCTCAACCAGTTTGATATTATGCAGACGCACGGTGCCCTTGGTCTTAACCTGGATATCACTCACCGCTGCCGCCCGGGATGCGGCGCCACCAATATGGAAGGTGCGCATGGTGAGCTGGGTTCCTGGTTCACCGATCGACTGGGCCGCGATAACGCCAACCGCTTCACCTGAATTCACCAGATGACCCCGACCCAGATCCCGACCGTAACAGGCAGAACAGATACCATAGCGTGTTTCACAACTGATGGCGGAACGAACCACGACATGATCCACTCCCAGTTCCTCCAGTCGCTCCACCCACCGCTCGTCCAGCAGCGTGCCCGCCGGGATCTGTACCTTGTCAGAACCTGCTTCGGTTACATCCCTGGCAACCACACGACCCAGCACCCGTTCGCGTAGCGGCTCAACCACATCGCCGCCCTCGATAAGAGGGGTCATTTCAAGCCCTTCAGCAGTTCCACAATCCGGCTCGGTAACGACCAGATCCTGGGCAACATCCACCAGGCGGCGGGTAAGGTAACCGGAGTTGGCAGTTTTAAGCGCCGTGTCAGCCAAGCCTTTGCGTGCACCATGAGTCGAAATGAAGTACTGCAGAACATTCAACCCCTCGCGAAAATTGGCTGTAATCGGGGTTTCAATAATGGAGCCATCCGGCTTTGCCATCAGACCACGCATACCCGCCAGCTGACGAATTTGGGCTGCGCTGCCTCGAGCACCGGAATCGGCCATCATAAAGATGGAGTTCATCGATTTCTGCTCAACCTTATTGCCCTTGGCGTCTTTTACCGCCTCGGTACCAAGCCCATCCATCATGGCTTTGGCCACCTGATCATTGGTGTGAGACCAGATATCAACGACCTTGTTATAACGCTCACCGTTAGTTACCAAACCCGAATTGAACTGGGTTTCAATATCTTTCACCTCCTGCTCCGCTCGAGACAGAATATTGCCCTTCTCCTTGGGAATGGCCATATCATTTATTCCAAAAGAGACACCAGCAATCGTGGCGTATTTGAAACCGGTATACATCAACCGATCAGCAAAAACAACCGCACTCTTCAGCCCCAGGCGCCGGTAGGCGCTGTTAAGCAAGCTGGAGATAGAACGCTTGGTCATATCTCGATCGACCAGATCAAAAGGCAAGCCATCAGGTACTATATCGAACAACAAAGCACGGCCGGCAATCGTGTTTTTGATAGCTACCCGCTCAGTTCTGTTACCATCCTCATCTACCAAAACCTCACGAATCCTCACCCGGATACGGGCATGGATATCAACCGCGTTATTGGCATAGGCCCGTTGCAATTCATCAAGATCAGCATATAGCCCGCCCTCCCCGGATACATTGACCTGCTCGCGGGTCATATAGTACAGACCCAGCACCACATCCTGAGATGGAACGATAATCGGTTCACCGTTGGCAGGGGACAGTACATTATTTGACGACAACATCAGCGTACGCGCTTCCAACTGAGCCTCCAGCGACAGCGGTACATGCACAGCCATTTGATCGCCATCGAAGTCGGCGTTGAATGCAGCACACACCAGCGGGTGAAGCTGAATAGCCTTGCCTTCCACCAGTACCGGCTCAAAGGCCTGAATACCCAACCGGTGCAGTGTAGGCGCCCGGTTCAACATCACCGGATGCTCCCGAATCACTTGCTCCAATGAGTCCCATACCTCCGGCCCTTCCCGCTCAACCAGCTTCTTGGCTGCCTTGATGGCTGTTGCCAGACCGCGCATTTCGAGTTTGCTGAAGATGAATGGCTTGAACAGCTCCAGTGCCATTTTCTTGGGTAATCCGCACTGGTGCAGCTTTAGGGTGGGTCCAACAACGATAACGGAACGCCCGGAGTAATCAACCCGCTTGCCCAGCAGATTCTGCCGGAAACGGCCCTGTTTGCCCTTGATCATGTCTGCCAGTGACTTGAGTGGACGGCGATTGGAACCGGTAATAACACGACCGCGGCGGCCATTATCCAGCAGTGCATCCACAGACTCCTGCAGCATGCGCTTCTCATTACGCACGATGATATCGGGAGCACTAAGTTCTAGCAGACGCTTTAGGCGATTGTTGCGATTAATCACCCGGCGGTAGAGATCATTCAGATCAGAAGTCGCAAAACGCCCTCCCTCCAGGGGAACCAGCGGCCGCAACTCTGGTGGTAAAACCGGTAGAATATTAAGCACCATCCATTCGGGCTTGTTTACGGACTCAACAAACGCCTCCACCAGCTTCAGTCGCTTGGATAGCTTTTTTAGCGCCGTCTCGGAATTGGTTGCCGCAATGTCTTCGCGCAGTTTGCTTGCCTCCGCCTTGAGATCCAGCGCACGCAAAAGCTCCTGAACCGCCTCAGCGCCCATGCGCGCGTCAAACTCGTCACCAAACTCTTCAATCGTATCCAGATATTGCTCGTCATTGAGCAGCTGCCCTTTCTCCAGCTGGGTCATGCCAGGATCAATAACCACGAAGCCTTCAAAATAAAGTACTCGCTCGATATCACGCAGAGTCATGTCCAGCAACAGGCCCATGCGCGATGGCAGTGATTTCAGAAACCAGATATGCGCCACCGGGCTGGCCAGGTCAATATGCGCCATCCGATCCCGTCGCACCTTGGACTGGGTCACCTCCACGCCGCATTTTTCACAGATTACGCCTCGATGCTTGAGACGCTTATATTTGCCGCACAGACACTCAAAGTCTTTCACCGGACCAAAGATCTTGGCGCAAAACAGCCCGTCCCGCTCCGGCTTGAAGGTGCGATAGTTGATAGTCTCCGGCTTCTTGACCTCACCATAGGACCAGGAACGGATCTTGTCGGGTGAGGCCAATCCGATCCGGATCGCATCAAAATCATCGACATGTTTCTGCTGTTTCAGAAGATTCAATAAGTCTTTCAAAGTCTTACCCTCTATATAGACATTCCGGCGCGGACACTGTTCCCGCGCCGGGCTGGTACGGCGTCGCTAGTCCACTTGCTCCAGTTCAATATCAATACCCAGGGCACGGATCTCCTTGAGCAAAACGTTGAACGATTCTGGCATACCGGCCTCCATGTGATGATCACCATCCACAATGTTTTTGTACATTTTGGTACGTCCAGCCACATCGTCAGACTTCACGGTGAGCATCTCCTGCAAAGTATAGGCAGCACCATAGGCTTCCAGCGCCCACACCTCCATTTCACCAAAACGCTGACCACCGAACTGCGCCTTGCCGCCCAGTGGCTGTTGAGTCACCAGGCTGTATGGACCTGTGGAGCGTGCATGCATCTTGTCATCAACCAGATGGTTCAGTTTGAGGATGTACATGTAACCAACCGTTACCGGTCGATCAAATGCCTCACCGGTGCGCCCGTCATACAACAGAGTCTGCCCGGATTCCGGCAAATCAGCCAGTTTCAGCATCGTCTTGATCTCACTCTCGGATGCACCATCAAATACCGGGGTTGCAACGGGGACACCGCCCTTAAGGTTATTTGCCAGCTCCTTCACCTCATCATCACTGAAGGAGTCCAGGTCTTCCTTCTTGCCACTGGTGTTATACACCTTGTCGAGAAAACCACGCAGTTCGGACGTTTTGGCCTGTTGCTCGAGCATCTTGCCGATTTTCAAACCGACCCCTTTGGCCGCCCAGCCCAGGTGTGTTTCAAGCACCTGCCCGACATTCATTCGGGAAGGAACACCCAACGGGTTGAGGACAATATCCACCGGGGTACCATCTTCGAGGTGAGGCATATCTTCAACCGGCACGATGGTGGAGATGACAC
This sequence comes from Gammaproteobacteria bacterium, assembly GCA_024277595.1. Lineage (GTDB taxonomy): Bacteria > Pseudomonadota > Gammaproteobacteria > Thiohalospirales > Thiohalospiraceae > DRMK01. Next base: position 5,239 of record JAJRUV010000011.1, read on the forward strand.
CTTTGTTACCATGACGTCCTGCCATCTTGTCTCCAGGCTGGATACGGCGTTTAACGGCCAGATAGACTTTCACCATCTTCAGCACGCCAGGCGCCAGATCGTCACCCTGGGCAAGCTTGGACTTTTTCTCCTCAAACTTCTCATCCAACTCTTTGCGCAACTGTTGCAGCTGTTCCGCAATCAACTCCAGCTGATCATTTGCTCCGTCATCCTTGAGACGGATTTCAAACCATTTATCGTGGGGTAGTTCGGCAAGATACTCCTGGGTGATCTTGTCACCAGCCTGGAGTTTGTTCGGCCCACCAGCTGCTCCCTGACCCTGCAGCATGTTCTCCACACGCGCATAGATATCCTCTTCCACAATCCGCAACTGATCTTTCAGATCCTTGCGGAAGCGATCCAGTTCAGCTTCCTCGATGGACAGGGCCCGCTCATCCTTCTCCACGCCGTCACGGGTAAATACCTGCACATCGATAACCGTGCCGTTCATTCCGGCCGGAACGCGCAGTGAGGTATCTTTCACATCCGAGGCCTTCTCGCCAAAAATAGCACGCAGCAACTTCTCTTCCGGTGTCAATTGGGTCTCACTCTTCGGCGTCACCTTGCCAACCAGAATATCGCCCGGCTTGACCTCGGCACCCACATAAACGATACCTGCCTCATCCAGCTTGGACAACACACCTTCCCCGACATTGGGAATATCGCTGGTAACCTCTTCGGATCCCAGCTTGGTGTCACGCGCCACACTGGTCAGCTCTTCAATATGAATGGAGGTAAAGCGATCTTCCTGCACCAGCCGTTCGGAAAGCAGGATGGAGTCCTCAAAGTTGTATCCATTCCACGGCATAAAGGCCACCAGCAGATTCTGTCCCAGCGCCAATTCACCCATATCGGTACTTGGACCATCCGCCAGCACATCACCCCGGGCCACCTTGTCACCCGGTTTCACCAACGGACGTTGATTGATGCAGGTGTTCTGGTTGGAGCGGGTATATTTGGTCAAGTTGTAGATATCCACACCCGGTTCACCCGGCACTGTTTCATCATCATTGACGCGCACCACCATACGGCCGGCATCTACGGCATTGATCTCTCCCCCACGTTGAGCGACCACCGTCACACCAGAGTCAATCGCCACCACACGCTCCATTCCAGTACCCACCAACGGCTTGTCGGCACGCAGTGTCGGCACGGCCTGACGCTGCATGTTAGAACCCATCAAGGCTCGGTTGGCATCGTCGTGTTCCAGAAAAGGAATCAGTGATGCAGCCACCGAAACAATCTGTTTCGGGGATACATCCATATATTGCACTCTGTCCCGGCTGGTCATGGTGAATTCATTTTGATGTCGGCAGGTTACCAGTTCGTCGACAAGTCGGCTGTCCTCATCCAACGTGGCATTGGCCTGGGCAATAACATAGTTACTCTCATCGATAGCAGACAGGTAGTCGATCTCGTCTGTCACCTTGTTATCGACAACTTTCCGGTAAGGTGTTTCAAGAAACCCGTACTCGTTGGTACGCGCATAGACCGCCAGCGAGTTAATCAACCCGATATTTGGCCCTTCAGGTGTCTCAACAGGGCACACGCGGCCATAGTGAGTGGTATGCACGTCACGCACTTCAAAACCGGCCCTCTCCCGGGTCAGTCCGCCGGGACCCAGAGCAGATATGCGCCGCTTATGAGTCACTTCAGACAACGGGTTGTTCTGATCCATGAACTGAGATAACTGACTGGAGCCAAAAAACTCCTTGACAGCAGCGGATACCGGTTTGGCATTGATTAAAGACTGGGGTACCAACTCTTCGGATTCAGCTACGCTGAGACGCTCCTTGACGGCCCGCTCCACCCGAACCAATCCAACCCGGAACTGGTTCTCGGCCATCTCGCCCACAGAGCGAATACGGCGATTACCCAAGTGATCGATATCATCAATAACACCATTGCCATTACGGATATCAATCAGTGTTTTCACAACGGCGATGATATCTTCATTCGTCAGTACACCCGACCCGGTGATCTCCTTCCGCCCAACCCGGCGATTGAACTTCATCCGCCCCACTGGCGAGAGATCATAACGCTCGCCGGAAAAGAACAGATTTTGAAACAAATTCTCCGCTGACTCCTTGGTGGGTGGCTCACCGGGACGCATCACCCGGTAAATTTCAACCAGCGCCTCCAGACGATTATTGCTTTGGTCAGCCCGCAACGTTTCAGAAATATAAGGGCCATTATCCAGATCATTGGTGTAGATAGTCTGGAACTGTTTAACTCCCGTCTTGGCCAACTGTTCCAGCAATTCGCTGGTAATCTCATCATTGGCATGAGCAACAATTTCACCGCTCTGCTCATCAACAATATTTTTTGCCAGCGCCTTGCCAATCAGAAATTCAGGAGGGACCTCCAGGTTTTTCACCCCCGCTTTCTCCAGTTCACGGATATGACGGGCAGTAATCCGCCGCCCGGCCTCGGCAAGTACCTTATCGCCGATGACGATATCAAAATCCAGCATCTCTCCGCGCAGTCGTTTGGGAACGAGCGTCAGAGTAAAGCCGTCCCTGGCAATCTGGAAATCTTCATGCTCGAAGAACATATCCAAGATCTCTTCAACGCTATAGTCCAGCGCACGCAGCAGAACAGTAGCCGGCAGTTTGCGCCGACGATCGATACGCACATGCAGAATATCCTTGGGATCAAATTCAAAATCCAGCCAGGAACCCCGATAGGGAATCACCCGGGCATTGAACAACAACTTTCCGGATGAGTGGGTTTTTCCTTTATCATGTTCGAAAAACACACCAGGAGAACGATGCAACTGGGAGACAATAACCCGTTCCGTTCCGTTAATAACAAAGGTACCGTTATCGGTCATCAGCGGGATCTCACCCAGATAGACCTCCTGCTCCTTGATGTCCTTGACCGTCTTGTACTTGGACTCCTTGTCATAGATCACCAGACGCAGCTTTACCCGCAGCGGTGCCGCATAGGTAGTTCCTCGCAGCTGACACTCTTTGACATCAAAGACGGGTATACCCAGTCGATAATTTACATATTCCAGGGCGGCATTGCCGGAGTAGCTAACAATTGGGAAAATCGAATTAAAGGCAGCCTGCAAACCTTGATCGGCACGTTCTTTTACTGCAATATCCCGTTGCAGGAACTTGCGATATGAGTCCATCTGGATAGCCAGCAAATAGGGGACTTCCAATATGCTGCGCCGCTTTCCGAAATCTTTACGGATGCGTTTTTTCTCAGTGAAAGAGTAGGCCATCGATATTCCTCAGCTTGCCAATCGTCATCTGCCGTGGCAGTCAGAGCTAACTGCCACCAACAGGAAAAGGCCGGTAACTTCAGTCACCAGCCCAGAAAAACCTGAATAGCCATCCCTGGCCTTCCGATAGGGGATACCTCGCTGTAACCCCACTGTTCTATAACAGATACTCAGGTGAACAAATCCTGTAGCGCCTATTTGAGCTCCACGGTTGCACCAACCTCTTCCAGATCCTTTTTGATCTGCTCGGCTTCATCCTTGGTAGCGGCCTCCTTAACGGTAGAAGGCACGCCCTCAACCATCTCCTTAGACTCCTTGAGACCAAGACCAGTGACACCGCGTACGGCTTTAATGACTTTGACTTTATTATCGCCAAAGCTGGTCATTACGACATCAAACTCATCCTTCTCAGCAGCAGCCGCTTCATCACCACCTGCGCCAGCAGCCGGGGCTGCAGCCACGGCAGCGGCAGCAGATACGCCAAATTTCTCTTCCATCGCCTCAATCAGATCAACCACCTCCATTACGGACATGTTGGAAATGGTCTCTAAAATATCTTCTTTTGAAACAGCCATGATTTATGCTACTCCTCATTCAATCAGGTTTATCCACGCTTTCAATCGCGCAGGAAAATCAAGTTAAAAAACTATCATCATGCAGCCTCAGACTGCTTGCTGTCGCGCACGGCGGCAACGGTACGAACCAGTTTGGCATGCGGTTCCGCCAGGGTACGAACAAACTTGGTGACTGGCGCTTTCATTACCGACATGAGCAAGCTAATCGCCTGCTCCTTGGTCGGCATCTTCGCCAGTCGGTCGATCTCTCCGGCATCCAGCAGCTTGCCGCCGATGGAAACCAGTTTTACCGCCAGTTTGTCATTTTCCTTGGCAAAATCAGAAACCACCCGTGCTGCGGCACCAGGATCCTCTTGCGAGAATGCCAGCACCAGCGGCCCAATCAGGGCTTCCGACATGCATTCAAACTCCGTGCCACTAATAGCGCGGCGCGCCAGTGTATTTTTGACTACCCGTATATAGACGCCGGACTGTCGTGCCTTGGCACGCAGCTCAGTCATCTCGGCAGCAGTCAACCCGTTATACTCCGCTGCAATAGCAGACAGGGCACTGGAAGCAACCTCGGCAACTTCGGAGACGATGGCCTTTTTATCATTGAGATTCAAAGGCATATAGTGTCACCTCTTGACAGATGGGTGTTAACGCCCATCAATTTGAGTTACTGTTTGAGATGCATATATGCGCATCTCCCCTACGGTGTCCTTCGCCGGGATAAACCTGTCTCCGGGATCACCGTCTGCGCAGGCAGAAAAAAACTCCGATTAAGCGTTCGGCAAGAACGCACCTGCGGTCTTTGACGTCCGCCAGCCCCGTAAAAAAAGCTGGCGGCCAAAGTCTATTGCTGACATTACGAAGCCAGCGATGCGGAATCGACCGCGATTCCCGCACCCATAGTTGAAGATAGAGTAACCTTTTTCAGGTACTGCCCTTTGGAAGAAGCAGGCTTGCCCTTTATCAGATCGGCCAGCAAAGCTTCCAGGTTTTCTTTAAGCGCACCCACTTCAAAATTCATTTTACCAATCGAACAATGAACGATACCGCCCTTATCGGTACGGTAACGCACCTGGCCTGACTTGGCGTTTTTCACCGCTGCCGCAACGTCAGGAGCAACCGTGCCAACCTTGGGGTTGGGCATCAGCCCCCGCGGACCAAGAATCTGTCCCAGCTGACCAACAACCCTCATAGCATCCGGGCTGGCAATGACCACATCAAAATCAAGATTTCCCTTCTTGATTGAATCGGCAAGGTCATCCATGCCAACCACATCAGCACCAGCCGCTTCAGCAGCAGCCACGTTAGGCCCCTGGGTAAACACGGCAACGCGCACTGTCTTGCCAGTACCATGCGGCAGCACGGTGGAGCCGCGAACTACCTGGTCAGATTTGCGAGGATCAACGCCAAGATTAACTGCCACATCAATAGACTCAACAAATTTTGCTGGAGGCAGTTCCTTGAGCAATGACAACGCATCCTCAACAGCATACTGTTTGCCCGCCTCAATTTTCTCAACAAATACCTTTTTTCGCTTACTGAGCATTGTCATTAACAAACCCCTTCCGTTTCCAGACCCATACTGCGCGCCGTACCGGCTATGGTGCGCACCGCGGCATCCAGATCACTCGCGGTAAGGTCAGGATCTTTGGTCTTCGCAATCTCCTCCAGTTGCGCCCGGGTTACTTTCCCAACCTTGTCACGATTGGGCACGCCGGATCCTTTGGGAATACCGGCTGCCTTTCTGAGCAGGACGGAAGCCGGTGGGGTTTTGGTTATAAAAGTAAAACTACGGTCATTGTAGACAGTAATTACCACCGGAATAGGCAGACCTTGCTCCATTTTCTGAGTCTGCGCATTAAACGCCTTGCAGAACTCCATGATATTCACACCATGTTGACCTAAAGCCGGGCCAACAGGAGGACTGGGATTAGCCTGACCCGCGGCAACCTGCAGCTTGATATAGGCCTCAATTTTCTTTGCCATTCTTTAAACTCCTTGGTGGGTGCAAACGCCTCACGGCTCCCCGTAAAACTCAACCTTTCTCGACTTGGCTGAACTCCAGATCAACGGGGGTTGAACGCCCGAAAATCAATACCGACACACGCATGCGGCTCTTCTCGTAATCCACCTCTTCAACCACGCCATTAAAATCATTGAAAGGACCATCACAGATCCGCACTACTTCACCCGGCTCAAACAGCACCTTCGGACGCGGCTTCTCAACTCCTTCCTGGATACGATTGAGGATTGCCTCAGCTTCCCTGTCGGTAATAGGCGCCGGCCGATCCGAGGTTCCGCCAATAAAACCCATTACCTTGGGAACATCCTTTACCAAGTGCCAGCTATCATCATCCAGCTCCATCTGCACCAGCACATAGCCGGGAAAAAACTTGCGTTCGCTCTTGCGCTTCTGCCCTTCGCGCATCTCGACCAGTTCTTCGGTAGGAACCAGGATCTTGCCAAACTTGTCTTCCATACCATAACGCGCAATACGCTCGGCAAGCGACCGCATCACCTGGTTTTCAAAACCGGAATAGGCGTGAACTACATACCAGCGCTTTGTCACGGATTCAGCCCCCCTGGCCAGTCAGCAAACGCACCGCCCATAATAAAAACATATCCATCAACCACAGCAAAATACCGATTAGGATGACCATTATAATAACAATCAGGGTGGTTTGAGTTGTCTCCTTGCGTGTCGGCCAGACAACCTTGCGGATCTCCACCATACTGCCACGTAAAAATTCCCGCGCATTGCGCCCCGACTCTGTCTGCAAGGCGATGGCGGCGCCAACACCACCTGCCGCCAGCAGACCCAGAACGCGATATAACAAGGGATACTCACCCAGCAGATAAAAAGCAACAATAGCCGCCAGCAGCAGAATCAGCGCCAGGGACAATTTAATTTTGTCTGCCATAGTTAGTCGTCGAGTTTCCCTGTTAAAAAATGGCAGGCCAGGAGGGAATCGAACCCCCAACCTGCGGTTTTGGAGACCGCTGCTCTGCCAATTGAGCTACTGGCCTGTAAC
>JAJRUV010000196.1 GCA_024277595.1 Gammaproteobacteria bacterium
CAAATGCACTAAAAATAGTGTATTGCTGATTTAGTATGATTTTATGCTGGAACACAGGTTGTGTTGTTCTCGAAAGGAATGGCCGAAACTCTAATGAAATGCCCCAAATACAAAACAGATGAAAAAATAAAAGTAACTATTCAGCTCACCCCTGAAATCTGCCATTTCTGCGTTAAAAAATGATCATTTACCTGTCTGTGTAAACTCACATTTTTCGCCTTGAACTGACAAATTTCAGGGGCAATCTGAACAGTTACATACTCATTTTCAACTATGCTGAATAGTTACAAATAAAAGAGGGCATTGCCAGGAAAAAATAACACAACGAAAGCAGTATTGGTTTTCATCGGGTTAACAGCAGGCATACGCAACGGTTTGATTTTCCGGCGAGGGCGCTATTTTTTTGACCGCTCAGACAGGGAAATCAAGAAGGTTTTTCATCCGTCCGGCGAATGCTAGGCACCCATCCTTTCAGGTCTTCCAGAATCAGATAATTGATCGGCACCAGCAGCAGGGTGATGAAGGTAGCAAACAGGATACCAAAACCCAGTGAGACCCCCATCGGAATGAGGAACTGCGCCTGGGTGCTTTTCTCGAAAATCAGCGGCAGCAGGCCGGCGAAGGTGGTCAGGGAGGTGAGCCAGACGGCGCGGAAGCGGGCGCTTCCGGCGGTGGTGATCGCCTCCATCACCGGCATACCTTCACGCCGACGCCGGTTGACATAGTCCACCAGTACCAGGCTGTCGTTGACCACCACGCCGGACAGGGCCAGCATCCCCAGCATACTGGAGATGCTGAGTGTCATGTCCATGATCATGTGGCCGAGGATGGCGCCTACGGTGCCGAACGGGATCACTGCCATGACGATCAGCGGCTGACTGTAGGATCGGAATGGAATGGCCAGCAGTGCGTAGATGACGAACAGCACGAACAGCACCCCTATTGCCAGGCTGTGTATCGACTCTTGTTGTTCTCGAGCTTCACCTTCCATACTGTAGCTGATGTCCGGATACTCCTTCAGCAGCTCCGGCAGCAGCCGGTTCAGATCGCGCTTTATCGCCTCCAGATCGGTGCTCTCCTTGTTGGCATCGGCACGGATGTTGATAGTGCGCTTGCCATCGACACGGGTGATGCGGGCCGGGCTCTGGCTGCTGGTTGTTGATGCTACCTCGGTAAAGGGCAGCTTGGCGCCATCGGCGGTACGGATGCTCATTGCCTCCAGCGCGGCGATGGTGCGCCGCTGCTGTTTTGGATAGCGCAGCACTACCCGCACCTCCTCACTGTCGCGCTGGATGCGCTGCACCTCAAGCCCCAAAAAGCCCTGTCTTACCTGGTTCGCCAGGTCGGCCTGGGTCAGGCCAAGCGCCTGGCCTTTAGGTTTGAGGCTCAGCTGAATCTCTTCCTTGCCGCCCTCTAGGGTGCTGTGAATATCGAACAGGCCGGAGTATTCGCGCAGTTGCTGTTTCAGCCTCTCCGTAATGAGAGCCAGATATTCAGTGTTGTTGCCGGTAAGCTGAATGTCGATGGGCTCTCCGGCATGCCCGATCTCGGCACGAAAAGAGATCTCCTGCACACCGGGAATGGCACCAATGTTGTCGCGCCATTCGCGCACCAGCCCGGCGCTGCTGATGGTCTGGGTGCGCTCTTCCGGCGGAACGATCTCGAACACTACCCTGCCAATATGGGAGTCGATCTGGCCACTCCCCTTCCAGCCGGTGGTGGAGATGATATTGCGGATGATGCTGCCGCCCGTTTCCGGGTTGGTGTATTTGTCGCGCAGTCTTTCCGCCTCCCCGGTAAAGCGGTCGATATGTTTCAGGGTGGTTTCGTAGGGTGTGCCGGGGGGCATGATCAGAATGGCGCGGGCGGTTTCACTCTGTACCCGCGGGAAAAACACATAGCTGAGATGGCCGCCCAGCACCAGGCTGAAGATGATCAGGCTGATACCAATAAACAGTGACAGACTCAGATAGCGGCGCTGCAGTGCGATTTTCAGCAGTGGGCGGTAGAGGGTTTCAATGGCTCGCTCGAAACCATCGGCCACCCCTTCCTGCACCCGGGCCAGCATCTGCATCCAGCGTTGTCGCGGTGGCTGGCTGCTGAGATGTTTTAGATGGGCCGGCAGAATCAGCTTGGATTCAATCAGCGAAAATAGCAACACCGGGATTACAATGGCCGGGATCTGCGCAAAGATCTGGCCACGCACCCCCTCCACCATGAACAACGGCAGGAAGGCGGCAACGGTGGTTAGAATGCCGAAGGTGACCGGCACCGCCACCTCCCGGGTGCCATCGATGGCGGCGTCAATACCGCTTTTGCCCCGTTTGCGATGGGTGTAAATGTTCTCGCCGGTAACGATGGCATCATCCACCACAATACCCAGTACCACGATGAAGGCGAACACGCTGATCAGGTTGATGGTAACTCCCAGCTCCGGCGCCAGCGCCAGTGCGCCCATGAAGCTGACGGGAATCCCCACCACTACCCAGAAAGCTACCGCCAGGCGCAGGAACAGGGCCAGCAGCAGGAAGATGATGAGTCCGCCCTGCAACGCACTGTTGGTCAGGGTTCCCAAACGGGACTTGATGTAACGGGAGCGATCATGGGTATAGCTGAGGGTGACTCCCGCGGGCATGGTCGCCGCCGCCTGAGTGACATACTGTTTGACGCTGTCGCCTACCTCCAGTGCACTCTGGTTGCCGACCCGATAGACTTCGACAGCCACCATCGGCTGGTGGTTGAGCTCCGCCTTCAGCGGCACATCCTCGAACTCGTCCCGAATAGTGGCAACATCGCCCAAGGTTAGCCAGGTGCCATCGGTTCCAGTGATGACGGGAATAGCGGCAAACTCCTGCTGACGGTATGCCTGGGTCCGGGTGCTGAGCAGGATCTCACCGCCGCGGGTCTTGAGCGCTCCCGCAGACATGTTCAGTGAGCTGTTCTCAATGGCACGGGCAACCTCGCCGAAGGTCAATCCATACTGCTTCAGGGTGTGCTCCGCAATTTCGATGCTGATCTCGTACGGGCGAACCCCAATCAACTCTACCTGGGAGATCTCGGGCAGTGCTCTCAGCTCATCACGCACCCGCTCGCCCAGCCGGCGCAGTCCCCGCTCCGGCAACTGACCGGCGATCACCACATTGATTACCTCCTTGCGCTGCTCCACCAGGTTGACTACCGGGCGCTCAATTTCAGTCGGGAAGGTGCTGATGGCATCGACCTGACTTTTGATATCTCCCAGCATGTCGCGGGCTTTGTAACCCCGTTCGATCTCCACGATGACGGTGGCAACGTTCTCCATTGCCACGGCAGTGATGCGCTTGACCCCCTCCAGGTTGCGCAGTGCCGCCTCCAGACGCAGGATTATGCCGGATTCCACATCGGCCGGGGTTGCACCCCGAAACGGAACGTTGATACGCACCATATCCGCTTCGAAACTCGGGAAGATCTCCAGCGTAATGCGCTGGCTGATCGCCATGGCGCCCAGCGCAAGGATCAACACCATCAGCAGATTGGCCGCCACATCATTGCGGGCAAACCAGGCGATCATGCCTTTCACTGCTGTGTCCTGGTTACTTCTACCTGACGACCGATGAGGTTGCGGCTGACCGGACTAATGACTAGTTGGACATCCTCATCAAGTTCGCCCTTAATCACACTGTGTTCACCATCCCGCCAGATGATTTCAATTTCATGTTGTTGCAGCTGGTTGCTGTCGTCGATGGTAAAAAGGGTATTGCCGGCATGAAGTGCGCTATCGGGAACCACAAAGACGTTTTCCAGTGTTTGTCCCTCGATTTTGGCCTCGACAAACTGGCCGATCTTCAGCGGCGGTCGGCCCGGCTCACGGCTGGCGTAAGGATCATCCACCCGGGCAATGACGAAGGTCTGCTGGCTTCGCGGGTCGACAGCCCCTTCGGAACGGACGATGTGCGCAGGCCAGGAATACTGCCTGCCGCCGATCTCCGTCCGGATAGTGGCCGCCGGGCTGGCGGAGGAAGGTGGTTTCTCCTGTCCCTGATATAGCTCCGGAATGGTGACGAATGCCAGTTGCCGGTTACTCAGTGGCAGTCGCACCTCAATGAAATCCACCGCATGGATCCGGCCGAACACCGTACCGGGAGAGACAAACCGCCCCAGATCCACCTGTTTCTCCAATAGCCGCCCGGCATAGGGGGCGCGGATCCAGGTGCGTTGCAGATTGAGTCTTGCCTGGGTCAACCGGGCTTTGGCGCCAGCCACCGCAGCTCGTTCACTCTGCAGCTGGGGTTGGCGCAGCGCCAGCTGGTTGGGTTCGCCCGGTTCCCCCAGCCGCTCCCAGTCGCGCCGGGCCTGTTCTGCACGGGCCTGTTCCTGTGCCAGCCGCAAGCGTGCCTGCGCCAGCTCGGCCTCCGCAATAGTGATGGCAGCCTGATAATCACGCGGATCGATCTTCAGCAGCAGCTCCCCGCTTTGGAAAAAGCTGCCAGGATTGAAGCGGGGAGAGAGCTCGGTAACGGTTCCGGAGACCTGTGCAATCAGAGTGGTTTCGGTGTGTGGCCGGATAGTGCCCTGGCTGGTGATCTGCGGCAGATAGTCCTGCCGCCGCAGGGGCATCACTTCGACATTGACCGTGTCGGAAACCGGTTTTTTCCGTTCAGGTTCGGGGCGGTTGGCGATGGCCAGCCAGGCGATGCCGGCGCTGATGAGAAGCACCAGCAGTGGTAGCAGGAGTCTGGAGAGCCTATTCATGCTGTTCATTGCGCAAAAAACCGGTTATTGCTGCTTTTTTGATGGGTTTGTAGTTATCAAGCAGCTGGTGAACCAGTTTTTGATGTTGCATAGGGTGTTTTCGCGCGGCCTGCTCGAATCCGGATACTGTGGTTTTCAGTATAAACATGGCTATTTGGCCATGTAATTGTTTGTGCTGACGATGCCAAAATCCCCGCCCAGTGCCAGATGCAGATCGATGCGGTTCTGCAACTGTTGATTACGAACCTGCAATAGCGTGCTGCGGGCATTGAACAGTTGTCGCTGCGCTTCCAGCCATGTGGTTATGTCGACCAGACCGGCCCGGTATTGTTCAGTTGCCAGCTGTTCTGATTCACGAGCTTCTTCCTCTGCCCTCTGCAATGCCTGTTGTTGTGAGTCTAGCAGGGGGGCGGCGGCCAGTGCCGTTTCCACTTCCCGAAAAGCATTGAGTGCGGTCTGTGCATACTGGTTCATTGCTTGAGCGGCATTGGCTCGAGCCAGCTCCTGGTTTGCTTTCAACCGGCCGCCCTGAAACAGTGGAGCCGTGATGCCGCTCATGATGCTCCAGATCAGCCGATCACCCTCCAGCAGGCTGTTCAACTCATCGCTACTGGTGCCACCACTGGCAGTCAGTTGAATGCGTGGTAAACGATTTTTTGCAGCCTGGCTGGCGCGTTCATCGGCAGCCAGCAGGCGATTTTCCACCGCGATCAGATCCGGACGCCGTGCCAGCAGTTCAGAAGGCAATCCGGCCGGTATCGGCTGTCGGAACTCCGGGAGGTCATCTGCCACGGCCAGCTGGCGGGAGGGGTAGCGCCCCACCAATGTCTGCAGCATGCGCAGTTGTCCGTCCAGGTTGATCTGTTGTGCCGCCAGCTGGCTCTCTGCGCCGGCGAGGTTGCTGCGAGCCAGCCCCGTATCCAGTGCGCTACTCAGGCCGGATCGGTAGCTCTCCTGGATGCTGCCCAGTGCTTTCCGGTAATTGGCGACGGTCTGGCGGGACAGTTCGACCTGCTGCTGTGCTTCAATGCTGTCGAACCAGCTACGGGAGATGTTGGCGGCCAGCGACAGCCGCACCGCACGATAATCCGCCTCGCTGGCCGCCAGCTCCAGGGTGGCGGCTCGGGACTGGTTGCTGAGCCGCCCCCAGAGATCAGCTTCCCAGCGGATTTCCATCCCGCTCTGAAAATAGTTGCTGATGCCGGAAATAACAGTACCACCGACAATGGTGCTGCGTTTAGCCCGGTTGGCGTTGAGCGATGCAGCGATCTGCGGTGCCTGATCGGCGCCGCTGATGGTGGCGTTGGCGCGGGCGGCGGCAATACGGGAAGCGGCGCTGCGCAGATCAAAATTACTGCCGACAGCCTCTTCAATCAATGAAGCCAGGGCAGGATCGGAAAAAGTCTCCTGCCAGAGGGTGTTCCTGGTTGAAGCGGGAGGTTGCTGGCTTGCAGGAACGGCTTGCCATGCAGCGGGCGCTACCGGCAGATCGCGGGGGCTATGATATGGCCGCAGCATGCCACAACCGGAAAGGGCAGCAACCAGGAGTAGCAGAACGACAATACGGATCACAATAGACTCATTGTTTCTGGTTTATTGTCAGCAAAAGCCCTGCTGGTTCTGATTTTTATTTTTTAAAGGTTGTGCCCAGCATCCCCTTGATTGCTCCTTGCAAGTCAGCAGGATAGATAACAAATTTTGCATTTTCGCTCTGTCCAATATGCTCCAGTGAGTTGATATACCGATCACCCAGCAGGAACATGGCAGGCAGCTCTTTGTCCTGAACCGTCTGGCTGATCATCTCAATCGCCTTGGCAGAGGCGTTAGCCAGGGCAATTTGCGCCTGGGCCTCTTTTCTGGCGGCTTCCAGTTTTCCCTGGGCTTCCAGAATCATGGCGTTTTTGTTCCCCTCGGCGGTGGTTTCGATGGCCCGTCTCTCGCGTTCGGCGGCGGCTTGTCTCTCCATCGATGCCTGCATGGATTTGCTCGGGCTGATGTCCTGAATCTCCACCGATTTTACCGTGACCCCCCAGTCGGCCACATCATCAACAATCTGCGCTTTAAGCCGTCCCTTGATCTGTTCACGATTGGACAGTGCTTCATCGAGCTTCATCTCTCCGATAATCGAGCGTAACGTGGTCATAATCAGATTGACAATGGCCAGCTGAAAATTTTCAACGCCATAGAGAGCATCTCTAGGATTGGTGACTCTGACAAAGGCGATTGCATTGGTCAAAATAACTGCGTTGTCGCGGGTAATTACCTCTTGTTGCGGAATATCCATGATGATATCGCGCGTGGAGATGCGTTGCCTCACCCGTTCGATATAAGGGATAATAAAATTGAGTCCGGGGTGTAGCGTGCGTGAAAATTTCCCCAGTTTTTCTACCACCCACTCTTCACCTTGGGGAACAATCTTGGTCCCCATATAGAGCGTTACGATAACAACAACGGCGAGTACAATCAGTATATTAAGTGCTTCCATGGTTTGCTCCGCTAGATTTGTTTCACTTCGATAAGTTGTCCATTGACCTGCACGATTTTCACCCTGCTTCCTTTGGGGATTTCTGTTTTGGCGGTGGTAGGCCAGCTGCTGTTGCCAAGCACCGGGGTATCAAAAGCAACCTTGCCGCGCTGGTGGGGGGTGATCTGTTCCATTACTGTGCCCAATGTGTCAAGACGATAGTTGGATTGTCCGCTCTGGCTGACCGGTTTGGTTCTGAACCACCGGAACCATGCCCCTATCGCCACTACGGAAAAAAAAAGCCACAATAAAAGGCCGGTGTTAAACGAGATGCTGAACAGCAGATAGATTACACCCACCAGAATCGCAGCTATGCCCAGGCCAAGAAGAACAAATGTTCCGGTCATCATCTCCATGCCAAGTAGCAAAAGACCTATTACAATCCAGTGCCACCAAAGCACATTGTTATTTAATAGTTCAAGCATTGCACCTCCTGAAATGTTGATGTGACGAGTATACCTGCAACTGAATGACTGGTAACTATTCAGCTCACCCCTGAAATTCGCCATTTCTGCGTTAAAAAATGATCATTTACCCGTGTAAACTCACATTTTTCGCCTTGAACTGACGAATTTCAGGGGCATTACCCAATCTGAACAGTTATATACTCATTTTCAACTATGGTGAATAGTTACAATGACTGTTTTATCCTTTCAAAGGGAAGGAGCATTTGTTTTCGCTTTGCTTTAACCTGTATTGTATAATTTCGCGGCACGTAATTCAGGAGAATATTAATGAAAAAATACATGGTTCCCCTTTTTGCAGCAACCGTTGTTGCTCAAACCGCCATAGCTGGTTCAGCAACAATGGATGATGTGCGGTTTTTTGAGCACTTTCAAAAGGATGCGGCTCGTTCTGCTGCGATCTATATTGAAGGGGGTGGAGTTTATGCGAAGTATGATGACCCGGATTTCAGCGCGACAGGTGTGAGTATCCGGGGTGGTATCCCGCTGGCGGAAAATATTGAAGCCGGTTTTTCCGGGGGGTGGGGGCAGGTCAAGCCTGATAAAGGGGATAGCGAATCAGGGTTGATGGATATCGGCGTGGTGGGAAAATACCACCTGAACAGCCAGGAAAACAACCGGATTACCGTGGGGGCGAGCATTACCCTGCCTGTCGGTGATGAAGATATTGGTCAGGGAGATACCGATATTGGGTTTTTTGGAGCTATCCGACACCCCGTTAATAATAAAACTGTCGTGATGGGAACGGCCGGACTGGATTTTGTTGAACGGGGCGATGATGACAGAGACACCTCTTTCCACTTGGGTGGCGGTGCGATTTACCAGATGGATCAGCAGCTTCACCTGACGGGTGAGTTCGGGATGGACACCGAAGGGGACATCATGGCGCTTACCGCCGGTGCGGATTACCTCGTTCAGAGCAACGGCCGGTTCAGGGGGGCAATTTCACTTGGTCTGGATGATGGTTCACCGGATTTTTCATTGCAAGCAGGTTACCTGGTCAGATATTAATAGTTCTGCACAGGGAAAAACGATTTTTTGCTTTCAGGCACCTTGAAAAATGCACTTTTCCCGATAGCATCGCTACCTCGTGACAGGTTTTAACAACTATGAGCAAAAGTCAAATGGGGGCAACCAGGAGGGTTTTTCACCTGTCTGGCAAGCGCTAACAGGCTGTTGAAAAAGCCTCGGGTGAGTGCGAGGCAAGGCGGAATCCGGCGAAAAAGCGCAGTTTACACGGAGTAAATGAGCATTTTGAGCCGGATTTCAACGCCGGATCGTGCCGCATGAGGGTTTTTCAACAGCCTGCTAAACCCGGTAAGCACCGATACATCGAGTATACGTTTAGCCGACAATCTCACCATGCGGCAGATGCGTTTCCTTTTAGTTATACTTGGATATGCTTATATTTGATAGCGCTGATGCGCAGGTAAAAAATAGCGAACCGGCTTTGCGTAGCGCATAATTTTCATCCAGAATACTTACCTTCCTGTTGCCAACAAACGTAGGTCATATTGAATGAATCTGCATGAATACCAGGCAAAACAGCTGTTTGCCGAGTATGGTGTGCCGGTGTTGTCCGGAACGCCGGTTACTTCACTGGAGCAGGCAGTTTCCGCCGCGCAGCAATTGGGCGGGAATGAGTGGGTGGTCAAAGCACAGATCCATGCTGGTGGCCGTGGCAAGGTGGGGGGGGTAAAGCTGGTTTCCGGAATAGATCAGTTGAAAAGTACTGTCACGGCGTTGCTGGGAAAACGTCTGGTAACCTCCCAGACCGGCAAGGAGGGACTACCGGTCAACACCGTTCTGATTGAGCAGACCGCCCCCATTGCCCGAGAACTCTATCTGGGTGTTCTTGTGGATCGTAGCCGGGAGCGGGTGACCTTTATCGCCTCCGAGGCCGGGGGGATGGACATTGAACAGGTGGCTGCCGGGACACCGGAGAAAATAATTACCCTCGCCGTAAATCCTGTAGTTGGTTTGCAGCCCTACCAGTGCCGCCGTACCGGTTTTGCCTTGCGGCTTGACGGGGAACAGATCAAATCACTGATGCGGATTATGTCAGCGCTGTTCCGGCTGTTCAAAGAGAAAGACGCCAGTCTGCTGGAGATCAACCCACTGATCGTTACCACGACAGGGGATCTGGTTGCATTGGATGCCAAAATGAATCTGGATGACAATGCGCTGTACCGCCAGAAGGCGCTGGCCGAACAGCATGACGAAAGCCAGGAGGAGTCCAGAGAACTGGAGGCGCGCCGCTATGGCCTCAGTTACGTTGCGCTGGATGGCTGTATCGGCTGTATGGTCAACGGGGCCGGACTGGCGATGGCCACCATGGATCTGATCAAGCTGGCCGGTGGCGAACCCGCCAATTTTCTCGATGTGGGTGGCGGAACCACGGCCGACAAGGTAGCCGAGGCGTTCAAGCTGATTCTGTCCGACAACAAGGTGAAAGCCATTCTGGTCAATATTTTTGGCGGCATTGTCCGCTGTGATCTGATTGCCGAAGGGGTCATTACCGCAGTAAAAGAGGTGGGGATCGATATCCCGGTGGTGGTGCGGCTGGAGGGCACCAATGCGGAA
>JAJRUV010000001.1 GCA_024277595.1 Gammaproteobacteria bacterium
GCGCGCGATGCAAAACTGTTTTGCTTGCCTGTAGGCGAAACCGTGGCTGCAGCCTCGACCAGGGCGGCGAGCGTCTTGTTGACCAGTTCAGTGTCATCACCCAGATTTTCCTTCAGCAATTCACGGTCAATGCACACATACTGATAGAACAGGCCGGCAGCAAATTCTGTTTCTCCTATGTGAGCGGCACCCATGTCTTCTTCACCGGTATTGAGGTCGTCCACGGCGGTGAAATAGTCGTCTTCCACATCCACCTTGTGCACGCTGATAGCGTGGGCCACCTGACATGCCGCTTCAGTATTAAAGGCAGGGCTGGAAGCCAGCATGCGACCAAACAGAGCGATGTCAACGGCGCTATGTTGCTTGCGCAAGAGTTTCAGATCATCGTCGTTCGGCCCTTCGCCCTGTTCGGCTACTATTACGATCAGTTCATCGATGGCTATCTCTTCTTCTGGGCTGAAATGAGCCAGTTGCTCAATATCCAGCGAATCCTTTTTCAGCTTGCCAAAGACACCAGCGATGGCCTTGGTCCAGTCAGTGGCTTTCTTTTCCGTGACGCCTTTCTCGATAAGAGATTTATGGATTTTCTGTCCCATCGACTTGGTGCGCGTGCCAATATGTCCCTTGAGGGCATTCTCGAATACCTCGGACTTGCGCCAGGCGCGCTTCAGGCTCTGCGACGAAACGCGCAGGCGCGGCACGCCGCCCATCATGGCCGTCTTGGGACGGCCCAAATCATCACGATTCAGATTGGCGGGCGGGTACGAGGTTAATAGATGCAATTGGATGAAACGACTCATGGTGAGTTCTCCTTGTCAGAATTCTTTTAATTTATGCGGTCTTCTTTTCCGGGACACGCGGAAAATAAGCGAAGGCCCAACGCTTGCGTTCACCATCGCCCCAGTAATAGACAGATCGGGCCAGATCAAACGGGTTAGCCGTTTTATCCAGCAGGCCAAGCACCCGAATCAAGGCGCCGTATAAATCCCGGCGATCGCGTTGCAACAAACGACGAAAACGAAGCTCACTCACGACGGGACTATCGCCCTTGGATGCAGCCATCTGTTCGGCCAGAGTCCGCCGGGTGTCGAGTTGACGGACATGGGCCAACAAGCCGGCAATCGCAGCAAGGCGCATTTCCCAGCCATCCCGCTCATGTTTCATCAGAGGTCTGACCCGGTGACACAGGCGATGAAAGGCCGGCACCATCACCACTTCGTCCGGTCTCTTGCAGCGACGCAATTCCGCACGGCTGCCCTTATCGTCCTCCAGGCCTTGCCAGAATTCGTTGATGATCTGCCCTACCGGGGAATCTGAATCAAAGTTTACGCTCATGCCCTTTCTCCTTTTTATCAGGCAACAGCAACAGTTTCTTTATTTTTCCCGCATGCAACAGGTTGAGTAGTTTACGGTGAGCCATGGCGATTCGCCGGGGATTGGTCACCGACACATCACCGCGCGCCGCCCAATAGTCGAACAGCTCAATCGCTCCCTTTTTCAATATACCATGCCATGCGTTCAACACGGCGATGCCATCACCACCGGATTCCAGGTCATCACGCAGGCGGCGCAGGAGGTCAAAAAAGTTATTTTCCGTGTGCTGGAAGAAGATTTCGATGAGAAACGAGGTATCGCCTTTGGCGTCACCGGGACGTTTGAACCATGCCTCTTTCACGGTACTGCGAACATAGCCCGCTACGTCTGACGCCGCACTCACCAGCGATTGCGCACGTGCCATAAAGATTGCACGAACACCCTCTTCCAAAAGGTAGAGAGGATAGGTGGTCTCATACCAGCAGCGCGCCTTCATGTTGTCCATGTCGTAGCCAAAAACCCACAGACGCAGTTGGAGTATTCCCGACGGGTTGCGTTTGTTGAAAGCGGTGATCCCTCTGGCCGCTTCGCCCAGTTCCTCGCCGGCAACGAAACGCAGCCAGTGACGGTAGCTCATCCCACCCGGTTGCGGGTGCTGAGGAATGGGCGTGTTGTCTTTTTTGTCGAAACGGTGCGGACTCAGTGGATGCTTCCAGGGGCCGTTGTAGTTGATGCCATAATTTTGGGTCGCATATTGAGATACAAGCCGGTCACTTTCCAAACCACAAATATCGCATATGCCCTCGCAGGTATTTTCCCAATCCAGGCGGATACGGCGTGGCATGGCCCAGTACATCTGCAACGGATTCACGTCACCGGGATAGGTGTCCTGACCACCGTGCTTGGAATCACTACTGCGGGTAGGAGCCAGCCAGGGGAAAATGTCATGCTCAGCCAGCCTGTCCGCACCGTCGGTGAGCGATTCAAAATCGCGTTTACGTAAGACATTCAGCCACAGGTTACGCCACAAGGTTTCCGGTAAGCGGGCGCGATCTCGCGAGTCCACGATGGCCAGTGTTGTCAGCGGCCCGCCACCGCGCAGCGAGGTGCGGTGCCCGGCTCCACCGCCGGGAGCATTGGTCTGCAAGGCGAACAAAGCACTGGCGACGCACGCCGGGCACAGTGCCTCCCTGCCCCCGCGCTTGTTGAAATGATCAGTATTGTTACGCAGGGTCTGGGCGCCCGGAGCCTCGATCAGGAGGGCATCAATGGGCTTGGTATCGCCCTGGAGTTCGTCGAAATCTTGCATGAATCGTGGTCCCTCGCCATCCAGGCTGAAAGCATACTGAAACGACTGAAACTTGTTCTTCAGTATCTCTGGGGCCGGTGCCTGCTCCAGCCAGGTCAGCCAGTCTTCATCATCTGCTGCCTCCGGTGGCATGGCCGTTTGCAACAGGCCGATGAGAAACTGCATCAGGGCACCATTGAAATCCGCGCGCGGCGCGGCCAGGGCGATAATGGGATTGTCATCGTACCCGTCGGTAATCTGCCATGGCGCGATCATCTCTCTGGCCCCGCTGGCGCGGCGCACGTGCAACCAGTTATCCAGTATAAGATTTATCACGGTGTCCCCTGCTGTTGCCGTTCATCTTCCTTAATCATGCCCAGTTTCGCATCGTAAAAGAATGTCAACTTTTCTTCTTCCTTGTTGAGTGTCTGCCCTCTCCAGCAATCATCATCATCGGCTACCAGCGGCAGCAGGATCCCCCATCGCCCCTTGGCCGGGAGGCGTTCGCGGCAGGCTTCTATGACTTCCAAGGTGATGGTCTCGGTGGGCGCTTCACGGGCAACGAGATCGCTGCGCATTTGTACCGCGCTCCTTGGCCAAGGGTGGTCGGTATCGCCTATCCAAGGCTCCAGGCTCTTCCCATTCCAGCGGGCAAGAAAGACGGTAGTGGTCTCCACCTCGGCGAGTCTGGTCGGGGTCTTGGCTTCATCCCACCAGCGGTTCTCATCGGCACCACTGTAGCCATTCTCAAGATTCAGGGTATTGAGCCTGCCCAAGCTGCCGCTCGCTTTGGCACTCCCTTCCGCCTCAGCCGAGACCTCGTCCAGAGTGGCCGGGTATTCAGATGATGCATACACACCCTCGATCAGATGGCGCGCATCTTCTGGCATGCGGAAACCACCCTGTCCCTTGAGCAGATGAGCGGTGCGCCAGAGCTGACCGTGATGAGGATAGACGTAACTCGCGCCCGTAAAATAATCCTTGAACCAGGTGGCAGTGATATCGCCCTCCGGATCAGGACCATGTACCAGCAAGGTGGGGATACCGCGTTTCCCCCGTTGATGGCGATGCAGACGTCCGGCACGCTGAATGATGAGATCGATGGGCGCGAGGTCGGTGATCAGCAGATCGAAATCGAGATCCAGGGACTGTTCCACCACCTGTGTGGCAATGAGCACCTGCCGCCGGCGCTCACCGGGCGTACTCTTATTACCGAAACGATTAACGATGCGCTCCTCAATATCCAAACGATCTTGCATGGCATAACGGGCGTGGAACAAGTCGATATCCCAATCCGGATGTTGATCACACAGCCGGACGAAAGACTCACGAGCATCGCTGACGGTATTGCGTACCCAGCAGGCGCATTGCCCCGCCGCAACGGCTGCGGCCAGCCAGCTCTCGACATCCTCCCGCGAGTGAAGCATTTCTACCTTTACAGACCGGTGCACACTGTCGCGAGTGGCCAGCCTGGTCTCATCTACATTCACGGAATGCGCATGGGTCAATAGCGGATAGTCGTCTACACCGGTTTTGTTCAGTTCCCTGGCACACCAGCCCGCTCCCTCTGAGAAAGCATCCACCAGTTGCTGACGCTGCTTCGCGGGCAGGGTTGCCGACAACAAAATGGCGCTGCCGCCGCTGGCAGCATGAGCCTGCAGCAGACTGCACAGCAAGCGGTTCATGTAAGCATCACAGGCATGCACTTCATCCACCACCAGCAGCTTGCCGAGCAAACCCAGCAGGCGCAGGGACTGGTGGCGCGATGGCAATATGGACATCAGCGCCTGATCGATGGTGCCCACACCGACTTCCGCCAGTAATGCCTTTTTTCGGTTATCCGCCAACCAGGCACTGCAATGACTACTGGCAGGTTCGGTTTCATCGCCGTAGTCCACAGCCTGTTGCTCCGGCACAGGAATTCTGGCCTGACGGAAATGTGCCGAAAGATCGCGTGCGCCGTGAGCCAGTACCAATGAAGGTTTAATATCGCCCTGGAACAAACGCCGGTAAACCGTGGCCATGCGCCCATACATGGCATTAGCGGTAGCCATGGTGGGCAATCCGAAATAGATACCCTGAGCATAGCCTTCCGCCATCATGCGATGTACCAGCATCACGGCCGCCTCCGTCTTGCCGGCACCGGTGACATCTTCGAGGATAAATAGCTGTGGTCCTTCATGCAGACCAAGCTGTTCGCAATGTGCCTGCAAGGGCGTTGGATATTCATTTTCCCATGCAAACAATGCTTTCAGCCCCGTGTTCCCGGCGGGTGTTGCAGGCAGCAGTTCCGTGGCCGCAATAGCCGTCTGTGCTCTGGAAACTGCCAATGGCCAGTATTCGGGCAGCGGACAGATGGCTCCTGAAAATGGGAAGTAATCGGTATTGGATCCCACCCAGTCACAAAGCACCGCAAATCCCGCCAACCACCATGACGCTATCTGGCATCTCTCAAAATCCGGTTGCGGGAATGGCGTTGCGGGAGGCAATAACAACTTGCCTGCTACGGTGACAAACTCACGAGCGGCATCAATGTCCTGTGTCTCGAAATAATCACTGCACATCCCTTCCTGCTTCGGTGGCACACCGTGATGACCGATCATGGCCTGAATCCAGTATTCCAGGGCAGTGGGTCTGTGGCGGGTAAGCAGGTCACCCGATTCTCGTTTTTTCAACAACCCGAGTTGGTGGAAGTGCTCTCTGAGGTGGTCACGCCAGAGCATGAATCCCAGATTATCGTGTCTTGGAGAATACCCTCTCTCCCACTGCCGTTGTTGCAGCGTACGGAAGAGATCCGGACGCCGGCTCTGAAAACTCGCAGCGAACTTGCCGATATCATGCAGGGTGAGAAGAAAGGGCAGCCAATGCATCAGAGCTGCAGCATTGATGCCTGTTAATTTCGCCAGAGATTCTCTCATGGGGCGATGTAGCTCCAGCAATACATAACCGACCGCAGCTACGTCCAGACAATGGTACGGCAACAAGTGGTACCGCTCGGCAGTATCTCCCTTTCCCGCCTTTCCCCAATATTTGTAATAGGCGGCACTCTGTTTGGTCTGTGTTTTACCCATGGGATTGTTTTACCATAGCCGCCCTGTCAAAACCTGACCAGGCAAGAAACTATTTGTGGTTGATGGCGGGGACAAACCCGCCAAACCATCCCCTTGCCGTTACACCCACCAGGATATCTTGCTGCTTGCAAAGACCGGCGAGACGAGCCCATTCCTGATTGCAAAGACTGCGCCGAATGTGCCGGCTTGATCAGCTGTTCCAAGGAGATGATCCTGGAGATCGTGCGTGCTCCAAAACCCGTCACTGCTCTGTTTTACATGGGCTAACAAAGATTGTTGTTCTGCTACATTTCGTGACAGGTCAGGCAAAGTTCGGAGCCTGACATCGTTCTGCGGAGCAGGCTCGGCAAGTTCTCCGAGTTGTGAACATCATGACAGGTGGCGCATTCTATCCAGATCGGGCTGCCACTGCCGCCGGGCCTGAAAAAGACAAGTTTGCGGGGTGAACCAAAATGGCAATTGGCGCAAAACGGTGATGTCTCCACGGTTTGATGAATCCATTGAACGCTGACGGGATGATCATCAGACAGGTCGGTCGTCAGGTTCGCCGCGCCGCCAATAAACGATGATCCCGACATCCCGCCAAAACTATCAAGCGCGATGGTACCATCATGACAG
This sequence comes from Gammaproteobacteria bacterium, assembly GCA_024277595.1. Classification (GTDB taxonomy): domain Bacteria; phylum Pseudomonadota; class Gammaproteobacteria; order Thiohalospirales; family Thiohalospiraceae; genus DRMK01. The sequence goes on from JAJRUV010000001.1 coordinate 6,292, forward strand.
GACAAACAGAGCTTCGTTGGTCCCCGCGGTTGCACCGGGGCTATGTCCATGGTCGGGCTGCTGTAGACCGTATAAGTCGCCGTGGTCGTCTCACGATCCCATAATGGAGCGTCTGGTTCACTCGTGTCAGAGTTGTGAGGCGTATGACAAACCTCACATATCTTTCCACCTGACCAGCCGTAGGCGGAAAAATCATGGGATGAGCCCTCGATCCCGGACCAGGCGATGCCAGGAGTGCAAAACAAAATAAAACTTACAACGCGGACAGCGAAGCCGGGTGCACAGATTTTGCTCATAGCATGACTCTCCAATGCCTGGAAAGCCGGTTTATTCAATAATGATTATTAATAAATCGACTCACTTCTTTAATAGAAGTTATAATTATTTTTTTAGCACTCTACAAAGTGCTGATACTATACCAAGACACACCCCTCAGGAAAATGCATAACCCGCAGTTTTTATTATTATTTTCTTGGTAATACCACCTAAGCGAACAGGTGTTTATGCTTACTGCAATACGCAAATATCAGGGCATTGGTAAACGATGCCGAAAAACAGGGAAATTCACCACCCAAATTTTCCATAATATTGTTATTTGCAGGTGCCATTAACTCGGTATCTTAAGCGGCAATTTCAGACAAACACTCAAACCACTCATTGCCGTTGAATGCTCCAGTTTGAGCGTTCCACCATATTGCCTCACAATATCGCTTACGATTGCCAGGCCCAGACCATGACCATGCACGGTTTCATCAAGACGGGCGCCGCGTCTGAGAATGTCCTTGAGAGCATCATCATCAACTCCCGAACCATCATCATCTACTTTGATTACTAGCTGGTCCTTCTTGCATGCAATCACCAGTGCAACCTGCTTTTGTGACCACTTGCAGGCGTTATCCAGTACATTCCCGAGCAGTTCCAGCATGTCATCCCGGTCAATCGCGACCAATGCTTCGCCCGGTTTCTCGAGGGTCAGGCGGATCTCCTTGTCTTTATATAGTAGCTTGAAGGTCTGAATAAGATCAGGCAGATCATTGTCGAGTGAGAAATAAGCGCCGCCCGGCCCTTCACCCGCCAGACGTGCACGCTTGAGTATACGGTCTGTAATATGGCCGATATGATCGGTTTGATTCACCAACTGTTGTTTCAGATCTGTCTGGCCGTCGAGACCAGGCTCAGATGTCAGCTGTTTCAATACGGTGAGCGGTTTTTTCAGGGCATGGGCCAGATCACCGAGTGAATTTCGTGATCGTTGCAGTCGTTGAACAAGCACAGTGAACAGATGATTGATTTCCTTAACCATCGGTGTGATTTCGCTTGGTACATTCTCACTAAGCCGCGATAGTTCACCCCGCTCCAGTTTTCTTAACTCATCACTCACCCGTTTCAGCGGGCGAAGGCTGGTACGGAGCAGCAGACCTTGCAACACAACCAGCAGGGCCAACATGAATACGGCAGCGAGGGTAAACCTCCTCTGAAACCCGGAAATGTCTTTCTCTATCGGTGTGAAATCTTCTGCGACAGCAATCGTAAAGTGTTTTCCGTCACGGGAATAATCGCTCACCAGTAGCAACAGCTCCTGATTTTGCGGCCCGGAAACACGGCTTCGAACCTGTAGTACAGGTATGGTTTTGTCGATGGGGAAAACATGATCCCATAAAGAACGAGACCTTAACTCCTGGTTTTCATGAGCAATATAATAGTAATGTCCGGAAAATGGCCTCTGGTATATGGAATTAATCCGTGACTCATCGATGAATAATTCACCTGCCGGACCAAGTTGAGTGGCCATAAGTAATGACTCGGCATCATGCTGCAACCGTGAATAGAGATAATCCTCGGCCAGGTACCGTGTTGCATTGCTGACAAGCAACCACAGGGCAGCGAACACAAGCAGCAAACTGATAAAAAGCCCCGCACCAAGCCGCGTCTGCAAGGATGCCATCAAAGATGACTCTTGAAAATATAGCCCTGTCCGCGGCGGGTCTCAATCAAATTATTCCCCAGCTTGTTCCTGAGGCGTTTTACGTAGACCTCGATGACATTACTGTCCTTATCCGAATCAAAATCATATACATGCTCCATCAACCGGGACTTTGAAAGAATACGATCAGGATGCAGGAAAAAATATCTGAGCATACGGTACTCGGTTCCGGTCAGCTCGAACGTCTCTTTACTATCATCTACGGTAACAGTTTGCCTGTCCTCATCCAGGCTCAGCCCCCTTACCACCAGCATTCCGCCTGGTTGCTGTCTGACCCGGTGCAGCAATGCAGAGATCCGTACCAGTAACTCTTCTACATGAAAAGGCTTGGGTAAGTAATCATCTGCACCAGCCTTGAAGCCGTCTACTTTTTCATGCCATGCATCCCTTGCTGTCAATATGATTACCGGCAGGCGGTTCTTCGCAGCACGCCAGCTTCTCAGCACCTCAAGACCGTTTTTTTCCGGCAAGCCAAGATCCAGAATCGCCAGGTCATAAATATCCTCGTTGCCACGATATTCACCATCAGTACCGTTAACGGCTACATCCACTGCGTACCCTGCTTTTTCCAATTGGGGTTGCAGTAAAGCAACTAATTGCTGATCGTCCTCCACCAATAACAAGTGCAAGATCAGTCCTCCCTCTTCTTTCTTTTCTTGCGATCTATCCGCTCGCCGGTTTTGGCGTCAAACTTTACTTCCCTGACGATACCTTTCTTATCCAGGAACTCTAATTCATAAATATACGAACCATCCTCATACTCCAGTTCCACTTCCAGTATCCTTGCATACTCATCTTTCTTCAGTTTTTTCAGAATGTCTTCAAGAGACTGGATATCACCCGCCCTGGCGAGGGCTTGGGCTTGCTCATGATCATCATCGTCGGCATTGGCAGCACCTGATGACACCAACAGCACCATAGTGAGGATCACGCTCTGACAGAGGATCAGACTCAATCGCATAGAGGTGGCTTCCTGTTCATAATGCTGCCAGATAAAGGTACCGGACAGATGCTACCATTTGTTAGCGGATACCTCATTCAGTCATCCCACTCGCCATAATTCGGAATATTTATGTCTCGTTCACGAAATGACCCCTGCTCCGCCTTCTTGTGACAGGCATTGCAATTGCTGAAACTCAAAACCTCCGGATTGTCAGCCACCATACGTTTGCCGAGGTCATCGTGCTCATGCTCAAAATAAGACAGCTCACTGATCCGTAGAGGAACAGCGTTTTGCTTGATGCTTCTCGCCCATTTTCCCGAACGGTACTTGCCTGAACTATCAGCACCGTGGGTCATGAGGTATTGCTCGATAGCCCGGGCCACCTCCTGATCCAGTTCTGCATTATCACTATAGTGATCATCCAGTGTCTGCATGATCCTCGTCCAGGAACGGGCAGGAAGCAAGCCTGGCGGATAAGCCATATGACACTCGCCACACTCTGTCTTGTACTGTTCGTAGCCTGTTACGCCAACGCCGGCTGACTGAAATCGCTGCTCACTGAATGAGTCATCGTCCTCCCCCCACTCGTCATCGTCACCCCATACCATTGGCAGGCTCAGGATTACTACGGCTGACAAGACCAAAATTAAATATATTGCGAACTTTTTCATAATTGATAACCTCACTATTAGCACCTATTGACTCAACAAATAGACCAATATGTCGCCCTTCTCCTGGGCGGTACATTCCCGCCCAATGGTCCATTTACAATTACGTTTCAACCATTTTTCTATTTTTCTTTTGTCCGTTAATCGCTCTGGGTTGGTTATCGGCGAGATCGGATCAATCGACTTTCCGGTACGAATGTGCCTTCCGGTATTGGTTGCACTATCTGTATGGCAGCTTGTACAGCTGCGTGGCTCGGCCTTCTGCTGGAAGTCCTGGTACCACAGGTCCTTTCCCCGTTGCTCCGAGAAGGCCTTATCGCTTTGCTCTGAATAAACCGATAACAGTTCATTAATTACAGCTGTTTCGGCATAGGTCTGCAGAGACGTGATAGAGAATAAAATTACAACTATTCTGGTCAGAAAAAGAATTTCAGGTTTCATCATTTCAAGTCCTTTGTATCCGGAGCCGTACTTGCACGTTTGTTGCCAGTGATCATTGCGTCAACCAGGTTTTCCCGATGCACCAGCCCTTCTATAATCACTCCGGCGACATGAATGACAATCAAGGTCACGGTGAAATTGGCAAAAAACTCATGCACTTCCTCCAGAGGCTCATGCAGCCATTCACCGGCATTCACCAGCCATGAAGCCATCGGCCCGGCTCCTTCTACTCCATAAACCGCAACTCCGGTAATGCAGGTCAGCACAACACTGAGCAGCATGACCAGTATCATGGCGCCGCCGGCTGGATTGTGGCCTATATAACGCTTGGCCTTTAGCCTGAGCGTATCTTTCAGATATTGGATAACCGTTTCCGGTCCAAAGACAAAACTGGAGAAGCGGGCATAGGATGTACCTATAAAGCCCCATACAATCCGCAGCCCAATCAGGCCGAGAATCAGATAACCTGCCCATACATGAATAACCAGGATGTCTTCTTCAGTCACGTAGGCAGCAAGGAACAGAAGTGCAAGCCCCCAGTGAAAAACTCTTATAAACAGGTCCCAGACCCGTATTTGCTGTTCAGAACCATTATTCATAACCCAACTACTCCTTGCCTATTGCACCGATGTATATTGAATCGTTAGTGAGAAGTTACGACGTGAAAATGAATTCAACCTGAAAATTGCGCCGCCACCAGAAAATACCTGATGCTGTTTTTTATAGGCTGTTTGATGGCATAATTCCTCGTTTGAAATTTGGCGACTATGTATATGACCATTACTTTGATCCGGTATCTGGGCAGTTTCCTTCTTGTTGCTGCCGGGTGCTTGTTATCATTTTCATTGCTGGCTCATGGTGTCGATGACAACACCAGGCAATTCCTGATAGCGAACCAGGGTGTCGCAATCGTGCCCTATATGTATTTCGGCGCGAAACACATGGTCACCGGCTACGACCACCTGTTATTCCTGGTTGGTGTTCTTTTCTTTCTCTACCGGCCAAAAGACGTTCTGATCTATGTAAGCTTTTTCACCCTGGGTCACAGCCTGACCTTGTTTTTCGGGGTCTGGAACGATATTCACGTCAATGCCTATCTCATCGATGCCATTATTGGCCTGTCAATTGTGTACAAGGGTTTCGATAACCTGGGGGGATTCAAACGAGTTCTTGGATTTGAGCCCAACACAAAAGCAGCTGTTTTGATTTTCGGGCTATTTCATGGCTTTGGGCTTGCGACCAAGCTCCAGGAGTTTGAAATTGGCCAGGAAGGTCTGGTACAGAACCTGCTCGCGTTTAATGCGGGCGTTGAGCTGGGTCAGATATTCGCTCTTGCCATTGTATTGATCTTGCTAAGCTTCTGGCGCAGGTATGAAAGCTATATAAGATTCTCAACCGTATCAAACACCTTGTTGATGAGTGGCGGACTGCTGCTGATCATGTTCCAGCTTACCGGTTATTTTGTCAGTTAATTTATTATTACCATAAGAGACAACAATGAACGAAATCATTTTCCCCACTCAGTCAACCAAAACTCTGGTCAAGGCAGTTATTGCTGCGACCCTTATCTCGGTTATCGTATTCGTTACTATTGTCCTGCCATCAGAGTTCAACCGTGACCCTACCGGTATTGGCCACAAGTTAGGACTGACAGTCCTCGCGCAGGATATTTCGATTGCTATCGAACCACAAACTGTTCCTGAAGACAGTATTCATCCGTTCATGGAAAACGAGACGACAGTCGAGGTGCCGGCGCATCGCGGTATCGAATACAAACTTCAGATGCAACAGTTTGAGAAAATCATTTATGAATGGAGCACCGCAACAGGGGCTCCCCTGTATTTTGATTTTCATGGTGAGCCTGAAGGAGATACCACAGGTTATTTTGAGAGTTATGCAATCGCGACAACGCATGAAATGGAGGGGTCCATGACCGTACCGTTTGATGGTTCACACGGATGGTTTTGGAAAAACACTACCAATAAGCCGATTACGGTGCTGCTGAAAACAAAGGGTAACTACCAGATAAAGAAATAAGCAGCCTCACTTTCGCCGCATTGCAATAGCTCCAGCAACCGAGAGGTTGCTTTAACCCGATGTATCCTCTAACTTGTTCTTGCCGTGTATTGTTCTCCACTTCGATTTCGGGGGGTGGAACAGGGAGTGCACTTCCCCGTAACGACTGGCTTGATCCAGGCCAGAGGGGAAAAATACACTGGTTCAAATTCTTCGAAATCAGGTCACATTATTTCGACAAGTTATTGTCAAGTAACAATTGAATCACCTCATCAAATAGCGCGACACTGCATTTTATTGAAAAGGCATACCCATTGAAAAATGGGGCCGCAAAGCTTCCGGTCTACGGGCTCGACCCCGGACAGCGGGGCTGCCAGATTTCTATCTGTTTTGCGCATTTATCGCGCAATCATGGGCAGTCATTACCCCGGACAGCCTCATTCAGGATGCGATGCAGCAAAAGTCGCGACCCGTCTATATACATTATTGTCCGCATTGAGGCGGAAGCAAACCGATGTTTGCGTACTGTCGCTAACCCTGGCTTGAGGGTTATCGGATGAAGCTCCAATTGAATATGGGCCACATATTTTTGTGGGTGGTCGCCGCGCTGATGTTGACCAGCTGTGGTGGTGGTGAGGATAAAACTCGTGAAGCCCCGGAATCCGCTGCGGTAAGCCCACCCCCGGCAGACCCACCCCCCGCAGACCCCCCCCCGGCAGACCCCCC
>JAJRUV010000012.1 GCA_024277595.1 Gammaproteobacteria bacterium
AATCTACTGCGCTGATGGGAGAGCGGCCAAAATGTCCCCGGTTTTTCGTTAAATAGCCCCACTATTCGCCTCAAAACCGGAAACATTTTGACTCGTTCTCCCACCAGCTCGCTACGATTACCCAAACCCGACAGACTCCTAGATTAAAACAAATCGAGGGAAGAGGGCTATGCCGGTAATTGAATGGACAGAAGATCTTGCCGTTGGTGTGCCATCCATTGATGAGGCGCATCACCAGTTTGTTGACCTGCTCAATATGCTTCCAGGGGCTTCTGATGCTGATTTCCCCGGGTTGTTTGCCAAACTGGCAGCCCACAGCCAGGAGCATTTTGCAGAGGAAGAACAGATGATGGAGCGCTCATCCTTCCCTGTTATCGATATTCACAAGGCGGAGCATGCGCGGGTACTGGCTGAGCTGGAGCAGGTACAGCAGCAGTTGGAAGAGGGTGATATTGCTGCGGCCCGGATCTATATAACGGATCAGCTGTCGGCCTGGTTTGTTCTGCATCGTAACACCATGGATTATGTTACGGCGGCCCACATTCAGCGGACGTCGGGCAGTTATTAACCCGGCAACACTATATGTCGCCGGGTTAATAACCCAGCCGTGGCATATACCGAGGCCGAGTTAGTAATCTCAGTGTGGTCTGCAATACTGCCGCTTCAAAGATGTATTTTTTCCTTGCCGTGTTTTTACAAATGGTGCATGTTTTCTCTGATGGCGACATTATTGTTTGCAAGGGTATCCGATGAGCAAATGGAGCATTCACCAGGCGCGTGAGATATATAACATTCGCTTTTGGGGAGGAGGTTATTTTGATATTGATGACCGGGGACATCTACTGGTCTATCCCGATCGTAATCAACATCACACAAGTATTAACCTCTATTCATTGACGACTGAACTCAAGGCAGTAGGGCTGTCCCTGCCGGTGCTGGTTCGTTTTGGAGATATTCTCCGTGATCGGGTCAACGACCTTCATGAAGCCTTTTCCCGGGCAATGCAAGAGGAAGGGTTTGATGGTGGTTTTACCGCTATCTATCCCATCAAGGTCAACCAGCAGCGCCAGGTGGTAGAGGCGATCCTCGCTGCGAGTGATGAAGTCGTTGGTCTGGAAGCCGGGAGCAAGCCGGAGCTGATGGTGGTACTGGCTGCCGCCAGAGCAGGCACCACCCTGATCTGCAATGGATACAAGGATCGTGAATATATCCGCCTGGCATTGATTGGCAGCCGCATGGGGTCGCAGGTCTATATCGTAATCGAAAAACTGTCCGAACTCGAACTGGTTCTTGAAGAGGCTGACAGGTTAAATATAGTTCCGCTGCTTGGCGTACGGGTGCGGCTGGCATCCATCGGGGCTGGCAAGTGGCAGAATACCGGCGGGGAGAAATCCAAATTTGGCCTCTCGGCGGCCCAGGTGCTGCAGGCAGTGGAGTGTTTGCGCAAGCGGGGAATGCTGCATACGCTGCAGCTGATGCATTTTCATTTGGGTTCCCAGATTTCCAATATCCATGATATTCAGCGTGGTGTTGACGAAGCAGCGCGTTATTACTCTGAGTTTCGCCGCCTTGGCGTACCGATCAGTAGTGTGGATGTCGGCGGTGGTCTGGGAGTTGATTACGAGGGGAGTCGAACACGTAGTGTTTGCTCCATGAACTACACCGTTCAGGAGTATGCCAACAACGTGGTGCATGCGCTGCGACAAATTTGTACTGAACAGAACCTGCCTCATCCGCGCATTCTCACCGAATCCGGGCGTGCGCTCACCGCACATCACGCCGTGTTGATTACCGAAGTGGTCGAGGTTGAGCAGACGCCTGATGGGACAGATATTTCTCCCTCGAGCCAGCAGCAACCGGCAATCATTGAGGCCCTTGCCGGCAATCTGGCTACTCTTCAGAATAACTGTGAAAGTGAACGCTCTCTGCTGGAGGCCTGGCATGATGCCCGGTATGGATTATCCGAAGCCCGGTCCATGTACACTCACGGCCTGCTTACGCTGGAGCAGCGAGCGCTGACCGAACAGCTCTATTTCGCAACTTGCTGGCAGATTCGTGCCCGGTTGAGCAGCCGTTCACGTGTCCACCGGGATGTGCTGGACGAGTTGAACGAGAAGCTGGCCGACAAATATTTTTGCAATTTTTCCCTGTTTCAGTCGTTGCCCGATGTGTGGGCCATCGACCAGCTATTTCCGGTGGTTCCCCTGCACCGCCTCGATGAAGAACCGGAGCGGCGCGCCGTGTTACAGGATATTACCTGTGACTCTGACGGCCGGATTGATAGCTATGTCGAACGCAATGGTCTGGAGAGTACACTGCCGCTGCATCTGCCGCGTTCCGGCGAACCCTATCTGCTGGGTATTTTTCTGGTCGGCGCCTATCAGGAAATTCTGGGGGATGAACACAACCTGTTTGGCAGCACCCATACCGTCAATGTTGAGTTGGTTGAAGACGGCGGTTATCGTCTGCTGGATGCCCGGCGTGGTGATAACATTGCCTCCGTGCTACGGCAGGTGGATTTTGACGCGCAGCAGTTGCTGGGGTGCTATCGCAATAAACTGGTTGCTGCTGATATCAGTAGTGGAAAACAGGCGCAATATCTGCGCCAGTTGGAGCACGGGTTATCGGTGTATACCTATCTTGAGTCGGGACTGCGCGGTTGAACCTGGAAACTGTCTTACCTCAGTTGAAATGAGACTTTCTTAACATCAAAACAACTACATTTACATAGGGAGAGTGGATTGAAATAAACCTATGTAGAGAGTGGTTGATTGGGAGAAAGTCATGAAGTCAGTAAAACATATTACAGAGCCATCTAGTTCTAAACCTGCTGTACGCCGGAGGTGGGGTATAGTGGACCCCGGTATTAAGACAGTAGTTTAAGCTGTGCGCTGTCAATGAGGAAAAGAAGAATGAGCGAAACAAAAAAGCGGAAGGTCCACACAGCGGAGTTCAAGGCGAAAGCAGGTCTTGAGGCA
>JAJRUV010000013.1 GCA_024277595.1 Gammaproteobacteria bacterium
ATGGCCATTCGCTGCGAGGCGCGCCTTGCCCTGAACGCTGACAGGCCAACTGTATCCTGATTTATCACCTTGACGGAGTACTAGGAGTCTGTCGGATTTGGGAATAATCTATTGCGCTGATGGGAGAGCGGCCAAAATATCCCCGGTTTTTCGTTAAATAGCCCCACTATTCGCCTCAAAACCGGAAACATTTTGACTCGATCTCCCACCAGCTCGCTACGATTACCCAAACCCGACAGACTCCTAGTCGTGCGATAATTCCGTCAGGGTTGTAATCCGGTTCGGTTGTCTGCTTGCCATGCAGTTGCAGATAGCTGACGCCAAAATAGTTGATGGGTTTGTGCTCATCTCCCCCTGCTGTCGTAACCACTCCGGCAAGCAGTAACAGTGGAAACGGCCGTTTTGGCAAAGGTATTCTTCCCATTGATTCGGTGTCGATCGAACAAGCGTTGTGCAACGCGGTGTGGTTGCAGGGTAATGGATATATCGGGTGGCCAGTCAAAAAGGTTAGCTGTTTATCGAACGCCCCCCGTCCACAGTAAGTATCTCTCCACTGACATAGTCCGCATCACGAATCAGATAGAGCACAGCACGCACAACATCATCGGGTGCTCCCTGTCGCTTGAGAAAGGTGCGTGAAATAATGCGCTGTTTGGCAACTTCGTCAAGCTCCTGTTCCGGCCACAGAATTGCGCCGGGGGCAACGGCATTGACGCGCACATTGGGACCCAGTTCACAAGCCATGGCCTTGGTAAGCATCACTAGTCCGGCTTTGGCGATGCTGTAGACAGGGTATCCTTTCAAGGGCCGCAGAGCGTGGATATCCGCGATGTTAATGATACTCCCCTGCCATTTGGCCAGGTGAGGTGCTGCTGCCTGACAAAGAAAAAACGGAGCTTTGAGATTGGTTCCAATCAAGTTATTCCAGCAATGTTCGTCAACGGTGCCTGTCTCGGTAGGGAAAAAGGTCGAGGCGTTGTTTATCAGCACGTCCAGACGTCCCCACGCTTCACAGGCCTGCTTGATGATAGCGGAAATCTTGCTGGTTTCGGACAGATCGGCCTGGATCAGAACAACAGTTCCCTCCCGCTTGCCATTCAACTCGTGCTGCAGAGCCAACGCCGCGCTACGGGATGTATGGTAATGGATTATCAGGTTCATGCCCTGAAGGTGCAGTCCCCGGGCTAGCGCCGCGCCGATGCGGTGCGCTGCACCGGTGATTAATGCCACCTTGTCTGTCAGAGGCTGTATGTTATCCTGCACGGACTTTTTTCCTTTGCGGTTTATCAGTAAACACTGTACCGCAAATGTGATTTCATAAATACTAAATTATATGAGCGAACCCTTATCCTTGCACGCACGCATGCGGCAGGCAACGACTGCGTTGAACAGTCTGCCCGTTCCCGATACAGATGCAGCCACTCATAGTGAACGAATGATGCTAGAGTTGCAACAGGAAATGGATAGCAGCGGAGGTGCCATCACTTTCGCCCGATTTATGGAGCTGGCGCTGTACGCACCGGGACTGGGTTATTATAGTGCGGGTAGCCAAAAATTCGGTGCAGAAGGGGATTTTGTCACCGCACCGGAGATCTCTCCGCTGTTTTCCCGCTGCGTAGCCCACCAGATTCAGCAGGTGCTGCTAGCGCTGGAGGGAGGAGCGATCATGGAGGTGGGTGCCGGTTCAGGAGTGATGGCTGCCGATATTCTGGCAGAGCTGGAGCGGCTGGAATGCCTGCCGGAGCACTATTTCATTCTGGAGCTGAGCGCCGACCTGCGAGAGCGCCAGCTACTGGCTCTGCGAGATAAGGCGCCACAGCTTCTGGATCGGGTGCAGTGGTTGGACAGCCTGCCGCAAACCCCGTTTCGTGGAGTGGTGGTGGCAAACGAGTTGCTGGATGCGTTGCCGGTACATCGTTTCCGTGTCGGCAGTCATTGCGTGGATGAGCTTTATGTGACCTGCAGCAAGGATGGCTTCTGCTGGGAGCGTGGCAAAATCAGTAGCAAAGCTGTTGCTGAACGGCTTGAAAAGATCGCCCCGCAACTTCCGTACGGTTATCAGTCGGAGATCGGTCTTGCCGCCGAACAGTGGCTGCATACGGTTGGTGCCGTGCTGGAGCGGGGGCTTGTCTTGTTGATTGATTACGGTTTCCCCGAGCATGAGTATTACCATCCACAACGCGATAGCGGAACGGTGATGTGCCACTACCGGCATCGAGCCCATCCGGATCCGCTCATTTTGCCCGGTCTGCAGGATATTACCGCTCATGTAAATTTTACCGCCGTTGCCGAGATGGCGCTGGATGCCGGTATGGATCTCTACGGTTATACTACCCAGGCCTGGTTTTTGCTCGCCAACGGGCTGGAGCAGGCAATGCAGAGTATATCTGATGAACCGCGGGTTCAGCTGGAGCTAAGCCGGCAGATAAAAATGCTCACCCTGCCGGAAGAGATGGGGGAGTTATTCAAGGTGATTGCTGTTGGAAAAGGATTGGCGGGTGTGCCGCTCAACGGTTTTATGCTGCGTGACTTACGGGGGAAGCTATAGATGGATCTGATACAGATCGTCGTGCTGGCGCTGCTGCAAGGGTTGACGGAATTCCTGCCGGTATCCAGTTCGGCACATCTCATTCTGGTGCCGGTATTGACCGGTTGGCAGGATCAAGGACTTGCCTTCGATGTTGCGGTACACGTGGGGACTCTGGTCGCAATCGTGTGGTATTTTCGTCATGAGCTGATTGTCATGACCCGGGACTGGAGTTGCTCATTAACCACCGGGAAAACAACCACAAACAGTCGGCTGGCCTGGGCTGTGTTGTTTGGGACTATTCCGGCAGGGCTGGCTGGGCTATTGTTCAAGGATTTTATCGAAACAGAGCTGCGTTCTCCGCTGGTAATCGCGAGTACCACTGTTATCTTCGGCCTGTTTCTGTGGTGGGCCGATGCACGGGGCCGCCGGGAGCGGGATGAATACACGCTGACCTGGCAGGATATTTTGCTGATCGGCTGCGCCCAGGCGCTGGCGTTGATTCCAGGCACCTCCCGTTCGGGAATCACCATGACAGCAGCTCTCATGCTGGGTCTGACCCGGCAGGGAGCGGCACGTTTTTCCTTTTTGCTCTCAGTTCCTGTTATTTTGCTGGCTGGGGGTTTCAAAACCCTGGATTTGGTGCAAATGGAGGCACCGGTTGACTGGCTGGCACTGTTTCTGGGCACGCTCTTGTCGGCGGTGAGTGCTTACTTATGTATCCACTGGTTCCTCAAGCTGCTGGAACGCATCGGTATGGTTCCGTTTGTCATCTACCGGTTGCTTCTGGGCGCATTTCTGTTTTATATGTTTCTTTAACCTGGAAACCACAGCTGACCACTACCATGTTATGTTAGTCTTTATGCTATGCAAACTGCTGGTTTTGACCTGCCTGTTCACCTGCCGGGCGAATTGCGCTACGGCGCAAGTTGCGCTCTGGCAAGCATACACTTAACTCCGCCCAACTACAGTTTCTGGGTTTAATCATGAAAGTAGCAGCAACACTGAGATATCGACCACTCTGGCTTGCTATTGGCTGGGGGCTTGTGGCTTTGGTTGTATATCTCTCTCTTACTCCTCAACCAGTGGACTTGCAGGTGAATCATGGTGACAAATATTCGCATCTGCTGGCCTATTTCGTATTAATGGGTTGGTTTCAGCAGCTCTATCCAGCGCAGGTTTCCCGCCTGTTGCTGCTGGGGTTGTTCATTGCCACAGGGATTGGTCTGGAGTATCTGCAGGGTATGGGTGGTATGCGTTTTTTTGACGTGGCGGATATGGCTGCCAATGCACTTGGTGCGCTGCTGGCTTGGCTGTTGGGGTGGTTTGGTTTTGCATCATTGCTGCTTCGTGTTGAACAGCAGTTGATACTGAGGCGGTCATGAATAGCAAACTACCTGGAAATGCAGTTTTTTGAATCCGTCTGAAACCACAATGCTGCGTTGCAGTTCTTGAAAAGGGCGAGCCATTCTCTGCAAACTGCGCCTTGCCTTGCGGTTTCAGTCAGACCCAAAAATCCTGCATTTCCAGGTAATTCGGGTATATCAGTCAGCGGTTGTTCCAGTAACGCTGTGCAAGAGTTCGGTATGACTCTGGCTCAGACAGTTTGGTTTTTCCCATTTTGAAGCGGATGGCGCCGTGGCGGGCGCTGTTCAGCATCTGTACGCCCTTGGCCAGATAACGCTCTACTATCGTTGGGTGGGGGTGATGAAAACGATTGCGATAGCCCACCGGAAATAGAACATAATCAGGATTGACGGTATCGATAAACTGGAGCGAGGAGGATGTCTTGCTGCCATGATGGGGGGCTACCATAATCGTAGCTGCCAGACGGGATGAAGTTCTGCTTGCCAGTTGCCGCTCTGCCTGCCGCTCAATGTCACCGGTTAGCAGCAGCGTTGCGGCAGCAGTCTCTACCTTGAGTACGCAGGATGCGTTATTTCCCTCGGTGGTGCTGCCCGGCGCAGGGTGCAGAATGGAAAACCGCACCCCATCCCAACTCCATGTCTGCCCCTGCCGGCACAGTTCTGCATCCCCTGGCAGCTTTTCTGGAACGGTAGTCAGCAGGCGCCTGGCCGGGTAGCGCCGCAACAGTGAATCCGCACCACCAATATGGTCACTGTCACCGTGGCCAACGATGAGCATATCCAGGTTAGCGACCCCCTCCCGACGCAGGAACGGTACGATGACCGCCTGCCCGGTGTCAAAATGGTCGCTGAATTTCGGCCCGGTATCATAGACTAGCGTGTGGTTTCGGGTTTGTACAACGGCGGCCAGCCCCTGGCCTACATCCAGCAGGGTAAACCAGGCCTCTCCCGGCTGCGGCCGCTCCGGAGCCGTCAGCACCAGCGGCAGCAGCCAGCCGGCGCCAACCCAGCGCGCCTGAACGCCACGGGGAGCCAGCATCCAGAGCGTACCGGCCACCGCAGCGAGCAGGATCCACAGGGGTGGCTCTGTATTTAACTGCCACTGCGCGAACTCCACCTCTGCCAGCCTCTGCAGCACAGGCCACAACCAGCCCAACAGATTGGCTGCCTGGAGCAGCAGCCAGCTGCCTAGCGGGGGATAGAGCAGCAGACCGGCGATACCGAGGAGGGTCAGGGGCACCACAGTAAAGCTTACCCAGGGAACCGCGATTAGATTGGCCAGAGGTGACAGCAATGGCGCCTGCTGAAAAGAGAACGCCAGCAGTGGTAACAGACCCAGGCTGACCACCCACTGTACTCGCCCCCACTGCCGCCAGCCACCTTTTCTATGCAGGCGTCCACCCAGTCCATACAGAATGACCGCCACGGCAGCAAAGGAGAGCCAGAACCCTGCAGTTACCACCGCCATGGGATCGAGCAGCAGTACCCCGCCAAGGGCGAGGCCAAGACCCTGAGAGGGGTTGACCTGCCGTTGCAGCAGCAGTGCTGCCATGACCACGGCAATCATTATCAATGCTCGCTGGGTCGGTATGGAAAACCCGGCCAGAGCGGCATATGCGCAGGCTGCCAGCAGGGCGATGACGGCGGCAGCCCGGGGGGCTGGAACAAGCAGCGGCGCCCGGCCGAGCAGAGACCAGATGTGGCGACCCAGAAAAAAGGCTATCCCGGCTACCAGTCCGATGTGCAGGCCGGATATTGCCATCAGATGGCTGGTTCCGGTGCGAGTCATCACCTCCCACTGATCATTCGGGATGCCGTTACGATCACCGATCGCCAGCGCAGTAACCAGCCCCGTATAGGGATGATTTCCCGGGGGATCATCCATCAGCTGTCTCAGATGCTGGCGCAGGCGATCAACGGGGTGGGATTGCCACTCCGATGCCAGAAAGGTCTGGGCTGCCTTGGTTCGCACGTAACCGGTGGCATTGATTCGCTGCTGAAACAGCCATTTTTCGTAATCGAATCCACCGGGGTTCATGAAACCGTGTGGTTGCTTGAGACGGACGGTGAGCCGCCAGCGATCGCCAACGGAAAGTGCTGGAGTCTCGCCATACCAGCTCAGCAGTACTCGCCTGGAGGTAGAGAAAACCCGTTGCTGATGAGTCAGACTGTCCAGATTGAACTCGAATCGGGTTCGGCGAAAATCCTCCTCCACCAATGAAGCGATGACTCCTTCCACTTCGATATCCACACCCTCCAGGTGGCCGGGAAGGGTGCCGGAGAGCATCCATGCAGCATGCAGGAAAGCCCACAAAAACCCCGCCAGAATCGCCATTGGCAGCCGAACTGGCAGCCACCACTTGACCAGTGGCAGAAGGACTGCAGCGAACAACCAATGGCGACCGGGCAGTTCGGCACATTGCTGGAACAGAATGACCCCGAACAGAAAAAAAAGTGTCGCCAAACGCATGTTGTTATTAGAATAAGAGGCTTCTTACAGATTTTTTGCCGGATGCCCAGAAAATTTCTAAAACGCCATATGCCAGATCACCGCCAGATCCGGGAGCACAAGCATTTGCGGATGTTTGGTGCGCGACTTCATGACTCCAATCTCTGGCATCTCAATCGCCGTTCAGCCGCTGGTGCTTTTGCCGTGGGGTTATTTTGTGCTTTTGTACCGATCCCGCTGCAGATGATCCTGGCTGCTGCCGTAGCGATTCTGCTCCGGGTTAATTTTCCTATTTCCGTTGCCCTTGTCTGGATCACCAATCCGCTGACAATGGCCCCGATATACTATTTTGCATACAAACTGGGTGCCTGGGTGTTGCACCAGCCAGCGCAGGAGTTGTTGTTTCCACCTTCATTCGATCAAATACTGACAGGGTTAAATGCTGTCTGGATTCCCCTGTTTTTGGGTTGCTTTATTCTGAGCAGCGTCAGTGCAATTGTCGGCTATTTTGCCGTCAGCGGTTTATGGCGATTGTATGTTGTTCGGCAGTGGAAAAGAAAAAAACAGCACCAAAACAAACAATGATAATCGCTGTTTTTATCAACAATCTGTTGGCATGGGTATGACTCTGGCTTTTTCCCAGTCAATAGAGGTAACCGCTGTTCGTAGATCGATATGATGGCACTCATCCAGAATCACATCCAGCTTGGCAAGTGCGGAACTCAGACCAACATAGGATTTGAATTTGCGAATAGTCGTCAGATCCTTTATTGTCGGTTGACCGGGGTCAAAATCCCGTGGATGAAAATAGGTCATTACATAATCTGCATTACGGATCCAGCGGCGCAGCAAAGGCAGCGGGATAATGCGGAAATATCCTCCACCGGAAAAAATAAGGGGTTTTCCAAATACTGTTTTGGTATTTATCGGCAACTCTTTGACCATCCCGCTGGTGGTTTGCACCAGCGCCGGTTTGTTTGCGCCAAAATCGGGATAACCCCCGTGGGCACGAGCAGCCGGAAATATGGAGCTGTCAACTTCGATACCCTGTTCAACCAGCGCTTCAAAAAACCAGGAACAGGAGGAGGTTACCGAGAATCCCGGCGCCCGGTAGCTGATTACTTTCTCTCCTGTAGCATCTTCTATGGAGTGAATCGCATCGTGAAGATCGGCTTTGAACTGATGGGGGGTCTGCTCATAGACCAGTTGGTGCATATCAGAGTGGCAGCCAATTTCGTGCCCCTTGTCGGCGACCCTGCGTACGATGTCAGGATATTTGCGGGCGACCCAACCCAGACAAAAAAAGGTGGCAGGCTGGTTTTTCCGTTCCAGCAGATCAAGAATTCGAGCAACATTTTCCTCAATTCTGGAGGGGAATTTTGCCCACTCTTTTTCTGTTTTTGTCGAACCATTATCGAGGATATGGAACCACTCTTCGATATCAAAAGTCAGAATTTTCATAAATAAACTGTTCCGGACGTTGTTTGGCGGTATTTCGTTGAACAAGGTATAGACAGCAAAAAAGTGATTTAGCTCAACAATTGCTGCGACCTGTTGTCTCTATCGGTTGCTCCGGCTTATTTCTGTATTCCAGATGATGGCGATGCACTCAACCACCAGATTATCCGTTAAAGACGAGCAAAAAGAGTTTAACTGGTTGTTGTTGCGTATTTTCGGTATCTTGTGGCAAATAAAAAGAGTTGACCTACCTAACTAGTACTCCGTCAAGATGATAAATCAGGATACAGTTGGCCTGTCAGCGTTCAGGGCAAGGCGCGCCTCGCAGCGAATGGCCATCGCCCTTTGCAAGAGGCGCTACGCCTCCATGGGCGCTGACAGGCCAACCCTTCGGGCGCTC
>JAJRUV010000014.1 GCA_024277595.1 Gammaproteobacteria bacterium
TCGTGTGCTTGAGTTTGTGGCAAGCTTGATCGAGCCAGTGTTCTTTCTCGACTACCTTGCGCTTACCTCGGTGCATCACATTCGCGGCTTTGCCTAAATACTCGGTAACATGCCAGAAATCGATTGTTTGGGTGTCGGTGTGTTTTTCTAAAAAAGGCCAATTGCAGGTCGCACCGTCGGCAAGTCCAACATAATCCACTG
Source organism: Gammaproteobacteria bacterium (assembly GCA_024277595.1). Taxonomy (GTDB): domain Bacteria; phylum Pseudomonadota; class Gammaproteobacteria; order Thiohalospirales; family Thiohalospiraceae; genus DRMK01. Next base: position 202 of record JAJRUV010000014.1, read on the forward strand.
TTGGATAACGCGCTTTCACCCGTTCAATTTCACGCTCAAACCGCGTAAAAAACTGTTCTTTGCCGTACTCCGGTGTTGCCGCCGTGTAAAGGGTGTGCAATCGGTCTCCTTTTTTGTCGAAGAACGCAATCGTACCCACCATCGCTTCTCTATAACCTTCTTCACACAGCAACATACAGGTACCATCCATACCAATAGAGATCGATTTCACTGGCTTCGGCATTTTCGGGAGGTCATAGCACCAATCTTCCTCTTTGGCGGATATGACTGCATCAACCGCCTCGGAGATGTCTTGTATATAGCAGCGTGCAATGACCCGACCATGATTTTGTTCAAGATCAGCGCGAACACGCGAGGAACCCAGATCAGCATACTTCGATGACACCATCTTGGCGAATTTAGGGGTCGATGTCACAATAATGCGGGCATTGTGATCCAGTGGAATATAGGATTTACCGCCTTTCGTTCCTTGATAAACATGCCGATCAACAACAACTGAACCATACGGCGTCTGATAACGCTTACCCTCTTTGCCTTTACTGGTGAATTTTGCGGAACCTACTATAATGGGCGAACCGTTGGTGTCAAATTGTGAAAGTGCTTCTTCTGTTGCCGTTAAACCGACATGGTTGACCGCGTCTTGAATACTGTCTTCAAAATTGAGCATTGAACTCTGATAAGGGAGAGTGACTTCTACTGTAAAATGCGTGTCCGTACGATCGGTTATATTGGCTATCATTGCTTGCATCTTTGTTTTGGGAAGAAGATTAGCTGCAGAATACACTAACCCGTAGAATAGCTCACATATTATTTAGGTCATACCCCTTTCACGAGACTTTAACCCGCCAGAAAAACAGCCGGTTACGGCATACGGTCAAATCTTGAAATTAAGCATCCGGGTATTCAAGGCTTCAGGAATGGGCTGGAACAAGGCGCAGCACGCATATTCCCTTGCCAAGTGCTGCGACGCCGGGCCGGCGCATGCCTGAAGCCCCTAACAGGTTGATATTAAAAGACAGGCTATCTAACATCAAAAACTTAAATCTTTCGTGCCTAAATCTTTCAGGATTACATCGACCGCTCTTTTCATCTTCGGATTTATTCGCCAAACCAGATCACTTCCATTTCCAAGAGCTCCGCCGCTTGCGCCATCACCTTATCGGCAGTTGCGAGTATTTTTGCAGATATTTCATGGGCAATGCTCAGGTGCAGAGCATCCAAGGTACGCAGAGCAATGGCCGGAAGACCCTCTATCATCAACCCTGTATCAAGAATATGCTGATCTGACACCGCGTAGTGCAACAGGTGTCCGTACTGGCAATCCTGCTGGAATTTTGCGTATATCTCCTGCACTTGTACGCTGGTCAGCAACTGTATTCTCTGTCGCCGCGCCAGCAAGCAACGAAATTCTGTCCTCGTTAGACTGCTGATACAGGTTTCGTCCTGTTGCTGAATCCAACTGGCAAAGGAGTCGGAGCCTGATTCCGGAAGGTACCACTTCGCAAGAGCGCTGGTATCGATATATGACAGCCCCACTAACGCTCTTCCCTGTCACTCCTTTGCAACACTTCGCTAGCCACCTCCTGCCAGGGAAGCGCATCCCGCAATGCCTTATGGCTGGGTTTCTATTTCTTCTCTTTAATGGGCAATATCCTGGCTACGGGTTTATTGTGCTTCGTGATGATCAGCTCGCGCTCTTTGCTGATTATAGTATCTAATTTACCCAGCTGATTACGCATCTCACGGATAGATAATGTCCGCATGGCCATCCTTCCTGTTATGTGCTTCACATTTTAAATTGTAGCACATTATGCGATAACAACCACCAAATCAAAGGGGCAGGGTAATTGATCTTGAATAAACAGTGCGGAAAAAACGAAGAAGGCCTTGCGTTGCAGGCTGTTGCCGGATGGCGCTTCGCTTATCCACCCTACGGGCTCAATCCCCTCCTGCATCCTTCTCCCTGTGGAGGAAGATTGGGGGTGACCCAGATAAATATTTGACCTGGTATTTCGTAACGGTTGTTTAGTGTAGTATCCGGCTTCAGGCACGCTACCGCCCTACCACGTCGTTGACATAGTATCGTCTGGTACACCGCGCCCGCTGCCTCATCCCTGGGCAGGAATTTTTGCAGCGTCGTTATTCGTTGTTCCCGCAGCTCGTCCGTGCTGCTCTGATTGTCCGAACAGGAGCTTAAGCAAGCGCTATCTGTTCTCTTTTAACGGCTACTCTATTTTGCTCACCGAGAATACTCAGCAGCACAATGACCCGCTCTTCGCCGCTGCTTTTGTGGAAAATGCCGGTGACCCCTGTAAACGGACCTTCGATGATGCTGATGCTGTCACCCTGTTTGGGTTCGGGTAGCAGCTCAATATAGAGTCCCGAGGGATCCGTGGCGGATGTTTTGAGCAGCCGGATAATTTCGTCCGGAACTCTGGCCGGTTCATTACCGAATCTGACCAGTTGGGCGACACCTCTGGTGTAACGAATCGAGGAGATGTTGTCATGGCCGGGATCGAAGCAGACGAACAGATAGCGGGGGAACATGGCTTCGATTACCTTGGTCCGCTTGCCTCGCTTTATCTTTTCATGCTGGATTCTCGGGCAGTAGGTATCAAACCCCTGCCGAATGAGGTTTTTCTCGGCAACGGCTTCCTGCCTCGGCCTGGCATGAATAGCAAACCACTGTCTCATAAACCTTAACCCTGTTTAGCTTAAACGCCGCTGGGCAGAGGTACTCCCTTACCCGGTTGTTTGTGCAGCTTTACCTGTGTCCCATACTATCAAATTCAACTCAGATAGCGGGACAGTCGCAATTCTCAAACCAGTGTTCCTTAAGCGGCAACACAAGCGGAACATGATAACAGTTTTTTCAGCGTGATGGTGATGTCGGCATTTTGACGAACAGTGTCTTTTGGCATGAGCCAATCTGAAGCAAATAAGCACCTCAGCCACTATCGCATCGTCAATGGCTATATTTTACCTCGAAACAGCATGGCTATCTTTCTCAATCCAGCCATAAGCGTCACCAGAGCAAACAATACTCCAAGAACACTGGCCACCACATCCGCCGATTCAAATGCACGGGTAGCCGTTAGATTCTGCAGAAATTCGATGCCAATACCCATGCAACTCAACAGGATAGCGCTGGTCAAGATGGAGGGGTAGCTCAACCCGAACCAGAGCATTAACACAAAATACGCCAGGAAGTGACCGTATTTGTCACCATTGGCCACCTGTAACAGCTGCGCCTCGCTTAAAAAAGAGAGATAGAGGGTAGTTGCCACCAGCAAACCACCGACCAGCAAAAAGGCCCTTTTCTTGTATTTTGATACTCTTTGCATTACTGACCTGATAGTCTATCGATAGAAAGACGTAAGCACCCATAACATAAGCAAGTAGTTCCAGCCGATATTCAACGCGGTATCAACCAAGGTACCACCTTCCTGTTATCGGTTGTCATTCAACACTTCCTTGATACCTCTCCAACAAATACTCAGCCAAACATATCACCGCAGGTGACATAAGCAGGTCCTCAGACTTCGGCCGACTGAACATGCCATTGATAGGTCGATTTAACGCCCCGTTGCAGCGGGGTTGTTGCCTGCCAACCAAGGGCCGACAGCTTCGATACATCCAGCAGCTTTCTGGGTGTGCCATCCGGCTTGCTGGTGTCAAATACAATATTGCCATTGAAATCGACGATATCCTTAACCGTCTCGGCCAATTCCCGGATAGTGATATCCTGTCCCACTCCTACATTAACTATTTGTTCATCTGAGTAGTTTGCCATCAGGAACAGAGTGGCATCCGCCATATCATCCACGTAGAGAAACTCTCGCCTCGGCTTGCCGGTGCCCCATATCACCACCTCTGGTTTCCCGGCAATTTTGGCTTCGTGGAATTTCCTGATCAGTGCGGGCAGCACATGGGAGTTTTCCAGATCGAAATTGTCACCGGGGCCGTAGAGGTTGGTGGGCATCAGGGAGATGGCATCAAAACCGTACTGTTTACGGTAAGCTTGACACATTTTGATACCGGCAATTTTTGCGATGGCATACCATTCGTTGGTCGGCTCCAGCGGTCCGGTGAGCAGATACTCCTCCTTGAGCGGCTGCGGCGCCATTTTGGGATAGATGCAGGTGGAACCCAGAAAAACAAACTTCCTACAGCCTGATCGCCAAGCATGGTCGATAAGATTGTTCTGAATCAACAGGTTGTCCCGGATGAAGTCCGCCGGGTAAACGTTATTGGCATGGATACCACCCACTTTTGCCGCAGCATCTATCACGCAATCAGGTTGTTGTTCCGAAAAAAAATCTTTGACTGCCCGACTATCAGCCAGTTCCAGCTGTTGCCGGGTTCGTGTCACGATGTTGTGGTAACCACGGTTTTGCAGACTGCGAACAACAGCAGAACCAACCAGACCGCGATGACCGGCAACGTAGATTTTTGAATCACGGTTTATTGATGGCAAGTCAACTGTTTTTGGCGTCATTTTTTGTTTCACTATCAGGAATATTGGGAGTGGCTACCCCCTGGCCCCCTTTCGGGATAAAAGCCGGGTAGTTGGGTGTTGGATAAAGCTGCTATTCGTTGTAATCGAAAACCCGGTAACCGGCACTCTTGCACAGATTGTCCCGTTCGGCAGTCACCAGATCTTCACGCACCATTTCGGCAACCATTTCTTCAACCGTAGTACGCGGCTCCCAGCCCAGTTTCTGTTTGGCTTTGCTGGGATCACCCAGCAAAGTTTCCACTTCGGTGGGGCGGAAGTAACGGGGATCGACGGTAACGATGCATTTGTCGGTTTTGGCGTCATACCCTTTTTCATCGACTCCCTCTCCTTCCCAGCGAATGGTTATCCCCAATTCATCCGCCGCTGCATTGACAAAGTCCCGAACCGAATACTGCTTTCCGGTGGCAATAACAAAGTCATCCGGCTGTTCCTGCTGTAGCATCAGCCACTGCATCTCCACATAATCACGGGCATGGCCCCAGTCCCGTTTGGCATCCAGGTTGCCCAGATAGAGGCAGTCCTGCAGCGCCAGTTTGATCCGGGCCATGGCGCGGGTAATTTTGCGGGTGACGAAGGTTTCGCCGCGCAAGGGGGATTCGTGGTTGAACAGAATGCCGTTGCAGGCGTAGATTCCATAGGCCTCGCGGTAGTTTACAGTGATCCAGTAGGCATAAAGCTTGGCTACCGCGTAAGGGGAGCGCGGGTAGAAAGGGGTGGTCTCTTTCTGGGGGATCTCCTGGACTTCACCATACAGCTCGGATGTGGATGCCTGGTAGAAACGGGTTTTTTTCTCCAGACCAAGAATCCGGATCGCCTCCAGCATTCTGAGAGTTCCCATGCCATCAGTATCTGCAGTGTACTCTGGCGCCTCAAACGATACCTGCACATGGCTTTGCGCCGCCAGGTTGTAGATTTCGTCCGGTTGTACCTGCTGGATGATACGGATCAGGTTGGTAGAGTCGGTCAGGTCACCGTAGTGAAGAGCAAAGTTCTGATTCTCCACATGTGGATCCTGGTAGAGGTGGTCAATACGATCAGTGTTGAACGACGAGGCTCGCCGTTTTATACCGTGAACGATGTAGCCTTTTTTTAGCAAAAACTCCGCCAGATAGGCGCCGTCCTGGCCGGTAATACCGGTTATCAATGCAACTTTACTCACGTATGTTCCTGTTAAAATTGAAATACTCGATTTATATAGCTGCCCCAGTTACCCAACGCAGCCAGCCATCCCCAATTGTATGCCGGGAGAATTTGATTTACTGATGGGGGCAACCGGAATTCGGCTGATGGACTGCTCGGAGGGCAGTAGTGCAGGATGCAGTTTTCTGTCTTATTCCCCCCCATGAAAAATCTCTACCCTAGATTTCTCATTGTAATGCAAATAAAAGAATAAAAACAGTTGTAACTATTCAGCTCACCCCTGAAATCCGCCATTTCTGCGTTAAAAAATGACCATTTATCCGTGTAAACTTACATTTTTCGCCTTGAACTGACGAATTTCAGGGGCAATCTGAACAGTTACATACTCATTTTCAACTATGCTGAATGGTTACAAACAGTTTTTAGAATCAAAACACCCTCGCACGCTTTGAGCGTTGGCTGATTATTATTGTTCACCAATGAGAGTAATCTTCCAGCAGTTGTGGATTTTTTCATTACGGGCAAAATCTTTCGGCAGGGTTGCCCGGGTCATCTCTTCAATATTCAAACCATCCAGCGCCACCTGATCCATTTTGAAGCGGCGGAAGTTGTTGGAGAAAATCAGGATGCCGTCCGCCGTCAGCAGGCGGGCGGCATTACGAATCAATTTGACATGATCCCGCTGGATATCAAACGGCTGTTCCATCCTTTTTGAGGTCGAAAAGGTCGGCGGATCGAGAAAGATCAGCCCGTAACGGTGCCATACCGTAGCGGCCTTCTGTTCCAGCCATTCGAGACAGTCGGCCTGTACAAAGGCGTGGTTGTCACTACTGAAGCCGTTCAGCGCCATGTTGCGCCGCGCCCAGTCGAGATAGGTACGAGACATGTCTACTGTGGTAGTGGCCTTGGCACCTCCCTTGGCCGCATAGACAGTAGCACTGCCGGTGTAGGCGAACAGGTTAAGCATCCGCCGGCCTGACGCCAGTTTGCCGACCAGGGCGCGGGTGAGGCGGTGATCCAGAAACAGACCGGTGTCCAGATAGTCGGTCAGGTTGACCAGAAATTTACAACCGCCCTCCTCCACTTCGAGAAAATTTTTCTCCTCCGCCTGACGTTGATACTGGGCCTTGCCTTTCTGGCGGCTGCGAACCTTGAAGTGGATCTGCGTCATCGGCACATCCAGCAAGCCGGGCAACACCGCCAACGCCTCGCGCAGACGGGTCCGGGCCTTGGCGGGATCGATACTTTTGGGTGCCTGGTATTCCTGCACATGAACCGGCAGCTTTTCACCGTGATACAGGTCAATCGCCAGGGCGTATTCCGGCATATCGGCATCATAGATGCGGTAACAGGTTATCCCTTCATGACGCGCCCAGCGGCCCCGTTCACGGATGTTTTTGCGCAACCGGTTGGCAAACATCCGTGCGCCATCACCGAGCTGTTCCGGCGATGCGGGCCGGGGCATCACCATACCACCCGAGATGACGGGGCGTTCGATAAACCACTCCGGTTGCAGCTCGAAACGCAGCAGTTTGCAGGGGATGGCACCGTTGTAGAAAGCATACTGTTTACAGGCGCGCAGCCCCATGCGTTTGGCAAGATCAGGATTGCCGGTAAAGATGGCCGCCTGCCAGCCGACAAACGCCTGTTTGAGCCGGTCGGCAAGGTCAGCATAGAGGCCGGCCAGCGCCTCGACTTCACCCAGCCGCTCACCGTAGGGCGGATTGACAATCACCAGGCCGGGTCGGGAAGATTCGGGAAGTTGCAGCGCCGACAGATCACACCGTTCGATATGGACAAGTCCATGCAGGCCGGCCGCTTCCACATTGGCAATGGCGGCACGAACCGCTCTTCGATCGGTGTCATAGCCAATGATACGGGGTAGCTTGTCCACTCCCTTTGCCCACCGGTCACGGGCCTCACTCAGCAGCCGTTCCCATAGTGATGGATCATGTTTTTTCCAGCCGGTAAAGCCGAAACGCTCGTGCAGCAAACCCGGCGCGATATCCGCTGCCATCAGTGTCGCCTCAATGGGCAGCGTGCCGGAACCACACACCGGATCAAGCAACGTCCCTCCCTTTTCCGCCACCTCTGGCCACCCGGCACGCATCAATATGGCGGCAGCCAGGTTCTCTTTCAGCGGCGCTTCGACGCTCTGTTTGCGATAGCCCCGCCGATGCAAGCTGTCACCGGAGAGATCCAGACTTACCGCAGCCTGGTCATGGCGCAGGTGAACGTTGATGCGCAGATCGGGGTGTCGGGTATCCACGCCGGGACGAACACCGCTACGGTCGCGAAACTGATCGACAATCGCATCCTTGACCTTCAACGCACCATAATGGCTGTGGGTAATGGACGAGCGCGATGTGTTGAAATCAACTGCCAGCGAGCCATCCGGCGCCAGGTATTCCGACCAGTCGATGGTCTGGATCCCCTCATACAGCTGTTCCGGGGACGCTGCAGGAAAGTGGGCAAGCTGCAACAGAATCCGGCTGGCGCAACGTGACCACAGACAGGCGCGATAGGCGGTTTCCAGCGTTCCCTGAAAAACCACCCCGGCAGGCTGCTCCTTGAGATCGGTTGCCCCCAAACCGGCGAGTTCATCCATCAGCAGGGAGGCAACCCCTTTGGGTGCTGTAGCAAACAGCAGCAGAAGCGGGTTCATGGCCGGTAGTTTACAGCATCATTCCTTGCCGCTGCTGCCACCCTGGCAGAATCACTAAAAAAAAGCAGGTAAATGAGGTAAAATGCCCTGTTTTACAGTGAACCAAACGAACAGATGTCCGGCTCTGCAACAGCCTCCTCCTACAAATTCCAGAAACGGATCATCGTCGGCCTGTCCGGCGGCGTAGACTCCTCCGTGGCTGCCACACTGCTGCTCGAACAGGGGTATCGGGTAGATGGCGTGTTCATGAAAAACTGGGAGGATGATGATAGTGATGGTTATTGTCCGGCCGAACAGGATTTTCAGGATGCAAAAAGTGTGTGCGAGCAGCTCGGCGTTTCGCTGCAGGCGGTTAATTTCGCTCAGGCCTACCGCGACAATGTGTTTCACCATTTTCTGCAGGAGTACCGTGCCGGCCGCACCCCCAACCCGGATGTGCTGTGCAACAGGGAGATCAAGTTCAAGGTTTTTCTGCAGCACGCATTGAGTCGCGGGGCAGAACGCATCGCCACCGGCCACTACGCGCGGGTTGCAGAAACAGACGGGCGTTTCCAACTGTTAAAGGCCAGGGATCGAAACAAGGATCAGAGCTATTTTCTCTACACGCTGGGACAGCAGCAGCTCTCCAGAACACTGTTCCCGCTGGGAGAGCTGAACAAAAAAGAGGTACGCGCCATTGCGGCACAAAACGGTCTGGTGACCCACGCCAAAAAGGACAGTACCGGGATCTGCTTTATCGGTGAACGCAATTTCCGGGAGTTTTTAAGTCGTTATCTCCCGGCTCAACCCGGTGAAATGCGCACACCCGGGGGGGAGCTGATCGGCGAACATACCGGGTTGATGTATTATACGCTGGGTCAGCGGCAGGGGCTGGGAATTGGCGGTCGTCCCGGTGCACAGGAGGGCAAACCCTGGTATGTGGTTGGCAAGGATGTCGAGAACAATCTGCTGATCATTTCTCAAGGGAAGCACCCCATGCTATACAGTACCACGCTGGAGACCAGCCAGTTGCACTGGGTGGCGGGTGAGCCGGTTGCGCCCCCGTTTCGCTGCAAGGCAAAAATCCGTTACCGGCAGCCGGAACAGTCATGTATCATCACCCGGGTCGACGGCGACCATTGCCAGGTAACCTTCGATCAACCACAACAGGCGGCAACACCTGGCCAGTCGGTGGTGTTTTATCACGGTGAGGCGTGTCTCGGCGGCGGAGTCATCGAGCGTACGAATACTCTGCCGGTCAATATTCAGGAGTGGCAGGTTTGAGCAAATACACGGACAAAACCCTGGCGCTGGCCGGGATGTATCAGGCATGCCAACAGGTTCAGCAGGTAGCGCGTCATGGCAGCGTCGATCCGGATGAACTGAAGATTGTTCTGGATACCCTGTTTGTTACTGACCCGCCTGATGCCCTGTCGGTTTATGGCAACTGTTCCAATCTGAAAAGCGGGCTGAAAGCAGTTACCCGGCAGCTGGAGAAAAACCCGGATGCGGAATTGACCCGCTACCTGATAAATATACTGCATCTGGAGCGCAAGCTGACCCGCAAGCCGGAGCTGCTGCAGGCCATATCCACCGGAATCGAACGGGCACGCAAGCAGACAGAACACTATCCATTGCCACACAGCAACATCATCGCCAGCCTGGCCGGAACCTACAGTGATACCGTAAGCACGATGACACCGCGTATTATTGTCAGTGGTGACCAGGGACACCTCGCCAACCCGGAGAATGCCAGCACGGTGCGCGCCCTGCTGCTTGCGGCAATGCGCTCCGCGGTATTGTGGAGCCAATGCGGTGGCAGCCGCTGGCAGATCCTGCTGCAACGCAAGCGCTTCATGCAGGAAGCCACAACGCTTTTACAAAACCCGTATACTGATTTTTCATAAACCAAACCAACCGGAGCCTATCCTCTCGATGACGAACAGTTTCAACGCCCGATCCACGCTCAAGGTCAACGATACCCACTATGAGATTTTTCGGCTCGACGCCATCCCCGGCAGCGCCCGGCTGCCCTGCTCCCTGAAAATCCTGCTGGAAAACCTGTTGCGCCACGAAGACGGGGTTACCGTGACGACAGGCGATATCCGCTTTCTGGCAGAGTGGGATCCCCGGGCAGAGCCAAGCTGTGAAATCGCCTACCGTCCGGCACGGGTGTTGATGCAGGATTTCACCGGCGTACCTGCGGTGGTGGATCTGGCGGCAATGCGGGATGCCATGCGTGCACTGGGCGGCGATCCGGAGAAGATCAATCCGTTGCAACCCGCCGAACTGGTCATCGACCACTCGGTGCAGGTGGACAAAGCCGGCAGTAGCGATGCCTTTGCCTTCAACGAGGCACTGGAGTATCAGCGCAACCAGGAGCGGTACAGCTTCCTGAAGTGGGGACAACAAGCATTCTCCAACTTCCGGGTAGTGCCGCCGGAAACGGGGATCGTCCATCAGGTCAATCTGGAGTACCTGGCTCGCGGGATATTCACTCAGGAACATGACGGCGTATTGCAGGCCTACCCCGATACCGTGGTGGGAACCGACTCTCACACCACCATGATCAACGGTCTGGGGGTGCTGGGCTGGGGTGTAGGTGGCATCGAGGCAGAAGCGGCCATGCTCGGCCAGCCCGTCTCCATGCTGATTCCGCAGGTGATCGGGGTGCGTCTCGACGGCAGACTGCCGGAAGGCACAACAGCTACTGATCTGGTTCTTACCGTGGTGGAGATACTGCGCAACTACGGCGTAGTGGGCAAGTTCGTAGAGTTTTTCGGCCCCGGGCTGGATCATCTGTCTTTGGCAGATCGCGCCACCATCGCCAACATGGCGCCGGAATATGGCGCTACCTGCGGTATTTTCCCCATCGACGAGGAGACGCTGGAGTATCTGCGTCTTACCGGGCGCAGCGAACAGCAAGTAGCGCTGATCGCGGCCTATGCCAGAGAGCAAGGGCTGTTTCGCAACCCTGATGCCGTACAGGCCGGGTACAGCGATGTCGTTGACATCGACCTGACCGGTATCGAGCCGAGCCTGGCCGGTCCGCACCGTCCGCAGGATCGGCTGGCGCTGCGCACCGCCAAACCCAACATCTGCGGCGCCATCAACGCCTTGCTGGAGAAGAACGGCCTGCTGCCGAAGGATACGCTGGAGATCGACCGGTTCAGCGATGAAGGGGGGCGCACCGCAGTCGGTGTTGAACGTCAGGGGGAGCATCGCGGCCGGATCCGGGTAGAGCACAACGGCAAAAAATTCTATCTCAATGACGGCATGGTAGTAATTGCCGCCATCACTTCCTGCACCAACACCTCGAATCCCTCCGTAATGCTGGGGGCCGCCCTGGTAGCGAAAAAAGCACTGAAAAAAGGGCTGGAGGTAAAGCCCTGGGTAAAGAGCTCACTCGGCCCCGGCTCACGGGTGGTGACAGACTATCTGGAACGGGCCGGACTGATGAGCGCACTGGAAGCCCTCGGCTTTCATGTGGTGGGCTACGGCTGCACCACCTGCATCGGCAACTCCGGGCCACTGGCGGAGCCGATCAGTGAAGCGATTCGTAATGATGATCTGGTGGTCTGCTCGGTGCTGTCCGGAAACCGGAATTTCGAAGGGCGCATCCACTCCGAGATACAGATGAACTACCTTGCCTCCCCACCGCTGGTGGTTGCCTATGCCATCGCCGGGCGGATGGATATCGATCTCTACAATGAACCGCTGGGCGAGGACAGTCAGGGGAACGCGGTCTACCTAAAAGATATCTGGCCGAGCCAGCAGGAGATCCAGCAAGCCATCACTGCCGGCCTGAAGGCAGAGGGGTTCAGCCAGACCTATGCCGATGCGTTCCAGGGAGACGAACGCTGGAGAACACTGGAATCACCCGTCGGCAAACTGTTCGACTGGTCGGATGACTCCACCTATGTGCAAAACCCGCCCTACTTCGACGGGATGACAACGGAACCTGCCGCCGTCACCGATATCAGGGGTGCGCGGGTGCTGGCGTTGCTGGGAGACTCGGTGACCACGGATCACATATCCCCCGCCGGAGCAATAAAGGAAGACAGTCCTGCCGGGCAGTATTTGCGCGAACGGGGCGTACAGCCAGCTGATTTCAACTCCTATGGCTCACGGCGTGGCAATCATGAGGTAATGATGCGCGGCACCTTCGCCAATATCCGCCTGCGCAATCTGCTGGCACCCGGTAGCGAAGGAGGAGCTACCCGCTTCCAGCCTTCCGGCGAACAGATGTCTATCTATGATGCAGCGATGAAGTACCAGCAGGAGGAGGTTTCCCAGATTGTCATCGCCGGCAGAGAGTACGGCTCCGGCTCCTCCCGCGACTGGGCGGCCAAGGGTCCGCGGCTTCTGGGTGTACGTGCGGTGATTGCCGAGAGCTATGAGCGCATCCACCGTTCCAATCTGGTCGGCATGGGGATACTGCCGCTGCAATTTCAAAAGGGAGAGAGCGCCAGGGCGCTGGAACTCACCGGACAGGAGAGTTACGATATCATCGGACTGGAAAATGGCTCGACCAGGGAGGTTTCCGTGATAGCCAGTAACAACGGCGAGCAGATAACTTTCACCGCCAGGGTGCGTATCGATACCCCGCAGGAAGCAGAGTATTACCAGCATGGCGGCATCCTGCATTATGTACTGCGCCAACTGGCCTGAACCACTCATCCCGGATAAAGGATTATGCTTCCCAGTGGACTGCTAAGACAACACTCTTCGGCATTATCCGGCATTATGCGTCTGCTGGATATTCTGGCAGTAGCAATGGGTGGGACATTAGCTTTCGGGCTGCGGTTTGGTGAGTGGCCACCACATCCTAACTATCACATCGCCGTTCTGCTGGGTTCCTTACTGACAATCGTTGTTTTTTCCCGCTTCGGCATGTATCACTCCTGGCGGGGAAAGAGCCGGCTGTTTCAGCTGCGCATGATCACCGTCTCCTGGTTAAGCGTACTGCTGTTTCTGATTGTAATCGCCTTCATGACCAAAACCAGCGCTACCTTCTCACGGCAATGGCTGGCGATATGGGGCATTACCACCTGGAGTTTTCTACTCCTGTTTCGACTGGCGCTTGCCCAGATACTGCGTGTGATGCGCAAACAGGGGTGGAACCACCGGCGCATTGTGATAGTCGGTGCCGGCAATCTTGGCCGCGATGTTGCCAAGCGTATCCAGGAAGCTGCTTGGACCGGCCTTGATATCATCGCCTTTATTGATGATGACGAGCAACTGTATGGAACCCATATCAATGGCATCAAAGTCAAATGCAGCATTCCCGAGCTTTGCGCACTTATTGAAACCGAAGATATAGACGAGGTCTGGCTGGCACTGCCGTTCCCTGCTGAACACAGGATAAAGGAGATCCTTCATGACCTGCGGCACAGCACACTGACCATTCGTTTTGTACCGGATATATTTGGCTTTCGCCTGATCAATCACTCAATAGCCGAGATTGCAGGTCTGCCTATATTAAACCTTACCGATTCACCGATGCAGGGGATAAACCGGTTCATCAAGGCGCTGGAGGACAAAACACTGGCGTTTGTTATCCTCCTGTTCGCCAGCCCGGTGATGGTTTGGTGTGCCATCGGTGTAAAACGCAGCTCACCCGGCCCGGTTTTTTACCGCCAGGAGCGGGTCAGCTGGAACGGCAAGCCCTTCAATATGCTCAAATTTCGCTCCATGCCAATTGAGGCAGAAAAGGAGAGCGGGGCAGTCTGGGCCAAGTCCGGGGAAAATCGCGCAACTGAATTTGGCTCCATGCTGCGCCGTACCAGTCTGGATGAACTGCCACAATTCATCAATGTGCTAAAGGGAGATATGTCTATCGTCGGGCCACGCCCGGAACGGCCGGTGTTTGTTGAAAAATTCAAGGATGAAATCCCGCTTTACATGCAGAAACATTTGGTAAAGGCTGGTATTACCGGCTGGGCCCAGATTAACGGCTGGCGAGGCGATACCGATTTAAACAAACGCATTGAATATGATCTGCACTATATCGAACACTGGTCGCTATGGTTTGATCTGAAAATTATTATCCTGACTATTTCCAAGGTTTTTGTGGGTAAAAACGCTTACTAACCTCAACCATGAACAAGTAATCACTTGGTCCACCGCCAACGGAAGCCTGACGGAACAACGGGAATACGCCACCGGCTTAAAATTTGTGCCTTCCGGTTCGGCGACCAGAAACCCAATGCCATGGTAAAATCATCATCCAGCTCCGATGACTTCTGATTCTTGATGTATTCCTTCCACACTTCATCGGATGCATGGTCCATTTTACCGGGGAAGATGGAAAGCGGGCCTTTTTAATTAACCTGCACTCGGGTTAAGGCCTAACATGACAAAATTAAAGAAAGAGAAACTGTGGATACCGTCATCCCGGTATGCTCCTGGCCGGAATCTATAGTTCAAGCTACTGGATTCCGGCTAAAATCATGCCGGAATGGCGCGATTTTTAGTTGTGTGTCCGTTTTTAGATGAAATATTAATCGCTGCATAAATTCTCGCGCTAGGAGTCTGTCGGGTTTGGGTAATCGTAGCGAGCTGGTGGGAGATCGAGTCAAAATATTTCCGGTTTTGAGGCGAATAGTGGGGCTATTTAACGAAAAACCGGGGATATTTTGGCCGCTCTCCCATCA
>JAJRUV010000015.1 GCA_024277595.1 Gammaproteobacteria bacterium
ATGAGGCAGCTGCAGGTAGTGGCATCCGTTCATCATGAACAGCCGGAAGCAGGCCAGCACACGCCCCTTGGGACTGCACCAGGCATTGAGCTGGCTGATACTGTCAGTAACCTCACGGACATCGTTGGTAAACTGGTTCTGCAGGAAGCTGGCCACATCCTCGCCACCAACCCGGATCAGCCCCAGGTGGGAAAGTGCGATGATGGTTGTCTGTTCGGCAATGGTTTTCGCCTCCTGTCGCGGGGGGCGGTAGGGTTGTACCAGACTGTTCTCGATTCTTGCCCCGGTGCTGCAGAGAAACTCCTGCCATTCGCTGTTCATCTTGATTGTTTTCCTGTGGTATTGGTATATAGTCATGTAGTATTTTTCACAATGGAACTAACCCATCGTGTACAGCAATAATAACAGACCTGTATTCCTTGACCTGACCAAGATCCGGCTTCCGGTCGTGGCGCTGGTTTCCATCGGTCATCGCATCAGTGGAGTCATGCTGTTTGCCTCCCTGCCGTTCGCGGTCTATCTGTTTGGCGTCTCACTGCAGAGTGCCGAGGGTTATTCCTGGGTGATCTCCCTGCTGTCACAGTCGGCATTCAAGTTGCTGTCGATTCCCTGGATCTGGTTTTTGTCCCATCATCTGTTTGCGGGGATTCGTCATCTGCTGCTCGATATGGAGATTGGTGTGGAGAAAGAGCAGGCAAGGTTCAGCGCCAGGCTGGCCACTGGCGCCGGTTTGGTGATGTTGCTGATAGCCCTGGTGGCCGTCTGGTGAGAGTGCCCAGCGGCGGTTTGCGAACCTGGGAGGTGCAGCGGATCAGCGCGGGCTATCTGGCGCTGTTTATTGTCTGGTTCGTCGCTCACCTGGTATTCGATCCGCCGCCGGATTACCTGCACTGGTATGCCTGGGTGGCGCAGCCAATGGTAAAAACCGCTTTTATTCTCTTCTTTACGAATCCGATTCAGCGCGCCCTCAACCACATCGGCGAACCCACCAAACCGCCTCAAATTGCATCTGCCCGTGCTCCACCAGTGGAATGGGATACGGATTTTGATCAAACGCCTCTTCAGGAATCGGGGCAACAAGCTGAACCGATATTAGAATTTGAATATGATCAAACCATCAACTGGTAACCCTGGACGATTCAATTTTTAAGTGCCGTTTCAAAAACTTGATGGAACCGGCATAGGGAACCTATTGCCTTTCGCTCTTAGAATCCGCATTCACCAGTAGTTTATTGTAATAAGAGTGCATCAATAGGTGTCTTTATTGCCTGTCACGATCCCGATATCCATTCCCCAGGTAGGTTTTTATTCATTTTGTCCATAAAATTCTTGCCATAAGCAGGGAAAGGGCATTAAAATTCCTATTCATAATAAAGATCTCAGGCTTCTGTCCGATAAGTGATATTCAGGCAAAACAAGAAAGGGGAACCCTCCCCCGTCATTACTCACCAGGAGGTATAAACCATGTTTCAGTTATATGGCGGCAAACTGTTGCTGCTCGTGGTGGCGGCGTTTTTGCTGGCCGGCTGCGGAGGAGACGGCAATGACAATAATAATGAAAACAACGGGGCTGACGTTGCTTCCGAATCCAGATGGGATGAAGCCGTGTGGGACAGCAACACCTGGACTCCATGAAAACCCAATCGCGCAACCGGCAAACCGGCTTTGACAAGAGACAAGAACGAGGTAAATAAAACATGAAAAAGATTGCATACTTTGCAGGCGGCGTCGCCGTAGCAGCATCCATGGCAACCATCGCCACCAGCCTGACTGTTCCACACAGCTTCGAAAGCGGTGCAACCATCTCGTCTGCGGAAATGAACGCCAACTTTGACGCCGTAAAGAACGCCGTCGATGACAACGACAGCCGCATCACCGCCCTTGAGTCCAACTGCCCTGCCGACATGGTTCCCGTCGGCTCTATTTGCGTGGACATCTATGAAGCCAGCGTATGGGATGCTGATACCGGTGGCACCCAGATTACCGATCTAGGGGACTGCGCTGCGAACGGCAGTGACTGCACCGGCATTTATGCCCGCAGCGAGGCAGAGGTTATGCCAGCCACAAGTATCACCTGGTTCCAGGCCCAGCAGGCCTGTGCCAATGTGGGCAAACGCCTGCTGACCAACGCCGAGTGGCAACTGGCGGCAACCGGAACCGATGCAGCTGTCTGTAACATCAGCGGCGTCGTCGGTGTAGCAAACACCAATGGACATCCTGAATGCAAATCCACCCACGGTGTCATCAACATGGCCGGAAATGTCAACGAGTGGGTAGCCGACTGGGTTATACGTGGCGGAGACTTCGGCAGTGCTGGTGCTGATGCAGAAATCAGGGCAGTTTACCGTGGCGGTGGTCAGGGCGGTGGTGACATATTTTCCTATAATGCAGTAACGATGCCTACATTCACCGGTGTGGCTCACGGCTTCCGCTGTGCAAAATAGCGCGGGGATAAACAGGCTCGTGGCCGCCTGCACCATCGGAAGCATGAGATACTGAAAGGCGCGGTTGCAGGGCTGGTGCCGTACAGCCTGCCTGCTTACCGCCCACCCTGTATGCCTCGTGCCGTTCATGGCACAAACCGCTGCACAGATCACAAATCCGGTAATTTATCATTCTATTTACAAGGCTCCGGTTTGCCGGAGCCTTGTTTTTTCTATACTACCCTCTGGCAGTTGCACCGGATAACCCCGGAACTTTCCGCCGGACGGCCTGCCCAATACCAAAACAATAACACGAGGTCAGCCCCTGTCCGGCACGAATAAACCAGAGTGGTAACACAGCTTGAAGATAACCAACAAAGCAACGCGGCCAACCATGCCCCGCAGGGTCGGCACCCTCCGGATCTCGGCCGCCATCCTGTGCATGGCGCTGCTGTCCGGCTGCTCGTCCACAGATGATGACAACCGGGCGCCACAGGCGGTGGACGACCGCTTCGAAATCAAAAGTGGCGGGGTTTACGAGTTCCAGCCCGGTGATCTGCTGGCCAACGACAGCGATCCGGACGGCAACGGCACCATCGCCGAGGTCATTATGATCTCCCTGCTGTCACAGTCGGCATTCAAGTTGCTGTCGATTCCCTGGATCTGGTTTTTGTCCCATCATCTGTTTGCGGGGATTCGTCATCTGCTGCTCGATATGGAG
>JAJRUV010000016.1 GCA_024277595.1 Gammaproteobacteria bacterium
CACCACAGGAGCGCCCGAAGGGTTCGCCTGTCAGCGCCCATGGCGGCGTCGCGCCTCTTGCAAAGGGCGATGGCCATTCGCTGCGAGGCGGGCCTTGCCCTGAACGCTGACAGGCCAACTGTATCCTGATTTATCACCTTGACGGAGTACTAGGAGTCTGTCGGATTTGGGAATAATCTACTGCGCTGATGGGAGAGCAGCCAAAATATCCCCGGTTTTTCGTTAAATAACCCCACTATTCGCCTCAAAACCGGAAATATTTTGACTCGATCTCCCACCAGCTCGCTACGATTACCCAAACCCGACAGACTCCTAGACATCGATCGACCGGTTACTGCCGCCCCAGAGCCAGCTCCTTGATCTTGCGGGTCAAGGTATTGCGCCCCCAACCCAGCAGTTTCGCTGCTTCCTGGCGCCGATCTCCGGTTTGCTTTAGCGCTGTTTCGATCATGATTTGCTCAAACTGGGGAGTAGCACTATTCAGCAAACCAGTAGTTCCTTGCGCCAGACGCTGCTCAGCCCAGTGGCGCAGAGCCGTCTGCCAGTCTTCACAAGCTAACGGGCTCTCTGCTTCAACCCTCAGTTCGGGAGGCAAGTCATCCGGGGTGATAACCTGGCCAGGAGTCATGACGGTCAACCAGCGGCAGATGTTTTCCAGCTGCCGCACATTGCCGGGCCAACTCAGTCTGGCAAGATAGTCCTCCACATCCTTGTTTACCTGCTTGGCCTTGACACCAAGCTCGCTGGCTGCCGTCAGGAGAAAGTGATTCATCAGCAGGGGAATATCCTCACGCCGCTCTCGCAGGGCAGGAATATGCACACGAATAACATTGAGGCGATGGAACAGATCCTCGCGGAAACGCCCTTCCGTCACCAGTGTCTCCAGTTTTTGGTGGGTGGCGGCGATGATCCGCACATCCACCTTGATCGGGGCATGACCGCCGACACGGTAGAACTCCCCATCGGCAAGAACCCGTAGCAGCCGGGTTTGCAACTCCGCTGGCATATCCCCGATCTCGTCAAGAAACAACGTACCCCCATCCGCCTGCTCAAAACGCCCCTGACGCTGACTCTGGGCGCCCGTGAAGGCACCACGCTCATGGCCAAACAGTTCTGATTCCAGCAGATCCCGGGGCAGGGCGGCCATGTTCAGGGCAATAAAAGGGGCTTTGCGGCGTGGACTATGCCGATGCAATGCGCGGGCAACCAGCTCTTTGCCAGTACCCGATTCACCGTTGATCAATACGGTGATATTTGAGCGTGACAGACGTCCGATAGCCCGAAACACCTCCTGCATAGCCAGCGCCTCGCCCAGTATTTCGGGAGTGGCGCCATGCTCTGTCTGCTCTTCCTGATCGCCCGCATGAACTACCGCTCGCTGCACCAGCTCAACAGCAATATCAATATCGAAAGGTTTGGGCAGGTATTCAAATGCCCCGCCCTGATAGGCGGATACGGCGCTATCCAGATCGGAGTGGGCGGTCATGATGATCACCGGCAACTTCGGATAGTCGTGGCCAATCTTCTCCAGCAGTTTCAAGCCATCGATGCCAGGCATGCGAATATCTGACACAATCGCTTGTGGCCGCTGTTTTGCCAGCCGCTCCATTATCCCTTGGGCACTGTCGAAACTCCTGACCTCGACGCCTGCCTTGCAGAGTGCTTTTTCCAGCACCCAGCGAATGGAGCGGTCATCATCTATGACCCAGATTAGTGGTTGGCTACTCATCTCCACCCTCTTCCAGCACGGGTAGCAGAATCGAGAATCGGGTTCGTCCGGGGCGACTAAAGCACTCGATCAGGCCACCGTGCTGATTCACCAGCGATTGGGCAATGGACAACCCCAGCCCCGTTCCTTCCGCCCGGCCGGTAACCAGCGGATAAAAAATCTTCTGCTGCATCTGCTCGGGGATACCCGGACCGTTGTCGATGATATCAATGCCCAATACCAACCGGTGACAAACATGCCCCACAGTATAGCGCCGGTGGGCACGGGTACGCAGAATGATCTCTCCCTCTTCCGGCAGCGCCTGCACCGCGTTGCGCACGATATTCAGAACCGCTTGAATCAGCTGATCCATATCGGCATTCAACTCCGGCAGACTTGGATCATAATCCCAGAGCAACCTGATTCCAGCTGTTACCTCTGCCTGTACCAAGGCGCGAACTCGTTCCAACACCTGATGAATGTTAATCATCCGCTTACGAGGCAGGGTATGGGATCCCAGCATTCGGTTCAGCAAATTCTGTAACCGATCCGCCTCACGGACAATTACCTGGGTATACTCCTGAAACGAGGTATCATCCAGCTCACGCTCCAACAACTGGGCCGCTCCGCGTATTCCCCCCAGGGGGTTTTTTATCTCATGCGCCAAACCACGTATTACCTCTTGTGTAACCTGTTGCTGCGCAAGCAGATTCTCCTCGCGTGCGATGCGCAGCTGATGATCAACGCGGTTCAGCTCCACCAGCAGCTCGGGAAGTTGTGATGGTTCCCGCAGCGGGATTGCAGTCAAATCAACCGTAACAGGATGATCACCTCCAGTATCCAGGCGGCACTCCCGCTCGGTACAGGGAGTACCGCTGTCCAACGTACTGGCAAGAAGACCCGCCACTCTCGGCGAATCCAGCAATCGTTCCGCAGAAACCCCCTGCAAACGCCGGGCGCTAACGCCAAACAGGGCTTCGCCCGCCGGGTTGATATAACGCACTTGCAGGTTGGCATCAAACAGGCAAACAGCACTGCTCAGATTATCAAGAATACGCCGCGTGATTTCATCCGATTGATTGGTCACCGCATCCATACCTGACGCAGTAGCAAGAAGTAAACCACACTCTGTTGCATCATTGGCTTTTTACATAAAAAAAACAGCACGATAAGACTCGCAAACATATGCGACCAAAAGACAGGCCGACCAAGTGAAGTAGATATTACCGCAACCGGGGAAATTACGCACCATATTGGTGCGCTCCAGTCTTGTGTTCCTTCAAGGTGTCCGGGGGGAGATGCTAACGTTGATTCAGGATGGAGTGACGCTTCAAATGAAAAGTAACTATTTCAGACTCCCCAATAATGCGTCCAGTAGAATCGAAAATAACTGCCTGCAAAGTATGCGTACCGCGGTCAACATCCTGCAGCGCAATATTTCCGCTCTGAAAACGCTCGGCAGCCAACTTGCCATCGAGCCGCAGCCCGATAGTGTGGCCAATATCGGCGCCAAATGCAGGTTCAACAGCCACAAAAACCGCTACCGGTTCTCCGGTTGCCCACATCACCGAGTCTTCAACTGGATTCTCGATCACAACGCTGGTGTATACCGGCGTATCTGGCTTGGCCGCTGGCTTGCTGGAACCGGCGGCAGCCCCTGAAGAAGGTGTGCGGATTTTTATGGTGGGAAGCGGCTCGATCTCAAGCTTTTCGGCACCGGCCCGGTTACGGTCTGAAAACAGGGGAATACCATCAGAATCGGTAGATTTGTACACCTCCTGAGCGTGGAGCACGGAAGAAAAAACCAGCAAACTGATGAGAATAAATTGCATGGCTCAAGCATAGCCCACTGAAGCAGTTACAACAACAGGGTATTGTTACAATCTTATAAATCTGCAACCGGCAACGCTCCAACAAGGAGCATTGCCGACAACCCTCCGAGGGCGCAGAATAACCTGCTGCGCACCGTTAAACGCTATAATACATATCAAATTCAACCGGGTGAGTGGTCATACGCAAACGTGTAATCTCTTCCATCTTGAGTTCGATGTAACCATCGATCATATCATTGGTGAATACACCCCCCGCAATCAGGAACTCACGGTCGTTATCCAAAGCTTCCAGCGCTTGATCGAAAGAGTGACACACGGTTGGAATATTAGCCTCTTCTTCCGGCGGCAGATCGTAGAGATTCTTGTCCATCGCCTCGCCCGGATGGATCTTGTTCTGGATACCATCCAGACCCGCCATCATCATGGATGCAAATGCCAGGTAGGGGTTGGCAGTAGGATCCGGGAAGCGAACCTCGACCCGGCGCCCCTTGGGATTGGTTACATAGGGAATACGCACTGAAGCAGAGCGGTTGCGGGCCGAATAGGCCAACATAACCGGGGCTTCAAAACCGGGAACCAGGCGCTTGTAGCTATTGGTGCTGGCATTGGTAAAGGCATTCAGTGCCCGGGCATGCTTGATGATGCCGCCAATATAGTACAACGCTGTTTCAGACAGCCCACCGTATTCGTTGCCAGAGAATATGTTCACGCCATCTTTGCCCAAAGACATGTGGACGTGCATGCCGGTGCCGTTGTCACCCACCAGCGGCTTGGGCATGAAGGTCGCCGTCTTGCCGTAGGCATGGGCAACATTGTGAACACAGTATTTGAGAATTTGTACTTCATCAGCCTTGCGCACCAGCGTATTGAAGGTGGTGCCGATTTCACACTGTCCGGCGGTGGCTACTTCATGGTGATGAACTTCAGTGGTCAGCCCCATCTCCTCCATGGCAAGACACATGGCGGCACGGATATCATGCAGTGAATCCACCGGCGGCACGGGAAAATAACCACCCTTGACGCTGGGACGGTGACCAATATTGCCGCCCTCGAATACGGTCTCGGAGTTCCACTCGGCCTCTTCCGAGTTGACCTTGTAGAAAGCCCCCTCGATACCGGCGCCCCAGCGCACATCATCCAGGATGAAGAACTCCGGCTCGGGGCCAAAGTAGGCGGTATCACCGATGCCGGTGGATTGCAGATAGGCCTCAGCACGACGGGCAACCGAGCGGGGATCGCGCTCATAGCCCTGCATGGTGTTGGGCTCGATAATATCGCAGCGGATGATAAGGGTGGATTCATCGGTAAACGGATCCAGTACCGCGCTGTCCGGATCCGGCTTGAGAATCATGTCAGATTCCTGGATCCCCTTCCAGCCAGCGATAGATGAACCATCGAACATATTTCCGTCAGACAGGGTATCGGCATCAATCGTTGCCGCCGGGAAAGTAACATGCTGCTCCTTGCCCCGTGTATCGGTGAAACGAAAATCGACGAATTTTACTTCCTTATCTTCCATCAGTTTCAACACTTTGTTAGCCATCTGCTCGCCTCCAGGCAATTGTTGTTTATCAAGTCCGCTCAAAAAACCGTTCTATCACAAAAGCACTAAATATGCCACGCTGGCAGAATACGGGAAAACAGGGTGTTAGAAAAACAGCAACGCACCAAAACGCACCAAAACAGCACCATCGCTGTTATTGATGTGCCGATTTGGTGCTTTACTGAAAAACCAGCCGCACCTCATCAATCACCTCAACATCCTGCAACACGCCACCAAACTCCGCGCTCAGCTCACTGACGGAGAGGTTATCATCAAGCACGGAAAGGGGCAGCAACAAAACCACCTGAATTCTGTTGTGCAGATAATGAAGGGTAATGGATTTAATCTGTCGCGCTACATCAATATCTGCCCAACATACGTCCAGACGAGCCAGCAGCTCCCTGCGCAGCGGCAGTTCACACAGGTAGGACTGATGTTCATCATCCTCCGGATCGATATGCACCAGTACATCATTGACCTCTTCATGCTCCTGCAACAGCCGAACCCGAACTATCTCGCCGATATGGTGGCCCTCGGAAACACTCAGACGGGACTCAACCAGAATATGCACGTCCACCAGGACATCCGAACCAAGCCGCCGGGTGCGCAGACCGTGCATGTTGCGGACACCATCTACCCCCTGAATCGTCGCCCTTATCTCACGCAGCTGCTCCTCTTCGAGGCCGGTATCCACCAGCTCACGGATACTGTCTCTGGCCAGATCCCAACCAATTTTGGCGATGAACAGGCCCACCCCGGCAGCAGCTATTGCGTCCATATAAGGCAGTCCCGCCATGGTACCGCCCACGCCAATGATAACGATGACGGATGAGATGGCATCGGTGCGGCTGTGCCAGGCGTTGGCCGCCAGCATCGGGGATCGTAAACGATCAGCAAGCCGCTTTGTGTAACGGTATATCCACTCCTTGGCCACCACCGATACTGCAGCAACCAGAAGCGCCAAAACACCCGGTTGCATCAGTTCTTCGGGATGGAACAGGCGTTCAACGGCATCCCAGGTTATACCTGCGGCAACCAGAATCAGGGCCATACCGAGAACCACCGTTGCGATAGTCTCAAACCGGCCGTGGCCGTAGGGATGGCTCTCATCAGCATCACGACTGGAGTGCCTGGCCGCGTAAAGCACTACAAAATCAGTGGCCAGATCGGACAATGAATGCACACCATCCGCAATCAAGGCCTGAGACTGGCCCAGAAACCCGGCAACCAGTTTGATGATCGCCAGCGTCAGATCGATTGCCGAACCGATCAGGGTGACCTTGCGGATCTCCCGGTAGCGTTTTTCCTCCGCCTTAAGCTCATGGGGATAAGCAGTGTTCACTGAGAATCACCCACTTCAACAACGATCACCAGTTCACCCTCCTGCTCCTGCATCTCAACAACCTTGTGACCGTTGATCCGGCACCATACGGGAATATCACTGGCGGCCCCCGGATCGGTACAGACCACCTCCAGCAGCTCCCCCGCCGCCATGCTGTTTATCCTGTCCTGAACTCGTATCACCGGCAGCGGGCAGAGCAGACAACGAGCATCCAGCTGCTGTTTCACAAATACCACTCCGACCGTATATCTGCCACCGGCATCGGAGTTACCTGCAGCGCCCGCTCCGAGCCATCCTTGTCAACCAGCTGCATCTCGACCTGCTCTGCCTCCCGTCCGGCGCTAAAACGGGCGGCAATACGAGCTGCCAGCTCCCGATCCTCCGGACCAGTTTCACCATCGAGAAGCGTCAGCGGCCCCGGATGACTGATCATGCGCAACTGGACAAACCGGCGGCGATAACCCTGCAGGAAGTTGTTCTCCCCCTCCTCTCGGCCAATAATCAACTTGAAATGAGGCCGGGGCCGCAGATGCCGGCCTACCTTGAGCAGCATGATGTCATCCAGTTCATACTCCCGTGAGCCGCGAGCCTGCCACAGATCGGCCAGCTTGCGGGAGTAGGCCTCGTCGGTGAGAAAACAGCAGCCGCCGGCGGGCTGGGCATAGTCGGTCAGCCCGAACTGTTTCGCCAGCGCCATCTGCGGCTTGCGCGAACGGCCGCTGAAACCGTACAGCTTGTCCCGATCGACCCATCCTTCCAGTTCCGGCAGTGTCGGCGGCAGATTTTTCGCACACAGGGGGCGAAGCAAGCGCTCACCAACTTGCGACTCCCGAACCACAATCCGCATGGTATCGCGGCGCTGGGACATGGGACGCTGGCCAATCACTTCGCCGGTAATGATGAAATCGAACCCATGCCCCCCGATCCACTCCACCGCCTTGCCCACCATGAAGCATTTGCAGTCAAGGCAGGGGTTGAGGTTGGCGCCATAGCCATGCTTTGGATTGATCACCACATCCTTGTACGACTCACTCACGTCAATGATATGCAGCTTGATCCCGATCTGTTCCGCTACCCACAGCGCATTGTTGCGCTTGGGCCGGGCACGGTCTTTCTTGCGGATGGCATGGGTATGGCCCTCCACACAGAAACCTGTGTAGAAATTGACCCCCTCCACATGGATCCCCTGCTCCTGTACCACCCTGGCCGCCAGCAGGGAATCCAGCCCGCCGGAGATCAGGGCCAGCGCCCTGCGTTGCTTGGTCATAACGTTAATATTGCTGCCTCAAAAGGGCATATTCTAGCAGGCTGTTGAAAAAGTCTCAGATGAGCAAGAGACAAGGAAAAATTCGGCGAAAAAGCGCTGTTTACTGGTTGCAAATGGGCATTTCGAGCCGAATTTTACCGCATGAGATTTTTTTTATGGACAAGCTGGGCTGCTCCCTGTCAGCGGTAAAAGCACCTGTAGCCTGAAGAGTATCACCATGTACCTGCAGAGGGCGGATGACACGTATATATCATTGCCGGGTTACTAATCAGAGCAAACCGATAACCTATGGCGGTGTATTATTCCACCAGAACAACAGTTCGGGGCAGCCCCAGCACTCCTCCCCCTTGTCAAGGGCGGCCAGATGAACCCAATCCATCTGCAAGGCGGCTGGCAATATGCTCCGATGCCCTCTTCCACGCCCCCTGCAGCAGCTCCACCGACCAGCGGCCAATGCCGGTCTGGTAAAGGCCGAGATAATCCCTCAACTCCTCGCCGTCCACAGACTGGTAGGTATAGAGCATGGCAATCTGAGTATATTGCTCGGCAGGTGCAACGAATTGTGTCCGGATCTGCTTCAGCCGACGCTCAATCTCATCATCGGAAATGCGCTCTTCCGCTGCCACCATCTGGTTCGAACCAACCATCATCGCATGAATCATCATGATCTGTGTTTCAACGGCCGTCCGGGTGGCTCCGGTTGCTTGGTCAATTTTTTTCACGAACTCAAGGCGGGCAGGCGATGTCCCCTCCAGAAGCATCTTGCCCATCTCCATCATCTCACGCTGTGCCTGTGGCGTGCCTGCTTCCTTCTCCAGCGCTGTCATTTTCCTGACCAGCGGCTTGTCCAGCAAGGCCAGCAGCTCGGAAAACCGCTTGGAGTCATAATAGTTGCTCAGATGGTCAAATACCGCCTTGCGCACTTCTCCGGGTTCAAATGCCTTGAGAAACCCGGTTTTGAATCTCTCCAGCCGCTCCCCCTCCAGCCCCGGGGGCGGAGGCTGCTGCTCCATTCCCGCCGCCACCAGCTCCGGAAGCTGCTCGATGGCAGTCCCCATACCGGACTTGTCGATAACCCGGTTGATGACCGTGCGCTTCTCCAGATCGTCGGCATGAGAGCCTCCCACCACCTTGCCCGGATCGACCGCCGCCGCGGCCGTTCCGGCAAACATGACTCCCGCCAATATGGCAAACAAGGGAAAAATTACCGGCAAACCTGTTTTCGACACAATTCCGTCCTCCTGACAATATTAAGGTCTTTCCGCACCCCATCCCGCAAATCCAGGATCGCGCTTATGGAAATATGACTCAATTAATTCTCCCATAGATTCAAGCGCGGGTACAAACAGGTAATGCCCCTATAGTGCTGTAAATTCGGATTGGCCATCGTGGCCACCTTTCGCAGGATTGGTGTTGCAATCATCAACCTTTGAGAGGAGAAGCCACGATGGCCGAGTATGAGATTAAGGTGAGAGAGGCCCTGCTGTC
>JAJRUV010000017.1 GCA_024277595.1 Gammaproteobacteria bacterium
ACAGAAATAGCAGCCTGGGTGGAGGATCGCAACCAGAAGACGTGGCCTGCAGACTGGCGCTTTACTACCGAGGACGCCCGCATCAAGCTGAAGCGTCTTTATCCTAAATTATCTGATTGATAGACTACTAGTGACTTCTGGTAGCAATTTAGGGAAATGACACAGAATTCTGAATACTACCAACTTCCTTCCCGACCCGGTTGGGCGCACAGTTTTTTCAGCACCCTGATAAATTGCATACGGGGAATGGAAACCGCACCCAACGAAGCAAGGTGACGGGTAGCAACCTGGCAGTCAATCAGACCAAAATCCCATTTCTGCAACATCTCCACCAGATGAACAAAAGCCACTTTGGAAGCATCACTGCGCCGACTGAACATCGACTCACCAAAAAAAACCCGGCCAATGGCGATTCCGTAAAGTCCTCCTGCCAGCTTATTCGACTCCCAGCACTCCACAGAGTGGGCTATTCCTGCCTCATGCAGCTGTTGATAGGCCTGTTTCATCTCCGGCGTAATCCAGGTGCCAGCTTCACCCTCGCGCGGCGCGGCACAGCACTCCATGACGCGTTGAAAAGCGGCATCGGCAGTCACTCTGAACGGTTTTTTTTTGAGTGTTTTGCGCAAGCTGCGCGAGACCTTCAGATGTTCGGGAAACAGAACCGAGCGGGGATCGGGCGACCACCACAAAACGGGTTGTCCCTCACTGTACCAGGGAAAAATTCCCTGCCGGTAGGCTGCAACGATACGTACGGGAGAGAGGTCGCCCCCCACGGCAAGCAGACCATCCGGTTCCCGCAACGCCAGTGACACATCGGGGAACTGCTCAACCGGACCATTGGGTTCAATCCAGTAGGGAGCAGTCATCCAGTCACCACGGGTTCAGCCCTTTGCAGCCGCCAGGTTTTCCAGAAACCGCTCCGCGTCCAGCGCCGCCATGCAGCCAGCGCCCGCAGAGGTGATCGCTTGCCGGTAGACGGGATCGGCCACATCACCCGCCGCGAATACACCGGGAATGCTGGTGGCGGTAGCATTGGCTCCTCTGCCTTTTTCGGTGCGGATATAGCCATGATCCATCTCTACCTGACCCTCGAATATCCGGGTATTGGGGCGGTGACCTATAGCGATGAACGCACCATGCACCGGGATCTCCTTGATGCTGTTGTCTTTGGTGCTCTTCAGTCGCAAACCGGTGACTCCGGACTCATCTCCCAGCACCTCGTCCACTACCTGGTTCCACTCCATAGTAACATTGCCATTCGCGGCTTTATCCAGCAGCTGATCGATAAGAATTTTCTCCGCCCGCAGCGCGTCACGGCGATGCACCACAGTCACATGCCTGGCAATATTGGACAAGTACAGTGCCTCCTCCACCGCAGTACTGCCACCGCCAACCACAGCCACATCCCGTCCCTTGTAGAAAAATCCGTCACAGGTGGCACAGGCAGATACGCCCCGCCCTTTATAAGTCTCTTCAGAGTCCAGTCCCAGATACATTGCCGAAGCACCGGTCGCGATAATCAGAGCATCGCAGGTATATACGCTGCCACTGTCACCGGTAAGCAGGAATGGCTGTTGAGACAGGTTCGTTTTAGTGATATGATCAAAAATTATTTCAGTATCAAAGCGTTCGGCATGTTCGCGCATGCGCTCCATCAACTCCGGCCCCTGAACCCCATCAGCATCACCTGGCCAGTTATCGACTTCAGTCGTTGTTGTGAGCTGCCCACCCTGCTCCATTCCGGTTACCAGCACCGGTTCGAGATTAGCCCTTGCGGCATAAACAGCCGCGGTATAGCCAGCGGGACCGGAGCCGAGAACAACAAGACGGCAATGCTTGGTTTCACTCATCGTGGTTAAACTCCCAAGGTTGAAGTTGAAATAGTAAGGCGCAAAAAAACTGTCAAACCAGTATAATACAGGATCTCATATTACGCTGGACAGATTGAAAGTGGCGCAGGCGAGTATCAACAAAAAGGGAACATCGCTTTCAAAGCAGGTATCGCGGGGGCTGAGAGAAGGCGCGCTGTTCGCGTTTGGTGCAGTTGCTCTTTATCTGCTGCTCTCCCTGATTACCTACCACCCGGCCGATCCCGGCTGGTCCCGCAGCAGTGCCATGACCGGCATCCGCAATGCCGGTGGTGTCGCCGGAGCCTGGTTTGCCGATGTATCTCTCTACCTGTTTGGCTATCTGGCCTACCTGATACCTGCACTGTTCGCTTATGCGGGCTGGTTGTTGTTTTCCCATCGTGATGACAACGAGGTGCTGAACCCTCAGGATGCCGGGTTCCGCTTTCTGGGCTTTCTGCTGACGCTGATTGGCGGTGCCGGTTTGGCCACGCTTCATTTTTCCGACCCTTCCCTCAGCCTGCCAACCAATGCCGGGGGCATACTGGGCAGTACAGTTGGCGCTGGTTTGGTAAGCCTGTTCAGCTTTCTTGGCGCCACGCTGTTTCTGCTGGCGCTGTTTTTTACCGGCATTCCCCTGTTTACTGGAGTCTCGTGGTTATGGCTGATGGATGAAACCGGCGCGCGAGTACTGGGAATGATTGAATGGTCGAAAGATCAGCTTTATCGCCTCCGGGATGCCAATGAAGGACGGCGCGCGCGCCAGCAGCGCGCACAAATAGTCAATACGGTGAGGAAAAAACTCGCCAAACACAACCCACCCCGGATTGAGAAGCCGGCAACAAAAACCACCACCAGTGAACGTAAGGAAAGGGAGCGCCAGGTTCCATTGTTTACCACCGATTCTGGCGAAAAACTGCCCCCACTGGCGCTGCTCGATCCTGCAGTAAGCAGTGGCAAACAGCTATCCAAACAAGCGCTGGAAGCAATTTCAAGACAGGTTGAACTGAAACTGCGTGACTTCGGGGTAGAGGCGCAGGTGGTTGCTGTCCATCCCGGGCCGGTCATCACCCGCTTTGAACTGGAGCCCGCACCCGGTGTGAAATCCAGCAAGATCAGCAATCTTTCCAGAGATCTGGCCCGCTCTTTATCGGTAATGAGCGTACGCGTTGTTGAAGTGATCCCTGGAAAAACCACTATCGGGCTGGAGATCCCCAACGAGCAGCGGGAGATTGTTTATCTGTCCGAGGTACTGCAGTCGGAACAGTATGAAAAAGCCAACTCGGCGTTAACCGTTGCGCTGGGCAAAGATATCAGCGGCAAACCGACCGTGGCCGATCTGGCAAAAATGCCCCATCTGCTGGTGGCCGGCACCACCGGATCGGGTAAATCCGTTGCCGTCAACGCGATGGTTCTTGGGCTGCTTTATCGGGCAACGGCCCGGGAAGTCCGCCTGATCATGATTGACCCCAAGATGCTCGAATTGTCGGTGTATGAGGGGATTCCCCACCTGCTGGCGCCAGTGGTCACTGATATGAAAGAGGCGACCAATGCACTACGCTGGTGTGTCGCGGAAATGGAGCGGCGCTACCGCCTTATGGCGGCTCTCGGGGTGCGTAATATCGGCGGTTACAACCGCAAGGTAAAAGACTCCATTGCCGCAGGCAAACCCATCCCGGATCCCCTGTTCAACCCAGATCTGGAGCAGGAACCTGAACTACTGGACGAACTGCCCTACATTGTCGTTATTATCGACGAACTGGCTGACATGATGATGGTGGTCGGCAAAAAAGTAGAGGAACTTATCGCCCGACTGGCACAGAAAGCCCGTGCCGCTGGTATCCATCTGATTCTGGCTACCCAACGCCCTTCGGTGGATGTCATTACCGGACTGATCAAAGCCAACATCCCAACCAGGATCGCCTTCCAGGTCTCTTCCCGCATTGATTCACGTACCATTCTTGATCAAATGGGGGCAGAAACCCTGCTTGGGCATGGTGACATGCTCTATCTGCCACCCGGACGAGGAATACCTGAGCGCGTACATGGCGCCTTTGTCTCTGATGAAGAGGTTCACAAGGTGGTCGAAGCGTTGAAACAGCTGGGTAAACCGCAGTATAACGACGAAATATTGAGTGGTGCGGTGGAAAGCAGCGATCTGTTTCCCGGGGAAACCGGCAATGGTGGTGGCGAGGAGGCAGATCCACTCTATGACCAGGCAGTTGCCATTGTCACCGAAACTCGCCGTGCATCCATCTCCGGTGTACAGCGGCGCCTCAAGATTGGCTATAACCGCGCAGCCAGACTAATCGAAGAGATGGAGAACAGTGGTATCGTAAGCCCCATGCAGTCAAATGGCAGCCGGGAAGTTATCGCACCACCACCGCCAGCGGACTGAACAAGTTATTCACTCCGCATTCAATAAACGACCGTACCGCTCCGCCCGGAAAAGTGCCATGCGGGGTTGTTCGTGGTTCATTCTCAATGAACAAACCTCTCCCCATATCTTTGCCTGACACTTTTTTGGCTCTATGTGATTTGTAGTGGGTAGCTGTCATAATCTACAACCATGAACAGCGAACATTTATTCAGCATGGCCCTGGGCCTGCAAGCTCCTTGGGAAGTTAAGGATATCGCCTTTACTGATAATGAAAACGGAAGCAGAGAACTCCATTTACA
>JAJRUV010000018.1 GCA_024277595.1 Gammaproteobacteria bacterium
CATACAAATACTTCCACAGCTTGTCACTGAGGATGTACTTATCATTAACCTTGCCTTTCTTGCCGACGATATAATTTCTTAGCAAATCGCTATCCGGATCCTCGCTACCATCCTGCGGGTGAAGGACATCACTCATCGTCCTTGCATCTCTTTCCCTGTGGCCAAAAGCATCCCAGGAAAAAACCGTATCGTCGCGGAAACCAGCAATATAGATACGTTCGCGGTGCTGGGGAACAAACCCTCTGGCATCAATAACTTTTGGATAAATCCGGTAGCCCAGTTCATCTTCAAGGGTTTCCTTTATGACCTGAAAGGTCCTCCCCTTGTCGTGACTCATCAGGTTCTTGACATTTTCCAGAAGAAAGGCCTTCGGCTGTTTCTCCTTGATGATGCGTGCGACATCAAAAAACAGTGTGCCCTGTGTTTTACACTCGAAGCCGTGGACTCTTCCCAGTGAATTTTTCTTGGAAACACCTGCAATCGAAAATGGCTGACACGGAAACCCGGCAAGCAACACATCATGATCAGGTATGTCATTAACAGCGACCTTGGTTATATCCCCCACTACAGGGTGATCGGTACCAAAATTCTCGCAATACGTCTTTACTGCATACTTGTCCCACTCACTGGTAAAAATGCAGTCGCCACCATTTTCCTCAAACCCCATGCGTATACCGCCAATCCCGGCAAAGAGGTCAATAAACGTAAAATCCGCACCCGATTGAGAATACCTCTCATTTCCAAACAATAGCCCCTGGAGCTGAGGCACACGGTATTCGGGGGGGCCATCTTCCCTGACCTCCCACAGCCTCACTGTCTTGGAGGTGACATTCAGCTTTCTTGCAATATCAGCCTGGGAATAACGTTCGAGCGAAAGGGCAAGTAATTCGCGAGCAGATACCTTGTTGTCCATTTTTTTACCAGTGCGGCCAAGGGGAATAATTGCGGCAATTATTTCCCCTTTTTGTCCCTTTTTCAAGTTATTTTCTGGCAATATCTAAGGACGTCTACATCTGACTGTTTTTCGTACAGGCAACCTAACAGACTGGATTTAATCCTGAACTGGCTTCGACGCTTGGTTTTTGGTTTCGTGCTCGCGTTTTCGAGCTTTATGCCGGGGTCGTAGTAGATATGAGCTTCGGTCAGCGCCTGCAACAACTTCACAAATGTCGTGCCTTCAAACAACCTGACATTATTGCAGTAGCTGTAAGATTTACTATTATCAACTTCCTTCCTTGATAGGGACGGGATATATGCTGCTTTTGCATGCTTGCGCTTCCAGTGTTCCACCAGTTTTCTAAAAGTCCAGATGGAGGCAGGATTACCAGCATGATCAATCAATGCAATACAACCTGACGCCTTGGTGATGGCCTCGTTTTCGCTATCATAGCCATCTACCACAAGCATTAGCCCACTCTTTGAACAGAGTTCGTTGGCTAGGTGTCGACCGGTGAAATCCAGCCGGTCGTTGATTCTTGGGCTCTGGTATCCATATTTCCTCATAAACGCATCAACCCCCTGATCAACATAGTAGCCGCCATCAGGTTCAGGCGTCATTAATGTCAATACCTTGCTATTTATGAGTTCACATTTCTTTACACCAAACTGCTTTATTTCCCAACCCATAAAATCAGGGTCTGCATATCCATTCGGTATAACCCCTAACTCCGCCTCAAGCGTATAGCCACCACCATTTTGTGCGTTATATTTCCTGACACTACCATCGCCGTTAAGTCTTTTACTTTCAATCCAGCTTTTCTGGTGTATTCGCCTAAGCTCCTGCAATAACAACTCTTTTGCAGAGATTATTTTCTTGTCGCCTTTTGCGCTCAGCTCATTAAACACCCCGGTAATAGCAATAGACGGATAATCATTAACCTCTTTTACTATTCGCGAATCAGGCACTGCCAGATAAGCCAGTATCTTTCTTGACTCCGTTATTCCGAGAAAAAGTATTCGCCCTGGTTCCCTGCCTTTTTTCCCGGGATCCATCCAGCCTCCCATATCAAACCCGGATTTTGTTAAAAACCCCGAGAGCCTGACTTCGGGATACTGAGGGTAATAAATCAGCTTCGCATCTGGTGCGGGATAGATCTCGCCTTGAGGGGACATCCAGGAATAATCAAGTTTGACTGAATACTTGATCTTCCTTTTCGGGTCTTTTGTTTTCCCTGAAACGGATGTCGATTCTGTTACTTCACCTGTTGGCAGAAGCCCCAGATCTGTCAGGTGGCCTGCCATATAGGGCTGATTTTTACTATTGTCATTGGGTGACAGTAATTTGTAATAGATTCGCGTTACGCCCTGATCTCGATACAGACTAATCAGCCCCTCTACTGACAGCTCCTTGCTGGCTCCGCTATCGTATATTTTTGGTTTATTACCCATTGTTTTCCGACTATAAGCGTCATCTGGTTTTGCATGGTAGGAAAACCAGTGTTTTACGGGCCTTCACCACCTGCTATTTTCGGGAACTTGCCACACACAAAAACCCGCATGAGTAGTATGATAATCTTTCCCGACAAAACAACAACTTAATTTCTTTTATTGCATAACTGAGCGGGACAAATGGCAAACGAGACCACAACAACATTCGACACCTACAACCGCGAAGCCGATTCACTGGCATCCCGCTACGAGTCCAGTCCCTTCGAAGAAATCCACAGCGACGTTCTCGACCTCCTGCCCGACTCCACCAGCCTGGTTCTGGATATCGGTGCCGGTTCGGGACGAGATGTGCGTATTCCACTGAATCCTGCCACCCATTCCACGTGAAGGCTGCCACTCAGACCACGGCAAAGCTGCCACCCATCGGAACGTAGCGACGCGGGTTTTTTGTATTGTTACTCGGATTGGGTGGTGTGCGTCAACTTTGCTTTGCGTTTACGCATGGATCCTCCTTTGAGATTGATCTTGTAAGCGTTATGAACCACTCGGTCGAGAATGGCATCAGCCAGTGTGGGATCACCGATCATGTCATACCATTTTTCGAGTGGTAATTGACTGGTGGCCACTGTTGACCGGGTCCCGTGCCGGTCTTCCAGGATCTCCAGTAAGTCACGACGATTCTCAGCTGTCAGTTTCGCCAGCCCCCAGTCATCCAGGATCAAGACCTCGGTTTTGGCGAGTGTGGTCAGGAGTTTGGGGTATCGGCCGTCGCCTTTGGCGATGGCCATCTCCTGCAGGAGTCGGGGCAGGCGCAGATACTGGGCCGTATGCCCCTCGCGACAGGCCTTCTGTGCCAAGGCGCAAGCCAGCCACGTTTTGCCGACCCCGGTGGGGCCGGTGATCAGGATATTCAGATGATCGGCGACCCACTGGCAGGCAGCCAGGGACTGGATCAGAGATTTATCCAGGCCTCGGGGATGGCGATAGTCAATGTCTTCAAGGGCGGCATTGTGCTTGAGCTTTGCCCGGCGCAAACGGCTGCTCAGGCGCCGGTTCTCACGCTCGGTTGACTCGCGATCGACCAGTAGCCCAAGACGCTCTTCAAAGGCCAGTTCCTCGATGTCCGGCATCTGCATCTGCTCGACCAGTGCCGTGGCCATGCCGGTAAATTTGAGTGCCTGGAGTTTGTCCAGGGTGGGATGTGTCAGCATGTCTTGCTCCTTCAGTTAGTGGTAGTAGGATGGACCACGGATATTGTCGTGGTCCTCGGGTAGGGCCAGTTCCTGTTGCTCGGCCAGGGGTTTGTCATCCAGTCGATGCTTGAGGATCGACTCGAGACTCTTATAGCTGTGACTGCCCAGGATCAGGGCACGTCGGCAAGCGGCCTCCAGACGGGCATCACTGTAGGCCTTGCCCAGACGCAGTATCCCTAAGCAGGTGCGATAGGCCTGCTGGGGATGCTTGCGGGAAGCCAGGATGGTGTGGATGAGTTTTTCCGTAGCAGGTCCCGTCTTTGCGGCCCAACTGATCAGCCGCTCGGGGGACCAGTTGCCTGCCTGGCGGTGCGACTCGGGCATATGGGCCGAGACCGTTGTATGGCGTCCCTTCTGCCAGGATCGACGGTGGCTGGCAATACGGTTACCCCGATAAAAACACTCGATGGTGTTTTGCGTGATGCGGACATCCAGTTGTTTCTTGATAAGCGAATGGGGTACTGAGTAATAGTGGCCTTCGATGGCCAGGTGGTAGTCGATGTGTACCCGTGCCTTTTTCCACTCGGCATACACGTATGGTTCGACCGGTAAAGGTTGCAGGGCCGGTTTATCCAGCGCCTCGAAGTGTGACCGGCGAGAGCCGGTCAGCTTCTTGAAGGGCCGGGCGTTGAGTTTTTCCAGCAACTCACCGATGGCTGCATTGAGTTCTGCCAGAGAGAAAAAGGTCCGGTGACGCAGCGCCGCTAGGATCCAGCGCTCGACGACCAGTACTCCAGCTTCTACCTTGGCCTTGTCACGCGGGCGACGAACACGGGTCGGTAATACCGCGACACCATAGTGAGAAGCCATGTCCTGATAGGTGGGATTGGTATCCGGCTCGTAACGATGCGCCTTGCTCACGCCAGCGCGCAGATTGTCAGGTACGACCAGTTCAGTCACACCGCCGAGATAGGTGAAGGTACGCAGGTGTGAACCAATCCAGTCCGGCAGACCCTGGGTCCAGGTGGCCTCGGCATAGGTGTAGTTGGAGGCACCGAGTACGGCAATGAAGATCTGCGCCTCACGGATCTCCCCGCTGGTCCTGTCCACCACCGGCACCGTCTGGCCGGCGTAATCAACAAACAGCTTCTCACCCGCCCGGTGCTCCTGGCGCATGACCACATCGAGCTTGCCCCGCCAGGCACGGTAGTGCTCGCAAAACCAGCTGTACTGGTATCCCTCGGGGTGGGCTTCCCGATATTCCTGCCAGAGCAGGAACAGGGTGACGCTTTTTTTGCTGCGCAGCTCCTGGTGCACCACTGACCAATGCGGCACACCGCGTGCGTGCGCCGGTAGCGACGGCGGTGGCGGAAACAGCTGCCGCTCCAGCACCGTCTCATCCCATCCTGATGGCAATGCCAGGCCAGACCGGCATCCGCAGCACGACGCAGATATTCCTTAACGGTGGGACGGCTGATTCCGCAGATTTTGGCAATCTGCCGATTACTCAGGCCTTTGCCCCACTTGAGACGCAGTACCTCTTTCACTTTTCTCATGGATAACCTCTTCGCTGGCATCTGGTCTTCCCCCCGATGGAAAAGGACCAGAATACCCTTGAGTTATCCCGTGTCGTGATGCTCCAAAAGACGCTCCCAGCCAATCTGCCTGGGTGGCAGCTTTGCCCTGGAATCAGTGGCAGCTTTCGTCTGGAATGGGTGGCAGGCTTGCTCTGGAATCAGTGGCAGGTTTGGCGTGGAATACGCAATCAAACATCGTAATCCACGATTTGGCTGTCCAAGAATCGCTCAGACCATCTCATATAAACAAGGATGTGGTGCGCCGCATTCTGGAGAAATACTATAAACCAGATC
>JAJRUV010000019.1 GCA_024277595.1 Gammaproteobacteria bacterium
ATAGTTTTTTGGGAATTTTTTACTGGTTTTATGCTTCCGAAACTCTAAACTCTAGTTACCCGTGTAAACTTACATTTTTCGCCTTGAACTGACAAATTTCAGGGGCAATCTGAGCAGTTACCGGCAATATTGACTACTCGCTGAGTAGTTACTTTTTTTATTCGATACACTGTCTGTTGATTGAATATGCTTTCTGTTGGTTAACAGATGCTTCCTGTTTATGGCGGTGATGGAGACTAGTTGTTTTAACTTGATTTAATGTTAATATATATAAAAATAATGTTTTTCTTTGTTTTCGGAATTTGAATCCGGGACAGGAGAAAATAAGTTGTTGTGTGTTGCATGAGAATTGAAACCATTCACCCCTGAACGATAATCAGGGCAAGCACTGTGTGCCGGTGCGGTTTATAACAACAGGCGACCCGATCCGTCTTCAGTGTGATGGGTTGGCAGTCACACTCCGGGGGGATGCGCGATTGGTGTTTCGATATATCAAAGCTTTGTCCGGTGCTTTGGTGCCGACGGGTTTTCGGCGGCAACTGGCGGTTGCATTCACGCTCGTCAGCGTGTGTCTCGGTATCGTCCTTTCCGTATCAATGTCAAGCCTCTCCAGTTGGAAAGTGCGGGAGATCATGATCGATGAGGCGCGTCAGATTACTGCTATGTTCGCCCGGCAAAGCACCTTTGCGCTGTTGTATGACAGCAAAAAAGGGGCAAAAATACCTATTGAGGCTATTCTGGATTTCCCGGGGGTGCGTGGTTTGGCCCTGTATGATTCGGAACGCCAACTGCTGTATTCCGATGGGATCGATAACACTGTCAACAGTGACAATGGCGGCCACTGGCCGGCGGACCTTGAGCTGGAGCAAGAGACGGTGGATGCCTGGTTTTTTGTTGCGCCGGTATATGTGCCCGATTCTATGAAAAACATGGGTTCTGCCATAACCGATGTTGGCAGCGACAACAAATTAATCGGTTTTGTGCGGCTGGTTATGAGTAAGGATGCATTGCGAGCGATGGAGCGCGATATTCTGTGGCGCAACCTTCTGGTTTCTTTTGTTTTGGCAGGGATATTGCTCCTGGTGTTGTTGCTGGTGCTC
Source organism: Gammaproteobacteria bacterium (assembly GCA_024277595.1). Taxonomy (GTDB): domain Bacteria; phylum Pseudomonadota; class Gammaproteobacteria; order Thiohalospirales; family Thiohalospiraceae; genus DRMK01. The sequence continues at coordinate 1,101 of JAJRUV010000019.1, forward strand.
CGGCGGGTAACCGAACCGTTGAGTCAATTGGCGACGGCAATGCGGCGGGCACGGGTGGGGCAGGAAGGTGTGCGAGCCAATATCCAGGGTGCCCGTGACATCGTTGCCATGGGCGTGACCTTCAACAATATGATGGAGGCGCTGGAGAAACATGAAACTGAGCTGAAGGTGGCTCGTGATGCGGCATTGGAACTGGCCAGTGTCAAGAGCGAATTTGCTGCTAACGTCAGTCATGAGTTGCGCACTCCGCTGAATGGTGTTCTTGGCATGCTCGAACTGCTGCGTGAAATGGGCCTGACTGCCCGGCAGCGTGAGTATGTGGAGGTGGCGCACAACTCGGGGGAATCACTGCTCGCGTTGATTGACGGCATACTGGATTTCTCTCGCATTGATGCCGGTAAACTCAAGCTGGAGCCGGTGGATTTTGTACTGCCGGAAATTCTGGATGATGTGGTTCAACTACTTGCCACCCAGGCCCACAGCAAGGAGCTGGATCTGGGGTATGTTATAGCCCCGGATGTACCACCCAGTGTGCGTGGTGATCCTCGCTGTATCCGGCAGGTGCTGCTCAATCTGGTGGGCAATGCGCTTAAGTTTACCTCCAGTGGCGAGGTCGCTGTTGATGTGCATGCTTCCCGGAATCCCACGGGCGAACCTCTGCTGAAGTTTTCCGTTTCTGATACCGGGTGTGGCATTCCCGCCGAAGTACAGCAGCATATTTTTGAGCCGTTTTCCCAGGCAGATGGTTCTACCGCGAGGGCGACAGGAGGGGCTGGGTTGGGCCTGACCATTAGCCAGCAACTGGTTGATTTCATGGGAGGGAAGATTGAGGTTAGCAGTGCACCGGGTGAAGGTAGCACTTTTTGGTTCACTATTCCACTGGAGTTATCCGACCAGACGGAAGAACCAGCCGAACGGCATGAGACCGACCTGTCGGGGGTGCGGGTACTGATTGTCGATGACAGCCGGATCGGACGGGATCACCTTCGGTATATGATTGCCCGCTGGGGAGTGAGTCCTTCCGTCGCGGCAAGTGGACAGGATGTACTGGATGAGTTGCGCTTGGCCACCCTGGAGAACAGGCCGTATGAACTGGCTATTGTCGATGATCTTATGCCGGAGATGGATGGTTTTCAGCTCGCCAGAAATATTGCCGATGACAATGGGATTACACCCGTCAGGCTGATAATGATGAGTTTTCAGCAGCACTGCCGTATCAGCGGCGGGAAATCACTCGGAATTGTCGAGTGTCTTGTCAAGCCGGTACGTGAGCCAGTGCTCTATGAAACGATCAGTGCGCTTGTCCAGAAACCCCGGATAGCAGGAACCATCGCTAAAACGGTAAATTCCGGCTCCGGCGAGCCACTGCACCGGACTGCTTACTTTGTTCTGGTGGCTGAAGATAACCGGGCCAATCAACTGGTAATACAGGGGATGCTGGAGCGCCTGGGTTGCCGGGTTGATATTGCGGTCAATGGGGAACAGGCAGTCGAAAAAACAAAGCTGAAGAGCTATGATTTGATTCTGATGGACTGCCAGATGCCATCGGTGGATGGTTTTGCCGCAACCACCAGCATTCGCGTCCAGGAAAAGGGGGGGAAGCATACCCCCATCATTGCGATGACCGCCAATGTGCGAAAGCGTGATATTCAACGCTGCATGGAGGTAGGTATGGATGATTTTCTGCCCAAGCCCATCAAGTTGAACGTACTGAAATCAAAATTACGCAAATGGTTGGCGGGTATGGTAGAAGGATTTTCTGATGCCGAAGACTCCCGGCTATCAATACTTGATAAGAGCGTATTGAATGAGCTTCGTGACAACATTGGAGACAATCTGGCAGGTCTGTTCGAGGTTTTTCTGGAGGATATTCCCGTCTATCTCAAGACGCTGGAAAAAAGCATTGCAGAAGATGATGCGCCTGCCCTTGTTCAGGCGGCGCATGCCATCAGGGGCAGCAGTGGAAATGTTGGCGCAAACCGGCTTGCAGCGGTTGCCAGACTGCTGGAGCAACTGGGTCACGGCGGTTCCACAACAAATTCAGCACGGCTGGTTGCCACGTTGCAGCAAGAGCTGACTCAGGTCAGGGCGGCTTTGCAGAAGGAACTGGGCAAGGATCAGAGGAGCTACCCGGTTGTTTCAATGAATGAAAAATCCTGCGTGCTCATTGTTGATGATGACCGCGGAATGCGTTTTGCGCTGCGCAGTGTTGTGGAAAGCGCAGGATATCAGGTGGAAGAGGTGGCCAATGGTGCCCAGGCGATTGCTTTCTGTGAGCGCCAGATACCGGATCTTATATTAGTTGATGCGTTGATGCCACGTATGGACGGGTTTGTTGCCTGTCAGAAAATACGCAGGCTTTCTGGCTGCAGGACACTGCCGGTTCTGATGGTCACAGCACTTGATGACGAACAATCCATCGAAAAGGCATTTCAGGTGGGCGCAACGGATTACATTCCCAAGCCGGTACATTTTGGATTGCTCAGGCAGCGTATTACGCGGCTGCTGCAAGCCAGCTATACCGAGCAGCGAATGCATCAGCTTGCTTATCATGATTCCCTGACCGAACTGCCCAATCGGGCCTATTTCATGGAGCATCTTGCCACCGTGCTGCAAAATAAACGGGCTGATGCCGATATGCTGGCGCTGCTGTTCCTCGATCTGGATCGTTTCAAGCTGGTTAACGACACACTGGGGCATGATATTGGTGACCAGTTGCTCAAAGCAGCTTCCGGACGTATCACCGGCTGTGTGCGCAGCCGCGATCTGGTGGCGCGGCTGGGGGGGGACGAGTTTACCATCATCCTGGAAGGGATCGGTTCTACCGATGAAGTCGCCAGAGTTGCCGACAAAATTTGTAGCGTACTGTGCGAACCATTCTTTTTTGCGAATCGGGAGATGTATATCTCCGCCAGTATCGGGATAGCCATGAGCCCGGCTAACGGTACAGATGTATATACGTTGGTAAAACGCGCAGACATGGCGATGTTTTGCGCCAAGAAAGAGGGCGGCAACCATCGTTTCTACCAAACGGGGATGGGTTCGGTGGTTACCAAACGCCTGGAACTTGAAAGTGACTTGCGGCGGGCGCTGGAGAACCGCGAACTGGAACTCCACTACCAGCCGCAACTAAACCTGGATACCGGACGATTTTCGGGTATGGAAGTCCTGCTGCGCTGGTCTCATGCAAAACATGGCGTGATTCCACCGGCTGAGTTTATTCCACTGGCGGAAGAGACGGGTCTTATCGTTCCGCTGGGGGACTATGTTCTGCGCTCAGCCTGTATCCGTACCCAACAGTGGCGGAAACAGGGATATCCCGCCATGCGGGTTGCGGTCAACCTGTCTGCTATCCAGCTGGAAAAGGGCAAACTGGTAGGGCGCGTGGCTGCTATCCTGGACGAAACAGGTCTTCCCGCTGAACTTCTTGAGCTGGAAATTACCGAAAACACCATTATGAAACATGCCGACGGGGTAATATCAGTGCTGCAGGGATTACGGGATCTGGGGGTAACACTGGCGATAGATGATTTTGGCACGGGTTACTCATCGCTCAGCTATCTGCGTCATTTCCCCATCGATGTGCTGAAAATCGATCGCTCCTTTATACCGAATACCGGCACCCATCCCAGTGATGTTGCCGTTATCAGCAGTATTATCTCGCTGGCGCAAAAACTGCGTCTTACTGTGATCGCCGAAGGCGTGGAAACAAAGGAGCAGCAGGATTTTCTGGTATCCCAGGGTTGCGATTTGGTACAGGGCAACTACATCAGCCAACCATTGCCGGCGGCGGAGTTTGAACAACAGGTTCTGCGCCGGACAGAGACCGGCGGTAACTCTGTTCAGGCAGTTTCCTGAGCTGACAGGATTGCACCAAAGCAGCGTCTGGTTTATCCTACAGCGCTAGGAGTCTGTCGGATTTGGGTAATCGTAGCGAGCTGATGGGAGATCGAGTCAAAATATCCCCGGTTTTTCGTTAAATAGCCCCACTATTCGCTTCAAAACCGGAAATATTTTGACTCGATCTCCCATCAGCTCGCTACGATTACCCAAATCCGGCAGACTCCTAGTCCCGGAGAGGTGTCCGAGTGGTTGAAGGAGCACGCCTGGAAAGCGTGTATACGGTAACCCGTATCGAGGGTTCGAATCCCTCTCTCTCCGCCAAACAAATC
>JAJRUV010000020.1 GCA_024277595.1 Gammaproteobacteria bacterium
CCCGAATCTTCCGTTTTCTTCCCTGTCCGGGGGCTCGAATTTTTTGCATTTGCGGTTCCACCATTCTCTTACAGCCACATGCCGAAAAAGATATACGAGTCCTTTGCGGATTTGCCCTGCCGTTTTGGGTATTCCCTGCCGCCAGGGTGAGTGACGGCATAAATCCTCCACCTTCTGGCTCTCCAAACAACTCAACATCTGGATAAGGCCGTAGCCAACCATGGTGATATGCACCCAGCGATGCAAGGTCTGGCGTGTCCGTTGCCAGGCTTCCTTCATCCCCCAGGCCAGCTTCAGTTGATTGAACATCGATTCAATCGACCAGCGCAGGCCGTAACCTTCAATCACCTGCTCCGGTGTGAGCGTAGTGTCTGTACACAATAGCAGGCAGGTCGATTTCCAATGCCCACTACTGTCACTCTTGAACTCACACCATACAACCCGTACCAGCCGCCCATCCAGGAACCGCGCCTTGAGTAACGTGCTGCGATACCGTACTACCTGTTCCTTGCCGTAAAGCTTCAGCGTCGCCACGGTCCGCTTTAACCGGGCGATGCGCCTGGGTGTATCTTTATCCCCATACTTCCGGGGGCGTCCCCGCTGGCCTTTCTTCCCTGGCGGCGGCTCGTCGTACAGGCGGGTGTCGATCCTGACCTGCCCGATGACATCAAATCCCCGTTGCTGCATCGACTCAATAAAACAGCGCCGCATCTACCAACTATCCACCAGCACCCGGACCTTTACCCCTTGAAGCGACCGATAAACACCGCGCATCAAGCTGTTCGCAGCAATCAGCTTGCCTGTATTGCCGGCGCCGGGTATCAGACGAGTCAGCAACGGCAATGCCACTGGCGCTTTGTCCGACCGTTTGACGACCATCGCCAGACTGACCCAGCACTGCCCCCGAACAAACCGTGCCAGGTTGGGCTTGTTGCCATGCTGGTGATGAATCTGGCTGCCTGGGGCCTTCTTCGAGGCCCTCAGCGTCAGCGTATCATCCATCGCCAGATGCACAACGTCCTGTTTACTCGTGACCAGCACCAGACGCACAAACTGTCTCGCCAGCGCCAACCAGGACCATTTCCCTTTCTGCAGCCACTTGTAATAACGGCTCCAGTGGTTGCGCATATTGACCATCAACCAGGCGTTGGTGACAAAGCCTGTCGGTGTCAGCATGGCCCCGATCAACAGCTCGATGAATGTGCCGATTGTTCTCGGGGGTAGCGCTTTGGTTAAAAAGGTTATCCAATAACACAGTATCGCGGGGGATAGCGTCATATCCTTTTGCGTTCATGGCGGCCTCCAGAAGTTGGACTTGTTTTCTGAAGGCCGCGCCTTGCAGACCTTTTGATTTTTTAAAAAGGTCTGCAAGGCGCGGCTGCGCGATTCCTGCCGCCATGTCAAGTTACTGGTGAAATATTTTTGCTTTTTTCTCCTCTGAAACGCTAAACTCCAGAAATATAAGAGCGCCTCTAAAAATAGAAATTCAATCCTTTTCGACGTAATTTCCTCTCGTTTCTCATACCGCAGGCAGACTCATTTTGTGCAACGACATAAAACGCCCCATGTTATAAGCGATATTCATCATGCCAATCTTAACGTTGTTGCGAGCCAAACCGATCACTCTGAAATTCAGGCCGCCTTGTTCGTTCGTCATTGACCCGAAGACATGTTCAATTTCCACCCGGATGTTTGATTTTCGCTTGTTCGCCTTTTTGTCTCGCTCGGACAGCGGTTTGTTTCTGCTGCTTTTTTGTGTGCATAGCTACGATACCCTTTGTTCTCCAGGGATGATTCATGCGCTTCGCTCCGATAAGCACCGTCTGCCCAAACATCCTTCGAGGTGTTTTCAGCTGGTATTTTCTCAAAACCCCTGGAGTCATGCACTTCTGAGGAGGTGACTTTATAGTCACGAATTAATTTATGGTCGTTATCAGCACTCGTATGATTCTTGTACCCAAAGTGTACTTCGTCATTCTTCTTTGCCCACCGGGCATCGGTGTTTTTTCGTGATCCGACATGTGGATTTTCATTGAATCTGGCGGGTATTTCACCTTTTTTTATTTGTTTGTTTTCCTGTTTGTTATTTCTCTGTCGGGGGACAGCAACAAAGCTGGCATCCACGATTTTCCCTTGTTGTTCCTGATATCCCTGGCGGTTGATTTGCTCATTGAAATCCAAAAACAGGGCTTTCATGAGAGCGTGTTCGACCAGTTGCTCTCGAAACAACCAGATTGTTTTGGCATCCGGAATTCGATCTGAAGGCGTTAAACCCAAAAACCGACAGAAGGAGCAACGATTTTTTGCTTGATATTCGGTTTGATCATCGGATACGTTGTACAAACGCTGGAGCACCAACACGTTAAATATCATCACCACATCATAATGATTTTCTACCGGCATTGCTTTTCCGCTCCTTTTGACGAATGGTTTCCGGCGTGTTCCTGAAATCTTCCCAATAAATAATTTCATCCAAGCTAACAAGCGGATCTTTTTCATCTGGTTTTTTATCGCTCATCCAAATCGAAAAATCCAGGCTGCGGCATCACTCTCTTCCTCATCGAAAAATTATACTGTGAACTATATCGTAGTTGGCTGTTTTTATAGATGCCAATAAGTATGTTACAATAACACATGTTCGATTTTGCTAGAGGTAAAAATTCAATAATGCTTGTATACACTGTAGGAACCTGGGATTTATTACATGTTGGTCACCTGGCGCTACTCCAGCATTGTAAAACATTAGGTGATATTGTTGCAGTTGGCGTTGCTTCAGATGATGTGGTAGCAAGTTATAAAAAAAATGCCCCTGTTGTTCCTCTTGAGCAAAGGATGGAAATGCTAAAAGCTTTGCGCTGTGTTGACATTGTACGTCCCTACTATGAATTGGAATATGCATCTGCTTGTAAAGAATTGAATGTGGATATTTTCGTTATCGGTGAGGACTGGGGAAAGTCACCTCATAACCGTGAGGTGGAATTGTTTTTAGAAACGGTGGGCAAGTCCATTATTCAAGTTAGCTATTGTCCTCAAACTTCATCCACAAAAATAAAAGAAAAAACCGTAGCCCAACTTCATGCAGTCGCATGAAGTTAGCAACCGGACATATTAAATATACAGATAAAAAACAAGCACAGGAACGTGCGCGAAACGACTTCCGGTTTTAACAGGCTGTTGAAAAAGCCTCATGCGGCACAATCCGGCGTTGGAATCCGGCTCAAAATGCTCATTTACTCCGTGTAAACTGCGCTTTTTCGCCGAATTCCGCCTTGTCTCGCACTCGCCCGAGGCTTTTTCAACAGCCTGTTAATGTCCTGAAACTGGGTTTATTATTTGGTTTTGCGTAGCCTTCTTGTTCTGAGTGCCGAAACAGCATAAAAAACCGCAGGAAAACCCTGGTTTGGTGGTAATATGATCCTCTCTCAACCCGGCAGGGTGATGATGAATCGCGTACCGCTCTGGCCGGAGGTGGCGACTATTTTTCCGCCGTGGGATTCGACGATTGTTTTTACGATGGCCAAGCCCAATCCTGCTCCTTCGCCGCTGCGTTTCCGAGAGAAATCGGTGCGGTAGAAGCGGTCAAAAATTCTGGAGAGATGTTCGGCGGGGAGTGGGGCTCCGGGATTCTGTACGACGATCGTTATGCTCTGATCGGTTTGGCTGAGCCGGACGGTTACGGATTGGTTTTCCGGTGTGTAGTGAATGGCGTTGGAGAGCAGGTTGCTAAGGGCGCGGCGCAGCATCAGACGGTCGCCTTGAAACTGGGCGGTTCCTTCCTGTTTTAAGGACACATGTTCCCCCTCGGCCCAAGCTTCATAGTAGTCGAACAGGTTGTGCAGTTCGCTCTCCAGATCGATATGTTCCATGTGGAGCGGGTTTAGTTCGTTGTCGGCTTTGGCCAGGAACAGCATGTTGCCGATCATCTGCGCCATGCGTTCATACTCTTCCATGTTGGAGTAGAGGATCTCCTGATATTCCTCCACACTGCGCGCCTGGGACAGGGCGACCTGGGTCTGGGTCATCAGGTTGGTGACGGGGGTGCGCAGTTCATGGGCGATGTCGGCGGAAAAGTTGGAGAGCCGGCTGAAGGCTTGTTCCATACGTTGCAGCAGCTCGTTGAATGATTCCGCCAGATCGGTAAGTTCAGCCGGTACCGCTTCGGGAGCGAGGCGGGTGTTCAGTTCACTGGCGTTGATGCGGCCGATTTTGTCGACCATGTTGTGCAACGGTCGATGGCCGTGCCGTACTGCCATCCAGCCCATAATGCCCATCACAATGATGCCGCCTAGTACCATCAGCCATAGCGTGCGGTGGAAGGTGTTGAGAAAGCGGAGATGAAAGTCGATGGCAACGGCGGTGATGACGGTATAGGAAGCGCCGTTGTTGCCGGTAATCTGTCGAATTAAAATGCGGTAGTTGTACTTGCCGTCGTTCCAGTGCTGGATGGCACCCTGCGGAAGCTGTTCGGCAGACGGCTGGGGAACCCGGGAAAGATCCAGCCCGGGACTGCTATAAAGCAGTTTCCCTGCCGCATCGCTGATGCGCAGCTTTGACCCATGGTGACCGACCACGAGGTCATCGAAACGCTGTTTGAGTTGGGCTAAATCATGATTGTATTCCAGGGTGGAGAGTGATTGTTCCACTACCTGAGCAATCATCTCCAGCTCCTTGATATCTTCTGATTCGAAATGTTTGTCGAGGGAGCGCTCGATGATTAGACCGAAAGTAAGCAGTACCACTGTGGCAACAGCACTGAACATCAGGGTAAGCCTTAGTGTCAGCGATGTGGGCCGTTTCATTTTGAAGGTGCATCGGTGTCGGTGTCTGCCATATCGATCATATATCCCATGCCGCGCACGGTCTGAATCAGTTTGGGTTCAAAAGCGTCATCGATCTTGGCACGCAGGCGGCGGATAGCGACGTCAATGACGTTGGTGTCGCTGTCAAAATTCATATCCCAGACCTGGGAGGCGATCAGGGAACGGGGCAGCACTTCACCCTGGCGGCGCACCAGCAGTTCCAGCAGGGTGAACTCCTTGGCGGTGAGGTGGATCCGCTTGCCACCCCGGCTGGCGCGATGGCGGGCCAGATCCAGCTCCAGATTGGCGATGCGCAGATTCAGCTCGGTGGTGGTGACTGCCCCGCGCCGCAACAGGGTACGTACGCGGGCCAGCAGCTCGGCAAAGGCAAACGGTTTGACCAGGTAATCGTCTGCTCCCAGTTCCAGTCCCTTGACCCGATCGTCGATGCTGTCGCGGGCAGTGAGAAACAGTACCGGAATGTCCTTGCCGGATTCGCGTATTGATTTCAAAATACGCCAGCCGTCCACATCCGGCAGCATCACGTCGAGGATTGCCAGGTCGTACTGTTCCGTCATTGCCAGATGATGGCCATCCAGTCCGTTGTGGGCCAGATCGACCATAAAACCGGCTTCACTCAGTCCCTGCTTGAGATATTCGCCGGTTTTGATTTCATCTTCAACAACCAGAAGTTTCATTGTCCCCTATGTAACGATAATATTGCCCTGATGGTAAACAGGGTGCTTCGTCGGTTATGTTTACCATGCCGCGTCTATCTGAACAAGCGCCCGGGCATCAAACTCCTTGTCCGAGGTGAGGGGAAACTGGGAACCCACACCCAGAAACAGTTCAGGATTCAGTTTGAATTTCAGCGCCGGGAGCATGGAGACCATCGTGGTGTCTTCTGTGACCTTGCTCTCTATTTCGATAATCGGAAACAGGGAGCTGCTGGCTTTATAGATTCCGGAAAGTCCGATCTCGGTCATCTCCATCTCCGGCATGTAGTGGACGTTGCCGTCAAAGATGGCCGTGTCGCCGAAAACCTTGCGGCCGGACAGGCCGAATGCGCCGATCACGTCATCCTGATTGTTGGGAATGGTGCCGGACGGGATCAGTGCGCCGCCGAAGATGGATATTCCGCTCTCCCCTTCGGCATCCTGCAAAACGGAGTACATCAGCATGACATCGGTGCGGGGGCTCTGCTTGATCTCGTTATTGCGAATATGCAGCCCGAGATGTTCGTAGATTCCGGCTTCCAGATGAAAGCCGTAGTCTCCGCTGGACTCTTCACCGTCGGCACCCTGGCGATACCCAGTTACTCTCGCGCTTACCATTCCCTCCATGTCGGGAATGCCCATGTGGTTGAAAAACGGGTGGGGAAATCCGTGCGCCATCTCCATGCGGTTTTCCATGTTCGTCGCCATTTTGCCCTTATCCATATATTTTTGTTGCATGTCGCTCATTGCTCCATCCATGCGGGAGTCTCGATATTCAGAGGGTGGGTCGGCAGGGTTGTCTGATTCGGAAAATGCAAGCCTGGGTATCAGGATGGTGGCCAGTATGCCGACAATCGATATCTTTCGGAAGATATTTCTATCCATGCTCTATCACCTCGTGGTGTGCCTGAATCGTCTGCAGACAGACTTGTTTTTTCCATCTGCATTCGGTGGTTTCTGACCGTGATTCGGTCATTCGTCTGACAGAAAAACAGTCCGGGATCTTGCTCTTTTCGAAATCAGAATAACCCACGGAACCTGTCGTGAAGATGGCGGCGGGATTACAAAACTGTCATCCGCTGGTCATCATGGTGACAGCCTCCGTCACGTAGTATGTAAACCGAATAACCAACCCTGATGCCCCCGTTTTTTAGTAGAGGATGACGCAGATGAAACAGATACTCCCGGTTTCGCAGGCTAAACCTGATTTACCCCGCCGAAAATTTGTCCAGGGACTGGCCACCGGGGGTGTGCTGCTTGGGCTGGCGCCGCTGATCAGACCGGCGTGGGCCGGGCCTTCGGTCACTACCACGACCGGCAGTGCGCCGGTATTGAGCGGCAAGGAGTTCGACCTCATTGTCGAAGAGACTGCGGTCAACTTCACCGGCAATCCGGCGATGGCTACTACCGTCAACGGCTCCCTTCCCGCGCCGATACTGCGATGGCGGGAAGGCGATACGGTAACCATCAGTGTCACCAATCGTATGCGTGTTTCGACCTCCATTCACTGGCACGGCATCATTCTGCCCTATCAGATGGATGGTGTACCCGGTATCAGTTTTCCTGGCATTGCGCCCGGTGAAACATTTGTCTATCGCTTCAAGGTAGAGCAGTCGGGTACCTACTGGTACCACTCCCATTCCGGGTTCCAGGAGCAGACCGGCATGTACGGCACAATCATTGTCGAACCGGCAGCGGGCAACACCATTCGCGCCGATCGCGACTACGTGGTGCAGCTGTCCGACTGGACCGACAAGGATCCGATGGACATTTTCGCCCGGCTGAAGAAACGCAGTGACTACTACAACTTCAACGAGCCGACCGTGGTGGATTTCTTCCGCGATGTTGCAGATGACGGCGTGCGTGCGGCGCTGAAAAAAAGGCGCATGTGGAACCGGATGCGCATGAGTCCCACCGATCTGGCGGACATCTCTGCCTACGGTTACACCTATTTGATGAACGGCACCACGCCGGCGGGTAACTGGACCGGCCTGTTCAAACCCGGTGAGCGGGTGCGGCTGCGTTTCATCAGTGCCGGCACCCAGAGCTATTTCGACGTGCGCATTCCCGGCCTGAAGATGACCGTGGTGCATGTGGACGGACAGGATGTGGAGCCGGTGACGGTGGACGAATTTCGCTGCGGGCCGGGTGAGACCTATGACGTGGTGGTGACACCACGGGACGAGGCCTACACTATTTTCGCACAATCCATGGATCGCACCGGTTACGCCCGTGGCACCCTCGCCACCAAAGCCGGCCTCAGCGCGCCGGTGCCGGAACTGGATCAGCCTCAGTGGTTGAGCATGACCGACATGATGGGAGCGATAGGGCAGGATGGTGCGATGGCCGGGATGAAGGGCATGGATATGCGCGGCCACGACATGTCCGGCGGGAAAAGATCGACTGCGGTACCGGTACGCCACGCCAGCAGCGAATACGGTCCCGGTGTGGACATGCGCGTCGATACTCCGCGGACCAATCTCGATGAGCCCGGTATCGGGTTGCGCAACAACGGCCGCCGGGTACTCACCTATGCGGATCTGCGCACCATCGGTGGACCGCTGGACGAGCGGGGCGCCGGCCGTGATATCGAGCTCCATCTCACCGGCAACATGGAACGCTACACCTGGTCGATCGATGGTCTGGAGTTCGGGAAATCCACCCCGATCCATTTTCACCACGGCGAGCGGCTGCGGGTGATCCTACACAACGATACCATGATGACCCACCCCATGCATCTGCACGGCATGTGGAGCGAGCTGGAAGATCCAAACGGGCGGTTTCTGACCCGTCGTCATACGATCAGTGTGCAACCGGCGCAGCGGGTCAGCTTTCTGGTCACCGCCGATGCACTTGGCCGCTGGGCCTGGCACTGCCATTTGCTCTACCACATGGATGCGGGAATGTTCCGCGAAGTTGTGGTGTCTTGAATCCGGCAGCTGCAAGGAAAAAGGTGATGAAAATGAAAAAAGAACAGTTATTGATTGGTGCGCTGCTGATGAATGTCGGTATTACTCCCGGCTGGGCGCAAAATGATAGCTCCATGCGGAGAATGGAGCACACGAAACAGATAAAAAAAAGTGGTGAAAAAATGGTGGCACCCTCCATGCAGGGAGGGGCGGCACCCGCTGGCGCCCGCGATCCCCACGCCTATTCCGGCGGGTATGATTTTGGCCCGATTCCAAGACCCCGTTTCGCCGATGAACAAAACTTTGCTTCACTGCTGGCGGATCGTCTGGAGGTGGTCAATGGCGAAGAGAACAGTTGGGTGACCTACGATATCCAGGCCTGGTATGGACGTGATTACAACCGTCTGGTGTTGAAGGCGGAAGGAGAGGTTGACGGCGGCACGCTGGAAGAGGCCGACACCGAGCTGTTGTGGAGTCACGCCGTGGCAACATTTTGGGACATGCAGGCAGGTCTGCGTTACGACAGCGGTGAAGGGTCGGATCGAAGCTGGCTTGCTTTTGGTTTTCAGGGCCTAGCTCCCTACTGGTTTGAACTGGATGTTACCGGCTATCTTGGCGAGGAGGGGCGGACAACGCTGGGCATAGAGGCGGAGTACGAGCTGCTGATTACCCAGCGACTGATCCTGCAACCACGGATAGAGGTGGATTTTTACGGCAAGGACGACAGTGAACGTGGCATCGGCTCCGGCCTGTCTGTTCTATCCACGGGTCTGCGTCTGCGTTATGAAATACGGCGGGAGATTGCTCCCTACGTCGGCATCGAGTGGACGGGAAGTTATGGCGGCACGGCCGACTACGCCCGTACCGCCGGGCAGGCAACGGATGACACGCGGCTGGTGGCAGGGGTGCGTTTCTGGTTTTGATCCCTGGACGGAGGATGCATTTGAACCGGAAAGATAAAATTGTGCTTCGGTGGAAATTCGGGATGGCTGTTTTCTCTGCGACCAGCTGTTCATGCCGACTGAAAAAATGATTGACCTGTGTGCAGCACCCATGTTCTACACTTAGAGAAAGTTACCAGGACAACACCAAAAACATCTGTGGTGAACGATATGTTGACGGTCAGCGGATTGTCAAAGGAAACACAAACGACACCGGATGCGATACGCCATTATGTGCGTATCGGTCTGTTAACGCCGTTACGTGATCCTGATAACGGTTACCGGCTGTTCAGTGACGGCGATCTTCAAAAGGTGGCGTTTATTCGCCGTGCTAGGGGGCTTGGTTTTACCCTGCATGATATCCAGACAATTATTGACCATAGCAGCAAGGGGCGGTCACCTTGTCCTGAAGTACGCCTCATTATCAGCCAGCGTATTGGGGAATACAGGGCCAGGTTGGTAGAGCTGGATGCGCTGCTGCAACGGATGGATGACGCGTTGGAGAAGTGGCAATCGATGCCGGATGGTGAGCCCGATGGTGACGGGATTTGTCATTTGATTGAATCAGCAAATTAAACAAATAAAGGAAATAGAATATGAAGACTGATCCAGTTTGCGGCATGGCAGTTGCGGAAGATACGAACTATCAAGCGGAACACAGCGGAAACACTTACCGTTTTTGCAGTGAGAACTGCCTGCGCAAGTTTGAGGCTGACCCCTCCAGCTACCTGCAGAGCGAACCGCTGACCGATTCGGTGTGTGGCATGACTGTCACCGAAGAGTCAGAGCATAGCGCAGAGCATGGTGGCAAGATGCACTATTTCTGCAGCGCAACCTGTTTGAACAGTTTTCTGGCATCACCGGCTCGATATCTGTTGAAAGACAAGGGCGAAAAGAGCGGCTGTTGTTGCAAGGGGAAAAAATTCTCATCACCTGAGCAGACGACAAAAGCTCACGCCTGCTGTGGTGACAAATCTGATGCCGATATCACAGCGAGCGCATCGATTGTTTCAGGAAAGGCCGGGGATGAGGCGGTGATATACACTTGTCCCATGCACCCTGAAATAGAACAACAGGGGCCGGGCATCTGTCCGAAATGCGGCATGGCACTGGAACCGAAAGGAGTTCCCGCGATTGCGACCAAAACGGAGTATACCTGCCCCATGCATCCCGAGATTATTCGCGATGAACCGGGTAACTGTCCAATCTGCGGCATGACGCTGGAGCTGCGCACGGTGGAGCTGGAGGATGACACCAGTGAGCTGGATTACATGAGCCGCCGTTTCTGGATCAGCGCGATTTTTGCTATTCCGGTTTTTTTCAGCGCCATGGCGGCCGAGTTCTGGCCGGACGCGATGGCCGAACTGATCGACCCCAATCTGCGCCAGTGGATTGAGATGTTTTTATCGGCGCCGGTAGTGATTTGGGGCGGCTGGATATTCTATCAACGTGCTGTTCAGTCGGTGATTACCCGTAACCTTAACATGTTTACCCTAATTGGACTGGGTGTGTCGGTGGCCTGGACCTACAGTGTTATCGCCACGGTTTTTCCCGGTATTTTTCCGCCAGAAGTGTTCAATAAGGTGGGGGTTGTGCCGGCCTATTTTGAGGCTGCTGCGGTTATTACCACGCTGATACTGCTGGGGCAGGTACTGGAGCTACGGGCGCGCAGCCAGACCAATGCCGCCATCAAGCTGTTATTGGGGCTGGCACCCAAGACTGCGCGCATCGTGCGCGAGGATGGCAGCGAAGAGGATATTCCCATGGAGCATGTGCAGGTGGGCGATACCTTGCGGGTGCGTCCGGGCGAAAAGATTCCGGTGGATGGCAGTGCGATAGATGGCGAAAGCAACGTCGATGAGTCGATGGTGACGGGTGAACCACTGCCCGTTGCCAAGAAAGCAGGAGAGCGCTTGATCGGCGCCACTGTCAACGGTACCGGCAGTCTGCTGATGCGCGCCGAAAAAGTGGGCTCGGACACCTTGTTGTCACAAATTGTTCAGATGGTGGCCGAAGCCCAGCGCTCCCGCGCCCCTATCCAGCGCCTGGTCGATACAGTTTCCGGTTATTTTGTCCCGGCAGTGGTGGTCATCGCCATTCTCACCTTTATCATCTGGAGTGTGTGGGGGCCGGAGCCCGCCATCGCCTACGCCGTGATCAATGCCGTTGCGGTACTGATCATCGCCTGCCCCTGTGCCTTGGGGTTGGCGACACCGATGTCGATCATGGTTGGCACCGGCAAGGGAGCGATGATGGGTGTGTTGTTCAAAAATGCCGAAGCGTTAGAGGTGTTGCGCAAAGTAGATATCCTGGTGGTGGACAAAACCGGCACGCTGACCGAAGGCAAGCCCAAGCTGGTCTCGGTGATGGCAGCAGAAGGCTTTCAGAAGGATGACAACCTTCGTCTTGCTGCCAGTCTGGAACGAGCCAGCGAGCACCCCTTGGCCGAAGCGATTGTGCAGGGGGCTAAAGAGCGGGGTGTGGCGTTAACCCAGGCGGATGATTTTCAATCGGTCACCGGCATGGGAGTCACCGGCATGGTGGATGGTCGCAAGGTGGCGCTGGGCAACATCAAACTGCTGGAGAATCTGGCGATCGATGCGGGTGATCTGCCCCGGCAGGCAGATAGTCAGCGCGCCGAAGGCCAGACGGTGATGTTACTCGCCATCGATGGCAAGGCCGCTGGTTTGATCGGCGTGGCCGATCCGATCAAAGAAACCACACCTGAAGCGATTCGTAATCTGCACGGTGAAGGCATCAAAATTGTGATGCTCACTGGCGATAGCCGCAAGACGGCTGAAGCAGTGGCCACCAGGCTCGATATCGATCAAGTACAGGCCGAGGTGTTACCAGAGCAAAAAGCCGAAGTGGTCAAACAGCTCCAGGCTGAAGGTCATACCGTTGCCATGGCTGGTGACGGTATTAACGATGCACCGGCGTTGGCTCAAGCCCATGTCGGTGTGGCGATGGGTTCCGGTACTGATGTCGCGATGGAGAGTGCCGGCGTCACTCTGGTTAAAGGTGATTTGCGCGGTATTGTACGGGCAAGGCGCTTGAGCCACGCCACCATGCGCAACATCCGCCAAAACCTTTTCTTTGCTTTTATCTATAACGCCGCCGGGGTGCCGGTTGCGGCGGGGATACTTTACCCCGTATTTGGCTTGTTGCTTTCGCCCATTATTGCGGCGGCGGCAATGGGGTTCA
>JAJRUV010000021.1 GCA_024277595.1 Gammaproteobacteria bacterium
CGCGGATTCCTCATTGGGGAAGATCCGGATCACCCGCTCCCGCCGCCGCACCTCCTGAATCAGGCGCTCCTGCCTGTTGGTCGATTTCAGCCGCCGACGGTATTTCTCCGGCAGCGCAAGCACCGCCAGGGCATCCTCCAGTCCGTTTTCCAGGCAGGCCACGGCCCTGGGAGCCTTTTTCTCCATCTCCTCCATCAGGGCGTGGGCCTTCTCCCGCGCTTCAAAGGCGTGTGCGAGAGCACGTTGCGCCCGAAGTGTACCTGGCACCGCTGCCAGACCGCGCCCTGGAAGCACCGCCTCACCGCACCCACCAGACCCTTGTGCTCGTCCGAGACCACGAAGGCCACGCCATGCAATCCACGGCCCTTCAGCCAGTCGAACATGTCTCGCCAGAAGCCCTCCGACTCGCTGTCACCCATCCTGAGCCCCGGCACTTCCCGGTAGCCTTCGGCATGGATGCCCGAGACGAGCAGCCCCGCCCTGGACACGATCCGTTCGTCCTCCCGGGCCTTCACGTACAGCGCATCGATCAGCAGAAACGGAAACCGTTCCAGGGGACGCTCGTTGAACGCCCGTACCCGGGTGTCCAGCGCCACGCACAGCCGCGAGACCGTCGACTTCGAGAACGCCGTCCCGCACAGTTCCCCGGTGATTTTCGTCACCTTGCGGGTCGAGACCCCGTTCACCACCATCTCCATCAGCGCCAGTACCAGGCCCTGCTCGGAGCGTTGGTAACGCTGAAAAATCTCCGTGGAGAAGGCCCCGTCACGGAACTGTGGCACTCGCAGCGTCAGCGGCCCCACGCGGCTGTAGAGATGCCGGGCACGGTACCCGTTCCGGTAGCCCGTCCGCTCCTCTCTGCGCTCGTAGCGGCCCGCCCCCAACTGCTCCCCGGCCTGCACCTCCAGCACCTGGTTCAGCACGCTCTCCACCCGCTCGCCCAGCCCTTCCTTGCCGCCGCTCAGCAGATTGGACAGCAGCGCCTCATTCACTTTAACCTCATACTCGGCCATCGTGGTCTTCTCCTTCTCGTTGGTTGATGATATCAACACCAATCCTGCGAAAGGTGGCCATGGTGGCCTACCTGAATTTACAGCACTATAGGGGCGCTACCCATGGAAGAATCGAGGCTCCCAGTTGTTGGCATTGATTATCCGGGAACATTCGAAGAATTCGACGAGTGGTTTAGCAAAGTGTAAGCGGCAAACTTCCGTCACTGTCGGAACATTGTTTCACAGAACGCACAAGCCACTTCGTACGTGGTTTCTTGCAATATGGTTTGTCACGAGTCAGGAGTATGGTGCCAGGAGTCTGTCGGATTTGGGAATAATCTACTGCACTGATGGGAGAGCGGCCAAAATATCCCCGGTTTTTCGTTAAATAGCCCCACTATTCGCCTCAAAACCGGGAATGTTTTGACTCGATCTCCCATCAGCTCGCTACGATTACCCAAACCCGACAGACTTCTAGCGCTCTGAACCTGCAGCGGGTGCTTGGGCTGGGCAGCTACCATACGGCATGAAATTGGCTCCATAAGTTGCGCAGAGCAGTGGCGCGCCCAGGCCGAGAGCAACTCACTGGAAGTGTTGAAGTCGACGAAACCTGCGTTGGAGGTATTGGCAAGAAAACTCGGGGTCGTGGCGCTAAACGAAAATCGATTGTAGCGATAGCCGCAGAAATCCGCGACCGTGGCCTCGGCAGAATACGCATCGTCTACTATTCCGGATGTATCCTCCGCCAGCCTTCATGCGTTTGTTACGGCTCATGTGGCACCAGGAGCGGAGATCAATACTGATGGATGGGTCGGCTACAATGGCCTTAACCGGCGGGGATATGAACACATTGTTACCAACATATCTGCAAGCGGAGACCCGGCCCATGTTGTGATGCCACGAGTTCCCCTCGTTGCCTCCCTGCTGAACCGATGGTAGCTTGGGATTCATCAAGGCGCAATTCGCCGATCGCATCTTGCGTATTATTTTGATGAGTTCACCTTTCGGTTTAATCGCCGCAAATCGAAAGCTCGTGGTTTGCTGTTCTACCGCTTGATGGAGCAGGCCGTAGATTGCGCCCCAGTTTCGCATGTAATGATCGCCAGCGACCGACTACAACATCTAGCGGGTGGTTGAGTTAAGTGCATAGCCAGCTAAAGAAATTCGCCTTCGGACCGAAAATAGAGTATTAAGGGATTAACAAGGAGTCCACCGGGTGAAAATCAACACACGTATCCTCGTCGCCATGGGAGCTGGCCTGATTTTTTCGCTGCTTGCATCGAGTACGATTGCTGGCACTCTGGAACAGCAGCGGGAGCTGTTTCTACAGGCCGAGCGAGCATTGTTGAAAAAGCAGTATGCCCGGTACAACGCTCTTCTGCCAGGGTTGCAGGACTATCCTCTCTACCCTTATCTTGTCTACAAAAACCTTCGTCAACACATTGCTACGGCAGGAAGCGACGAGTTTTCCCTGTTTTTCTATAAGTACGGCAGTACGCCTCTTGCCCCGATGTTGCGCGATGCGTTGCTGAAACATCTGGCGAAAAAGAAAAGATGGAAGGATTACCTGGCCCACTATCTACCCGGCGGGAATATCTCGCAGCAGTGTTATTACCGCACTGCCCTACTCAGAACCGGACAAAAAAACAAGGCTCTGGAGGATGTTGACGAGTTATGGTTGTCTGGCCGCAAACGGCCTTCGAATTGCGAGCCGATTTTTCAGGCCGGACGCAAGACCGGAAAAATCAACCATGAGCTGATTCGGCAGCGCGCTTATCTTGCTCTGGAACAAGGGCAAATTTCTTTGGCCAACGACCTTGCGCGAACTCTATCCAGCGTCGAGAGAAGCAGAATAAAACAGCTGGCGAAACTTCATCGCCAGCCCGGACAGGTGGTGCAGATAAGTTCCTCGGGCAGTGACAGGCAGGCTACACGCCGTATTCTGGTTAAGGCCATCAAACGCCTGGCCAGAAATGAGTTCGAACAGGCAACAACCAGCTGGAACACTCTGCAGGGACGTTTCAAGTTTACCCCTGCGGAAAAAGCCGAGGTGACACGCAGTCTTGGATTAAGATTGGCGTGGCGGCATGACCCCGCAGGTTTGGAGTGGCTCTCCAGGGTTGACTCTCTCTACAGCACCAAAGCAGTGCGTGAGTGGCGGATCCGTCTTGCCCTGCGCCAGGAAGACTGGAAAGAAACGCTCAAATGGCTGGATAAGCTGAGTGATGAGGAAAAGGCCGGACAGGAGTGGAGTTATTGGCGTGCCCGTGCCCTGGAGGCTCTGGGAGAGCAGCAACAAGCCAGCTCAATCTATCGCAGACTTGCCACAAACCGGAGTTACCACGGTTTCCTGGCTGCAGATCAGCTAAAACAGCCTTACCAGTTTGAGCAACGACTGCTCACTTTTTCAGAGCAGGAGTTGCAACCAATCGCCAGAGTTCCTGCCATCCAGCGTGCCGGCGAACTCTATCAGCTGGGGCGCATCACTCCGGCACGGCATGAATGGAGTTACATGCTGCCACATTTGCAGGGGGACGACCTGCTCAAGGCGGCCAAGCTGGCTGACTCCTGGGGCTGGCATGATCGTGTCATATTTACCCTGGGTCGCTCCGATCACATGGATGACCTCAGCATGCGTTTCCCTTTGCTCTACCGGGAGCAGATATTCAGGGAAGCCCGTAGTAGCGGGATCGATCCTGCCTGGGTCTATGGGCTGATTCGGCAGGAGAGCGCTTTTATGGATGATGTCCGCTCTCATGCCGGTGCCCTCGGTCTGATGCAGCTGATGCCCGCCACTGCTCGCGAGGTTGCCAGAGAGATCAAGTCCCGCGTTAAAATTCCGGGGGATGTGCTGAAACCGGATACCAATATACGTCTTGGTACCACCTATCTCAGCGGCAGATATCAACAGTTCAACCGGAACGCCGTACTGGCCACAGCTGCATACAATGCTGGCCCTCATCGGGTCAAACGCTGGCTGCCGGAACAAAACCCCATCGCCGCTGATCGCTGGATTGGGAGTATTCCGTACAATGAAACACGCAAGTATGTGAAACGAGTGCTGACCTATACCGCCATTTACGAGCAACGGCTCGGGCAAGAACCAACTCGTTTGTACGAACGTATGCCACTGGTAACCATTGCTCGGAAGAATACAAAATTCGAGAGCAAATTGTCCCGTCGGTGAGGGCGGTTTCTGGACTCTTGGTATGATGCCATGCATGAAAATTGCGAAACCACGAAAACTTATTTATCCGGCCACGATATGCTTATTGTTGTAGTTAATAATTTTCGGGCCGTTTGCCAAGCATGTTTTCAAATTCCATCAGTGTCTTGTTTATCTAGGAGTCTGTCGGATTTGGGAATAATCTACTGCGCTGATGGGAGAGCGGCCAAAATGTCCCCGGTTTTTCGTTAAATAGCCCCACTATTCGCCTCAAAACCGGAAACATTTTGACTCGATCTCCCACCAGCTCGCTACGATTACCCAAACCCGACAGACTCCTAGTGAAATACCGAGGCTGGTTTACGTTCGTCGGGGTTGTTCTTGTCCCTCGCAATTCCATGTGAGGCCATCTATCGGAATCGGGAATCTGTATTAGCTCAATGACACTTTTGATTATCAATGCCGGAAGTTCTTCTTTGCGTCTGGCGCTGTTCAGGCAGAGCGGTGGCAGCTTGGTGCGCCTGGATGAACGGCACTATGGCGATGTGGATGAGCCTGCCCCGTCACTGCTGAAAGGGTTTGTCTCTTCAAGCGATGCTGCTGAAATCACGCTGGTGGTGCATCGGGTGGTTCACGGTGGAACACGATTTACCGCACCCTGTCTGATCGATGCGGAGGTGGAAGCGGGGATCGAACATCTGATATCCCTGGCTCCGTTGCACAATCCGCCCGCACTGGCCTGGATCCGGATTGCCCGCCGCTTGCTGAGTGAACGGACGACCCAGGCGGCGGTGTTTGATACGGCGTTCTACTGCTCTTTGCCAGAGGTGGCGGCCAGCTACGCGCTGCCGCAGGAGTTGTGTCGGCACTATGGTATTCGCCGCTATGGGTTTCACGGTATCGCCCACCGAGCCATGTGGCAGCGCTGGCGGGAGATTCGGCCGGAGGTCAAGGGTGGTGGCCGGGTTATCTCCCTGCAGCTTGGATCGGGCTGTTCCATTACCGCTATCGATCAGGGCATGCCAGTTGATACCTCCATGGGATTTTC
>JAJRUV010000022.1 GCA_024277595.1 Gammaproteobacteria bacterium
AAATATTGCCATTGGCATGATTCGTAAGCGTGCAAGAGGGATTAAGGATACTGAGTATTTTAAGCTTGAAATCAGGCAGTATTCGCTTCCGGATATGGACTCGATGTTCTACATTTCAGGCTGATTTTCACTCACACGACCGGAGAAGAGCCTATCTGTTTGTGGATGAGGCCGGGCAGGTTGCGGTCGCCAATCTGGTCGGCATGAGCTGGTCCGCGTCCAATCTGGTGCTCAAAGGCGATCAGATGCAACTGGGGCAACCGGTGCAGGGGACTCATCCAGGGGAGAGTGGTCAGTCGGTACTGGAATATCTGCTACAGGAGTACGCCACAATTTCGGCAGAGCTGGGGGTTTTTCTGGGTGCCACCTACCGCATGTACCCGGAAGTAAACCGGTTTATCTCCGAAGCGATCTATGAAGGGCGGCTAAAGACAGCCGCTGACAATGACCGGCAGACCATTCAGGTTCCGGATGGATATCAGGGGCCGCTGGACAAGGAGGCCGGGATTATTTTCATTCCGGTTGAACATGAGGGAAACTCGCAAGTCAGCGAGGAGGAAGCCGCTGTTATTTCTGATCTGGCCAGGCAACTGTCAGGAAGGCAGTTCACCGACAAAGCGGGAAATACCCGGCGTATCGGCTGGGAGCAGATGCTGTTCGTGGCCCCCTACAACCATCAGGTCAACATCCTCAAGCAGGCTCTGGGCGACTAGGCCAGGGTCGGGAGTGTCGATAAATTTCAGGGCCAGCAGGCACCGGTGGTGTTTCTGAGCCTGTGCGCCAGCGACCTGCAGCAAGCGCCGCGTGGTGTGAGTTTTCTGCTGAACAGGAATCGGCTGAATGTTGCCATCTCCCGGGCGCAGAGTCTGGTTGTGGTAGTGGCAAGCCCGCGACTGGCAGCGGATTTTAACGGTAGCCTGGAAGATATGACGCTGCTCAACCTGTTTGCCAGGATTGTTCAGGAGCATGGTGTGGGTAAAGTGGACCCCATAATCAAGATAAAAATCACCCGAGTTTAAGTTATACTTTCCACTTCACACACAGCTGCACGGCGCTGTCCCGATTCTGTCACTGCCTCTGACACCTCCTTGCTAAATTTGTCCACAATCATCGCCCCACCGCCTTGAGTACTTTCGTAGACTCGGCCTGGGGTTTGGTTGGAAAGCGATTGATGGGGTGGTGGAATTCCGTGTTACGGCATCCTTCGTTCCGGATGCTGATCGATTGGTTCTCTGTTGTAGAGATATGGAGCAGGAGTTATGAATTCACATCTTGTCGCCGGAGTTGTTATTGGATAGCGTAGCGTTTGATGCACAGCGAGGTATCAAATATGAGGTAGAACTTCCCGTTGTAAAGCGGATCTCATTTTTAACGTAGTTAAGGAAGATAGAATATGATTTCAGCAAAGGGTATTGCATTCGCCATTCTGGCACTTTTTTCCGCCACACATCTCCAGGCAGCAGTTGCTCCGGAGAACCTTCCTGGTATGGATAATCTGGCTGCACTGCTTGATGCAACCGATAAAAAAACCGTGGAACAGGCGATTTCTGCCAACGAAAGGCGTTCTTGCGTGACAAACAGAAATAGCCAGGAATCCTCATGAAACGTCAAGAGCCAACAATCCATACACAACAAAAAGTCTCATCAAGCCGCATAAAAGCTTACGCATTGGATGACTCGGTAAAAAACCGTTGCGGAAAGAATATGGGGGGCGTCATAGCAAGTCTTCACGTTAGGGCTGGTTACTGAAGAATTGTTGTAACTATTCAGCATAGTTGAAAATGAGTATGTAACTGTTCAGATTGCCCCTGAAATTTGTTAGTTCAAGGCGAAAAATGTGAGTTTACACGGGTAAATGGTCATTTTTTAACGCAGAAATGGCAAATTTCAGGGGTGAGCTGAATAGTTACGAATTGTTTATGTCAGTTGACTCTCGAATAGTCGTGAGCGTCTCAAAGGCGCAGGGGCTTATTCGAGAACTCAAAGACTGGTAAGCCCCTGGCGCTGCATGAACACGGTCACCAGCATGAGCAGTACCTCCAGCGCCGAGCGTAGCGCGGAAGAGAGCGAACTTTCTTCATCGAGGGATTAGGGATGCCTTTGATTATTTGGGTAGTACAGGTGGTTGGTGAGCGAAAAGTTCGAACGGAACAAGGAAATCAGTTTGTCGCCATGGCATGAACTTTATGGCGAAGCACAAGCGCAAAGTGGTTCTTCTCTTACGATCTCCACAGAACAGATTTCCGGAATCCTGGATTGCAAGATCCTCGGGCTATCGAACTGGAGAAGGGCCTGAATATCATCCTCCACCACACCCTCCACCACACCCTCCACCACCACACCCTTTACTGGTACTGGATCGACCAGATAACCTGGGCTTGAGTATCCATTCGACTATTCGAAAAGTCACATATCCTACTATCATGTTTGCAACAGCAATATTGTCCAGTGAGTACGCTATCAACAAAAGAACAAAAACCGGTAATATGGACAATGGGTTCTTGTATGGCTTGAAATCATCGGAATTTACTTGGATGAATTTGTCTGTGCTCTTGAATCTGCTATCGATATCCGGCCAGAATTCTGTCGGCGGAGGCTCGTCAAACGTTTCCCCATATTTTTTCAGCGTGTACCGGTACTGTTCCCTGAACCTCTCCAGCTCGGCGGCCCCGCCTTTGGTTGGTATATGGTGAAGGGATGTTTTCAGTACGTTTTGACAGAGCTCGAACCAATAGGATTTGGTATACAAGAGATGAAGATGCCACACCTGATCTACTTGATCTGAAGGGGTAACCTCCCGTTCAGATATCATTGCAAGATACAGGAATTTTTTATACTCCTTTATGCATAGCTCGGTGTATTCTTCGCTCCACAGATTCTCTCTGCAGAGCCTGTCACTAAACGAGAATTCGTCATCTTCCGACCCAAATTCAAACTGCATTATCCTGTCATAAAGAGGGCACTGCAAGTTGCTCATTTGAACCTCCTTTTTTATGGATCAACTACCACCACATGCGTATGCACGGCAAATACCTGCATCCGTCATCCAAATCCTCCGAATACGGGCTACCTCACTACCACCAGCCACAGATAGGCCAGACTGAAGATCGCCATGACCGCTATCCCCAGACGACTCCACAAAGTTGTCAGGCGGTCGGGCCGGTCAGCCTTGCTGATGGTATTGCCATGCATCACCCGATAGTTGATGTAGGCGATAACCGGTGCCGAGACAAAGGAGACGACCGTT
>JAJRUV010000023.1 GCA_024277595.1 Gammaproteobacteria bacterium
CAGCGCCGTGATGCATGGGAAATGCCACCGTATAAGGCAAGCCGTGGCACACTCTATAAATACATCAAGAATGTAAAAAATGCTTCTGAAGGTTGTGTGACGGACGAGTAATGCCGTCAGGTATAGTTCTTCAGGGATAATAACGAATCAGGTAATGGCACAGAAAAAAAACAAACGTCGCTATAAAAGGGACCTGCTCAAACAACTGGAAACCACTTTCGATCTCGAGCGACTGGATTATCAAAAGAAGACCCGACCGGCACAGGGTAAGGCGATACTGTTCGGTGTGCTGGCTGCCTTCATTATCTACAGCGCTGGTTTCGCGATCGGCTATTATGGCTGGCAGAACCAGGTGGTAAGCTACACGGTGTTTGCCAAACTGGTCTGGTTGATGATGATCCCCGCATCGGTTGTCGGGGTGGTGACCTGGTTGCTGGTGAAGAACCGGCTCGAGTACCCTGTGCGTTGCGAAATCCGGGGCTATATCGGTTCACTGGAGGCGGATCAGGGTCTGCTGTGGCGCTATTTGCCGCTACTGAACGAACTTGCTCCTGACAAGCTGGACATCAAGGAGATGATGACGCGTTCTCGTGAAGGCAAAGTTGATGAGCTGACGCCAGAAGATTACGGCAGTGCAATCGGGGATCTGATTGAACTGCTGCGGGAGAGTGGCAGTAAATCGATCAGCCCGGAAACTATCGAGGAACTGGAAAGGAATTTCGCCGGGGATTCCTGAAGCTACTGGCGATACCAGCGTGTGCTCAGGGCATCCAGTACCCGTCTTGAATACCAGGTTTTCCCCCGGCTGCCATTATAGCGAGCCAGTGCCTTGCCCAGGTCACCCTTTTCCATGTCGAGGTAATACCGCAGGATCGTGCAGCCAAGGCGCAGGTTGGTGCCGGGGTTTTGCAGGCTGTCATCAGGACGCCCGATTTTCTTGAGCCAGAATGGCATCACCTGCATGAGCCCCTGGGCGCCTGCGGATGACACGGCCCAGCGGTCAAAATTGCTTTCAACCTCGATAACTGCCAGCACAAGCTCCGGTGGCAGCTCTGCCCGGCTGGCCTCATGGTGAATCAGCTTGAGCAGGGAGATGCGCGCATGGTCATCCCTGACCCTGCTGCTGAGGCGACTGGACATGTCGAGCAGCCACACCTCGGCCTCAAAATGATCGGGGAAGCTGCTGCTGTCCTGAATGGCATCGACCAGGATCTTGCGCAATTTCTCGTCCGGTGCGGCGTCCACGGATGCCGGCACGGGTGTGAACCAGAAGGCTGTCATCATTGCCATGAGAATACATGGCAGAACAGTCTTAGGGGATACAGGGCATCTGCTTATCAGGCGAATGTTACTCATGGAGTTTTCCAGATCATTCGATCGTTTCTGTTGATAAATGCTGGGGTTTTTCTCGCCAAGGCGCAAAGATCGCCAGGAGAATTATCAATATGTTTTTAAATGGGTGTCTCTGCGCCTTGGCGAGCATTTCCTGAATGAAAGACTAGTTGGCCGTTACGCTGGGGCTATCCAGTTAATCGGTCGATTTGAGGCGCGACTTGAGAAAATCTACCAGGTTTTTCAGGGGGATTTCTTCCGTGTCGTCCGAGTTGCGGTATTTGTATTCGACCATGCCCGCATCAAGGCCACGTTCACCCAGCACCAGCCGGTGGGGGATACCGATAAGATCATTGTCTGCAAACATCACACCGGGGCGTTCCTTGCGATCGTCCAGCATGACATCGAAACCTTCATGCTTCAGGGTCAGGTACAAATCCTCGATGCTTGTTCGCAATCGCTGCGATTTGTGCATATTGAGAGGGATCAGCATGATGTCAAATGGTGCAATCGCGGCTGGCCAGATAATACCTTTTTCATCATGATGCTGCTCGATAGCTGCCGCCACGATACGTGAAATGCCGATACCGTAGCAGCCCATGATCATGGTGACGGTACGGCCCTTTTCGTCCAGGCAGGTGGCATTCATAGCCTCGCTGTATTTGGCGCCCAGCTGAAAGATGTGCCCAACTTCGATACCGCGGCGGATAGACAGGGTGCCCGTGCCTTCCGGGCTGGGATCGCCTTCTACCACGTTGCGAATATCAGCTGCCT
This sequence comes from Gammaproteobacteria bacterium, assembly GCA_024277595.1. Lineage (GTDB taxonomy): Bacteria > Pseudomonadota > Gammaproteobacteria > Thiohalospirales > Thiohalospiraceae > DRMK01. The sequence continues at coordinate 2,107 of JAJRUV010000023.1, forward strand.
GAGGCTCGGGGAGGTCACGATCCCAGTTGGTGCCGCTGTAATGCCATCCATCTTCGTTGGCACCACATACGAAATCTGCCAGGTGGGCAGCGCTGTGATCGACGATTACCGGGATGTCGAGGCCCAATGGTCCAATGGAGCCAGCCTGGCAACCGGCAACCGCCTGGATCTGATCCACGCTGGCAAAGGTCAGGGGCGCCGCAACTTCTGCCAGCTTTTCTGCCTTGATAGTATTCAGCTCGTGGTCGCCGCGCAGCACCAGTGCTACGACAGGGATGTCATGCCCCTGCACCAGCAGGGTTTTTACGCATTGCCGAGGCTCAATATGCAGGAAGGTACACACTTCCTCGATACTGCCCTGGTCCGGCGTCTCAATCTTTTTGAGTGGTTCTGATGGCACCGGTCGCGCGGTAGAGGGTGCCTGTGCAGAGGCCATTTCCAGGTTGGCAGCATAATCGCCAGTGCTGGAAAAGGCGATAGCATCCTCACCGGAGTCAGCAAGGACATGAAATTCATGGGAAACCTGTCCGCCGATTGCACCGGAGTCCGCTTGCACGGCACGGAAATCGAGTCCCAGGCGGGTAAAGATCCGCTGGTAGGTGTCATACATCTGCTGGTAGGTTGCCTGCAGGGACGCCTGGCTGGCATGAAATGAATAGGCATCTTTCATGATGAATTCCCGCGCCCGCATGATGCCGAAACGCGGGCGGATTTCATCACGAAATTTTGTCTGGATCTGGTAAAAATTGGCGGGCAATTGCTTGTAACTGCGAATTTCCCGTCTGATCAGATCGGTAATAACTTCTTCGTGGGTGGGGCCAAAACAGAACTGGCGGCCGTGGCGGTCCTGTAGCCGCAACAACTCCGGGCCGTACATGTCCCAGCGTTGTGATTCCTGCCACAGCTCAGCGGGTTGTACCGCAGGCATCAGTACTTCCTGTGCCTCGGCACGATTCATTTCCTCCCGTACCACCTTTTCGACCCGACGCAATACCCGCAATCCCATGGGCAGCCAGGTATAGAGTCCGGACGCCAGTTTGCGGATCAGGCCCGCCCGCAACATGAGCTGGTGGCTGATAATCTCTGCGTCAGCCGGCGTTTCCCGGGTGGTCGCCAGTAAAAAACGTGAAGTGCGCATGCTGGCTTACAGCGAACTCCAGTTGGACTTTTTACGCCAGCGGATTTTGGGGATCACCAGGCCGATGCCGATGCCTAGCAAAATGACGCCCGCACCGACCATGAACCAGTCTCTGGCAGTGCGATCCTTGAGTACTGCATTTTCCTGTTGGGACAGCTGGTAGTCTGCTTCCAGTTTGCGTAATTTAATCTTGAGCGCCTTGTTTTCATTATCCAGGGCCAGGGCACTGGCGGAGGTTTTCTTGATGCTGGTTAACTCCTGGCCAAGTTTTTTATTTTCCTGGCTGAGTTTCTTGATTTGCGAGTTGAGGCTACCCTTTTCTTTTGAGAGTGAGCTGACATTCTGGTTGAACTGGCGGTTGCTGGCCTGCAACTTTGCCAGTTTCTTTTCGGTCTCGGCAAGCCGCTGGCGCGCGCTGGGAATATTTTCCAGATAACGGGTGATGACCCAGCCCTCCATGCCGCCCGGCGTGCGCACACGGGAATATCCTGATTCGGCATTGGTCTCCAGTACCTCGACGGCTGTGCCACTACGCAGCATTCTTAATATCTGATGCTTGGTGCTTTCACCGCTGCGCAAGGTGATTTCCAGTTGATCGGTGATGTAACGGGTATTGCCGGCAAATGCCGTTGAGCTGAGTGCGAGCCCCAATAAAAAAATAATAATCTTCACGTCAAGTCCTTTGTCAGAATCAGAGTTGCTCACTATATTCATAGTATTCCATATTATGGACGTCTTGCCGCCAGTTTGCGTTCCCATTGTAATGCGGTGCTGACGATAAAATCCAGGTCGTTATGATGCGGTTCCCAGCCCAGTTGTTTGCGGATCTTGCTGGAATCGGCGGTGAGTGCCGGCGGGTCACCCGCGCGCCGTGGTGATTCCTCTATTTTAAGTGAGACACCGCTGACACGCTGGACGGCATCCAGCACCTCGCGCACGCTATAGCCATGGCCATAGCCACAGTTCAGTATGGTCGATTTACCACCCTGCTGGAGATAATCGAGTGCTTTCAGGTGGGCATTCGCCAGGTCATTCACATGAATATAATCCCGGATGCAGGTGCCATCCGGGGTCGAGTAGTCGGTGCCGAAAATGGCTATTTTTTCCCGCTTGCCGGTGACAACCTCACAGGCTACCTTGATCAAATGTGTAGCCTCTGGTGTGGATTGGCCAATCTGGCCCTCAGGATCGGCACCGGCCACGTTGAAGTAACGCAATATGGTGTATTTCAGCTTGCTGGCAGCAGCCAGGTCTTTCAGCATCCACTCGCTCATCAACTTTGAATTTCCATAGGGATTGATGGGCTGAACAGGCATTTCTTCTGCAATCAGTGTTTCTTCAGGGATGCCATAGACTGCGGCAGTCGAGGAAAAGATAAAACGCTCCACATTTGCCCTGGCGCAACATTCCAGCAGATTACGGGTATTGCAGGTATTGTTGCGGTAATACTTCATGGGGTCCGCAACAGATTCAGGCACCACGATGTGGGCCGCAAAATGCAGCACCGCTCTGACGTCATACTCCTTCAGGATTTGACTGACAAGGCCCATATCCCCGGTATCACCCTCGATCAGTTCACCGCTGAGGATGGATTCTCTGAAGCCGGTCGACAGGTTGTCCAGGATAATGATCCGCTCCCCCCGTGCCCCGAGTTGCTTGACAACGTGACTGCCAATGTAGCCCGCTCCTCCGGTAACCAGAATAGTATTTTTTGCCATCTTGTCCCTCATGTTCCCTTGTTCAATCGATGTTGAGATTAACATGATCTTACCGTAATTTTCTGTTGTCCTGTTAACATAAAGGCACAGAACTAGCTGTGCCTGGATAATACAGAAAATTCGGGGAAGGGCAGGAAAACCTGCATCCTCGGGCAGATGCAGGCCAGGCCTTCATCTCAGGGAAAGAAGGGAGGCAGGCTGGCTGGTATCAGCAACAGCCGCCGGTTCCGCCGTGGGCTGCGCCCTTGGTTTCGGATGGTGAGCGGCGGGTGCCCGGTGGAGCGCACCAGGGTTGCGGTTCAGTCAGTATCCGGGGTGTAATGCCAATACAGTCATTCCGGTAAGGGCCTTCCATCAATAGCTGGTAGGTCCTTTCGCACACTGCCATGCGCTCACCTCTTGGAAAGAGGTGGCCTTCATCGTCGCTGACTTCTGCATAAGGCCCCTTGTAGATCACTGCGTGACCATAGTCCAGGCATTCAGAGCCTTTGCCTTTAATGGCCGTGATGGTCACGGAACGGAACTCGATGCCCTCGATAACCTGCCACGGCTGGGCATCCCATTTATCGATCGTGATTCCGATAAAACCGGCATCCAGGAACGCCCTGATGATGTCTAGTTCCTGGAAGGCGCCCGAGATACAACCGCTCCACAGCTCGGTATTTTCCTTGAGATGCCGGGGGACTGGCTCATCACAGACGATATCCGATATGGCTAAGCGGCCACCCGTTTTCAGTACCCGATGAATTTCATGAATCATGTGCTGTTTTTCATCGTCATGCACAAGATTCAGAACGCAATTGGAAATGACCAGGTCGACCGACTGGTCAGCTATCAGGGGGCTTGATTGGCGCTGCTCGTATAACCA
>JAJRUV010000024.1 GCA_024277595.1 Gammaproteobacteria bacterium
AAAATCGCGCCATTCCGGCATGATTTTAGCCGGAATCCAGTAGCTTGAACTATAGATTCCGGCCAGGAGCATACCGGAATGACGGTATCCACAGTTTCTCTTTCTTTAATTTTGTCATGTTAGGCCTTAACCCGAGTTCAGATTAGTTACACTCGAACCACCTAACCTGAACCCGGGTTAAGGAATGAACCAAAAACCAGTTTATCGCTCAGATCTTCTGACAAAAAAACTCCTGAATACAAAGGTAAGCTGGCACAACAGTGTCCGATTAAGGGCTTGCATGTAAATGTTCCTGATTTCGAGAGCCCGAGCCCCCAGGGGCTGGAGGCATCGCCTGCGATTCTCTGCTTGCATTGAGAATCTCGCTTCGTACCATCACCCCTGTCTGACCGGGCTCAATAATATCATGCTCAAAAGGGCGCTCGTCGGCCTTGCCATTGGTTGAGAACAGCTTCTGCGGAATACCCTGGTTCTCATATTAAACCCCGGGTGGAGTTGGGCCTTTTTGGAGCCGCTGCGGTAATCCGCCCAGGCCATTGAGAGAACGGAGCCAACAAGCGATCCATCAATGGAGACGAGTTCGCCAGGCTGGGCGTGCTTTTTCGGTAAAAGTGAAGCGACTTGCTTCTGAAGCTGTTCAAAGACGGTCATAAATTGCTCAAGCCTCTGTTCATTGGTTGCCTCTGAAAAAGAGCGTCGGCTGATGCCCCTTTCAGGTGTGATATTTTCGCGTGCGAAATCATCCTCCTGTAAAATCTGGACAAGGTGCTGCGCCGAGGGGTGTTCTTCCGGATGGAAGAAGATGAGTGCATTGAGTTGATCTTCAAATGTCATCTTTAATGGCCGGTTACCTCATGAGTCCGGCCGCGGGATCATCGGCAAAATGGAGGTGAGAGGTTTCGTTGGTTTTTTAAAGGAACGGGCAAAATATTTTTCTTGATTGGCAAATTAAAGGACATTTTCATCAATCCGTAGTGTGGCAAGGTTTTTGAAAATGCTGCCGAACAATTTTGATCGCAGGTCAAACGTTAAATGCGGGGGTTTTTGCCTTTGTTGTTAATACGTTCCGTTAGTTGCTGCGAATTTCTAACCGGACACTGCTGAATAAAGATAGATCGCTGTATTTTTTTGCGCCAAACATAAAGGCGAAAAACCGCAGCCCTGTCGTCATGCCGATCCAAGGATAATTCCTGAGTATGGAGATGATACTGATTGTATTTGTCATGATAGCTTGTATTGTTGTAAGCAAGTGATAGACAGATCATGGTTTTTCATCAATCTTGAGAATAGCGTTCAGGCCAGAAAAGGGGCATTGAAAATTGTCAGTTTTAGAGACGGTTTCTTCTGAATCAGGGATGCAATATCATTGTACAGTCGTGATTTCCCTGTTCGAACTGGATTGGTCGAAAGGGGGGCAAGGAAACATTTGTATTATTGGCCTGGCAACAATAATATTGTCTCTTCGGAGAACAGGAGTTCGCTAAATGAAAAAAATCACCATCGTCGGTAGTGGGTTTGCCGCCCTTACTGCCGTTCGACGGTTGCGTAAAAGCAAGGCGGAGGTAGAGATTACCTTGGTCAGTCCGCAACCCGTGTTTGAGTATCTTCCCGGTATCATCTGGATTCCCTCGGGCCTGCGCCGGAGAGATGACTTGCGCATTCCGCTGCAAAATTTCTTCCAGCGTATGCAAGTACAACACCATCCTGCCGGGGCTGCCGGGTTGAGCGATGGTGGCCGAACGCTGTTGACCGAACAGGGGGAGATAACGAATGACGGGTTGTTGATCTGCTCTGGTGGGCGTTTTCTCAAGAAACTACCGGGTATCGAGCATGTCATCACACCTTGTGAGGGGATTGCTGCAGCAGAGCGTATCCGTGATCGCTTGAAGGAGCTGCAGGGCGGAACTATCGCAATCGGCTTCGGCGGCAATCCCAAGGAGCCGAGTGCGATGCGTGGCGGTCCGATGTTTGAATTTCTGTTCGGTATCGATCAGCAGCTGCGGCGGGAAGGGCGGCGCGACAAATTCCGGTTGATCTTCTTCACTCCGGGCGAAAAACCGGGACAACGGTTAGGCCCAAAGGCGGTTGAGGGTCTGTTGCGGGAGATGAAGAAGCGGGATATCGACACCCGCCTGGGCCATAAAATCAAGGGATTTACCGGCAATAAGGTGATGACAGAAGGTGGTGAGTTTGGCGCGGATCTTATTCTGTTTATGCCGGGTATGACCGGCAACCAGTGGTTCGATAACAGCGAACTGCCGCGCTCTCCCGGAGGGCTGATTCAGGCGGATGAACACTGCAAGGTGGCGGGGATGGAGAACGTTTATGTGGCAGGTGATTCCGGCAGTTTTCCGGGTCCTGACTGGATGCCGAAGCAGGCACACATGGCAGATCTGCAGGCCAGGGCGGCAGTTACCAATCTGATTGCAGAGCTCCGCGATCAGCCTGTCGAGGCAACCTTCCGCGCTGAACTGATCTGTATTGTGGACAGCCGGAACGCCGGTATGCTGGTGACCCGTACGGAGAAGCGGAATTTCATGCTTCCTCCCCTGCGTCTGCTGCATTGGGTTAAGCGGGCGTATGAGTGGTGGTATCTGCAACAGTATCGTTAATCAAAACATCCAGCTTATTATCAGGAGAAGAAAATGGCGAAGAGCATCAAGGGCAGTCAGACAGAAAAAAATCTGCTGATTTCATTTGCGGGTGAGTCCCAGGCCAGAAATCGCTATACCTATTTTGCCGGTGTAGCAAAGAAAGAAGGTCTGGTTCAGATTGCACACATCTTTGAGGAGACCGCTGATCAGGAGAAAGAGCATGCCAAGCGCTTTTTCAAGTTTCTTGAGGGGGGGGAGCTGGAGATCACAGAGACCTTCCCCGCCGGGATTATCGGCACTACCCTGGAAAACCTGCAGGCCGCGGCTGCCGGTGAGGAGCATGAGTGGTCGGAAATGTATCCCGCTTTTGCGGAGACGGCTCGCCAGGAGGGTTTCAACGCGATTGCCGCGGCTTTCGATGCTATATCCATAGCCGAGAAACAGCACGGCAAACGTTACAAGGAGCTGGCGGACAATCTGGAAGCAGGCAGGGTATTCCGGCGCAATGGAAAAGTGGTCTGGCGCTGCCGCAATTGCGGTTATCTGCATGAAGGGGATGAGGCGCCTAAAACCTGCCCCGCCTGTATACACCCACAGGCCTACTTCGAACTGCTGGGGGAGAACTGGTAGCGAATTATTCGTTTTCTCCGTGCCGGAGAACTTTCCTGCGCAATGTTTTTATCCGCCCGTGCTTGATTTTGCTCTCGATACGCTTTTTCTGTGAGCAGCGGCTGGGTTTGGTCGCTACCCGTTTTTTGCGGGATGTCATCGCGCAGCACACCATCTCCCGGAGGCGTTGCAGCGCTTCTTCGCGGTTTTTTTCCTGGCTGCGGTAGCGTTGCGCCTTGATGATAATAACGCCGTTTTTGCTCAAACGTCGATCCTGCATCGCCAGCAGGCGGTGTTTATAGCGCTCCGGCAGCGATGACATGTTGATATCGAAACGCAGGTGTACCGCACTGGAAACCTTGTTGACGTTCTGCCCACCCGCACCCTGAGCACGAATAGCGCTGATTTCAATTTCGCTGTCGGCAATGGTGAGTTGGTGATTGATCCTGAGCATGGCTGATTAAATCAGGTTAAAGGGAGGCTAATGTATCTCTTTGCCATAGATCTCATCCATATCCTGAACCTCGCCGCTCTGTAACTCCGCTTCAATGGCTTCTCTGACGCTGATAATAACAAGGTCGATATCGATGCTTACCCCGGCCAGGGGATGATTGGCATCCACGGTTACCTGTTCATCCGTTACTTCGGTAACCGTAACTGTCATTGTCCGTTCCTTTTTTTTGGTTTTGAACTGCATACCGGGTTGGATATCGCCCTCAATATTAAACCGCTTCCTGGGAATCTGTTTAACCAGTTTTTCGTTCCGGACTCCATAAGCCTGGTCCGGCTCAAGTGAAATTGAAAGTTGCTCACCTGAGTTGTGCTCCATAAGCGCGGCTTCCAGCCCACTGAATACTTTCCCCTTGCCCTGGATAAAAGAAAGAGCTTCGCTATCGTCAGATGAGTCGATAAGATTGCCTTGTTTATCCTTTACCGTGTACTCAATAGTAACTACCCGATCATTGCATATTTTCATCAAAGCACCTTGATTATCTGTGAAGTTATACCCAAATTATTGGAAAAAACAGTTTGTCAGAGGATGTTAACAATTACTTGAGTGGGCCAGAATCTCGCCACGAACGGTGACTGTTAACATCCCCAGCTTAACATGGAAATATTACCAGATGAGCCAGGCTCAAACGGATACCAATCTGCTCACCTGTCTGGTGGTTATGGTGACTGGGAGCCAGGCATAGTACCCGGGTTCCATTGTTCAACTCCAGAGTATAAAGATGACTGGCGCCGCGGAACAATCGTGCAGCTACCCGCGCATATATCGGACTTTGATCGTCATGGATGATGTCATCAGGCCGGATTAGCAGCTCGACTTTGCTTCCCGGTGGCAGCTGTTGTGATAGTTCACCATAAATTTCTCCCAGTTCTGTTTGTAGCGTTTGCTTATCCAGCACCTGTGCATTTATCAATACTCCCTGACCGATAAAACCCGCCACAAAACGGCTCCGGGGGCGGTGATAGAGATCAAAGGCACTGTCCCACTGCAGCAGCTGCCCTTCATTCATCACGCCAATACTATCGGCAAAGGCAAATGCTTCATGCTGGTCGTGAGTCACCAGCATGGCGGTGATTCCGTCCTTGTTGAGGATAGTGCGCACCTCCTGTACCAGCTGTTCGCGCCGCTCCATGTCCTGACTGCTGAAGGGTTCATCCAGCAGCAGCAGGGCGGGCCGGGGAGCCATGGCACGAATCAGGGCGATGCGTTGTTGCTGCCCTCCGGAAAGCTGGTGGGGGTAGCAGTCGCGCAGGGTGCTCATGCCGACCAGCTCGAGCAGCTCGTCGATACGCCGGTTGATTGCTGTCCGGGGTTGGCCGTGCATGCCAAAGGCGATATTTCCTGCAACAGTAAGGTGGGGGAATAGCGCCAGATCCTGGAACACCATGCCGATACCGCGATTCTCCGGCGGAGCACTGTTGTAGGCTTCAGCGACCTTTTTGCCATGCAGACGGACTACACCTGTAGCAGGTTGCTCGAATCCGGCGATAGTGCGCAGCAGGGTGGTCTTGCCACACCCGCTGGGACCCACAAGGCAGGCGAGTTCGCCGGATTGTAACGCCAAGCTCACCCCGTGGACAATGGTTTTTCCACCCAGCTGGATGGAGAGATCGGTCACTTCAAGCTGGTTTTGCATGGCCGGGTCTCGAGTGGGCAATAGTCATGCTGAGCAGGATGACGGGAATGATGCCGACCAGCACAATGGTCAACGCGGCGCTGGAGGCATCCGCCAACCGTTCGTCAGAAGCCAGTTCATAGGTGCGCACCGCCAGGGTGTTGAAATTGAACGGGCGCAGCACCAGGGTGGCGGGCAGCTCCTTGAGGACATCCACAAAGACGATGAGCAGCGCCGTCAGCAGGCTGCCGCGCATCAGTGGGAGGTGAACCCGGCGCACTGTATCCAGTTTGCTCCGCCCCATCGACCAGGCGGCCTCATCCATGGAGGGTTTTATCTTGCCAAGTCCGGCCTCCACGGTCTGTAGTGAAACGGTGAGAAAGCGCACCAGATAGGCAAACAGCAGTATGAACAGCGTACCACTGAACAACAGGCCGATGCTGATGCCGAACTGGTTGCGCATCCAGCTGTCGAGGGCGTTGTCCAGCCAGCCGAAAGGAATGAGTACACCGATGGCGATTACCATGCCGGGGATGGCATATCCCATTCCGGCTATCTGCACCAGTCCGCGCAGCCAGCGGGTCGGTTGCAACCGTCTGCCATAGCCAAGCAACAGGGCGGTGAACAATGCTGCCACGGCAGCAATCCCCGCCAGGGTGAAGCTGTTGGCCGCCAGAGTGTAGAAGCTGGCATCCACCATCTGCTCCCAGGTCTGGATTGCCCACAGGATCAGCTGGGCCACCGGAAGCAGAAATCCGAACAGCAACGGCAGCAGGCAGGCGGTGATGGCGAGCCAGGCGTTGAACCTGCCCAGCCGCTGTTCCGGCAGCGCCTGGTAACGGTTGGTAGTATGGTGGAAGCGCGCCTGGCGGCGTGACCAGCGCTCCAGCAGAATCAGGCTGAACACGAACAGCATCAACAGCGCTGCCAGTTGCGCTGCGGCTACCTCATCGTAGAGTCCGTACCAGGTGCGGAAGATCCCGGTGGTGAAGGTGCTGATTCCGAAATAATCCACCGTACCGAAGTCGGCCAGGGTCTCCATCAGCGCCAGTGACAGTCCCACCACGATGGCCGGTCTCGCCAGCGGCAGTGCTATGGAGAAAAAACTGCGCCAGGGGCCGCAGCCGAGCGTGCGGCTAACCTCCAGAGCACATACCGATTGCTCCAGGAAGGCGGCCCGCGCCAGCAGATAGACATAGGGGTAGAGCACCAGCGACAGCATCACCATTGCACCACCAATGGAGCGTATCTCCGGAAACCAGTACTCCCCGTAGCCAAGTTCGAAGGCGCTGCGGATCCAGCTCTGCACCGGCCCGGCCGGTTCCAGCATGCCGGTGTAGGTGTAGGCCAGAATATAGGCGGGAAACGCCAGCGGCAGCAGCAGCGCCCAGATGAAGAAACGACGACCAGGGAAGTGGTACATACTGGTCAGCCACGCGGTGGTGATACCGATGCTGCCTGCGCCGATGGCTACACCCGCCATTAACAGCAGTGAGTTGCGGATATAGTCGCCCAGTACAGTGTCTGCCAGATGCTGCCAGGTACCGCTGCCGGGGTGGAACAGATAGCCGAGTACCGAGAGGATGGGAGTCATCACCAGCAGGGCAGTCACGGTAGCTGCGGCTATCCATGGTGATGGCCAGCGCAGGGCGGACAAGCCGGTGGCGGTAGGTGATTTCTGGATGCCGGGGTTGTTCACCGCTATCCACTGGCGATTCGGTAGTTGGAGAGAAGATGTGGTTGCGCCCCATTCAGGCCAACTGGCTTCTCCCGAAGCATCGAGCAGCAAACAGGAACAGGCAGTATTGGCATCCGGTTCAGCGCCAGCCCACTCGGTCGAAGATCTTTACCGCTGTTACATTGTACCTTCCCAACTTCCCCATATCGAGGTTGTCCTCCTTGAAGGGGTAGCCCCAGGCTTTGACAACGGGACTGACCTCAATCCCCGCTTTTACCGGATACTCATGGTTGCTGTCGGCATACCATTTTTGAGCTTTGTCGTCGACCATGAACTCCAGCAGTTTGCGGGCATTGCCGCGGTTGGAAGCGTATTTAGTGATTCCGGCGCCGCTGATGTTGATGTGCGTGCCACGATCATTCTGGTTGGGGAAGAACAGCGCCACTTTGGCAGCCGCATCTCGCTCGCTCTGGTCACTGGAGGTCCGCATGTTTCCGAGATAATAGCTGTTGACCACCGCAATATCGCACTCCCCGATGGCAACGGCCTTGACCTGGGCGCGGTCGTTGCCTCGGGGTGGACGGGCCATGTTGGCAACCACGCCAGCGGCCCATTTCTGCGCAGCTGCCTTACCTTGGTGGGCAACCATCGAAGCGAGTAAAGACTGATTGTAGATATTGCCGGAAGAGCGGATACAGATTTTCCCCTTCCATTTTGGATTGACCAGATCCTCATAGGTGGACAGCATATCCGGCTTTACCCGCTGCTTGCTGTAAATGATAACGCGGGCGCGCCTGGATAGCCCGAACCACTGGTTCTCCTTGTCCCGCAGGTGGGCGGGTATGGCATCACTCAATATTTTGCTTTCCACTGGTTGCAGCAGGCCAGCCTGTTTAGCCACATGGAGGCGTCCGGCATCTGCGGTCAGAAACAGGTCAGCCGGGGTGTTGCGTCCCTCCACCTGCAAGCGTTTCAGCAGCGCGCTGGCCTTGCCGGCAACCAGATTCACCTTGATGCCGGTCTCGCTGGTGAACTGTTCCAATAATGGTTTGATCAGATTCTCTTTGCGTGCCGAGTAGATGTTGACCTCGCTGTCAGCCAGGGCCGTTCCACTGAACAGGCAGAGCACGGTGATGAGTACTAAACAGTTTTTCACGGGTTCTCTCCAAGTCTTCGCTTGCCGATCATGATAATGGTTATCATTTGTCTTTGCAACCAACCCGTTACACAATCACGCACCCTTGTAAGTGTGCAATATGATTTCCGGGAGGCGAACGTCAGCCGAGAGCGGTCAACTACGGTCTCCAGAGCGATGGGGGTCGAAGAGTATTGAAGAGCATGCGGGAGTGATTAGACGCAGGGTGCCAGAATTGAAGTCGGCAATATCAGCACAGAGATGATCTGCAAACGTACCAGAGGACTCTACTTGGTTACTTAAGCGCACTCAACAGAGTGGAGAACAACCGAAAATATAAAAAAAAGCCCCGTGCATCCAATCAGGTAGGGGGGGGATGAGGAAGGGGCACAGGGCTTATGAAACTTTAAATTCGTATATAAGCATACATCACGTTACAGCGACAATCAACTATCAGCCTTGTCCAATATGAAATAAGCTTGGAGGAGGTGTGGTGTTTCCAACATGAAATGAGTCTGAAACTGGTCTTGAAACCGTTCATGACGGGAAGAATGAAAAGCTTCATAAAACTCGAAGACTTGACGACGATTGAACAACTTGAAGATTTCCTGTCCGGCACCCGGGCGGTGGCCTTTTCGGTCATCAGCGACAAAGACGCCTGCTACCGCCGGATTCAGGGAGAACTGGTTAAATTCCGCTATCTGACGCTGCCTCGCCAGGGAAAAGGGGTGGTGATCCGCTACCGGAGGAAGAACAGCGGCTACTCCCGTCAGCAGCTCACCCGGCTGATTGCCCGGTACCGCAAGACAGGCCGACTCCAG
>JAJRUV010000025.1 GCA_024277595.1 Gammaproteobacteria bacterium
GCATAGTTGAAAATGAGTATGTAACTGTTCAGATTGCCCCTGAAATTCGTCAGTTCAAGGCGAAAAATGTAAGTTTACACGGGTAAATGATCATTTTTTAACGCAGAAATGGCGGATTTCAGGGGTGAGCTGAATAGTTACTCAGGTTCTTTCGCTGTTCCACTGCTCTTCCATGGTGCCCATGTCATTTTCATCAAGGAACAGCTTGTTTGCACTGTCCGGTGGAGCAAGACCATGGTGTTGAATCATGCGCCGCAGCCGGGGGCGGGAGACTCCAAGGATTTCGCAGGCCTGGCCCTTGTGCCAGTTGCATGCGTTAAGGACTCGCACAACATGCATTGCCTCGATCTCTTCCAGACTCAGTTGCCAGAGCGAACGGTTTGTTGCAGTGGTGTGGTTGTTGTCCATGCAGCGTAGTGCAGAGGGTAGCAGATCCTTCGTAATGGTTTTCCCGGAGCAAAGGGCCGCACTTTTCATCAGCACATTTTCCAGTTCGCGGATGTTCCCCGGCCAGTTATAGCGTTGAAAGCACTCCATCACCTCCATGGTCAGTCCGGAGATGTTGCAGTGCATCTCGTGGTTGATTCGGGCAAGCAGTGTCTGCACCAGATCCAGCAGATCATTTTTGCGTGCCCGTAGCGGTGGCAGATGGATATTGACAACTTGTAACCGGTAATAGAGATCCTCGCGGAAGCGGCCGTTTTTCACGCTCTCATCAATATTGATATTGGTAGCAGCAATGACGCGTGCATCCGTATGCGCAATTTTTTTTGCGCCGAGCGGGGTAAACTCTTTCTCCTGTAGTACTCGCAGCAATTTGGCCTGTATTGTAGGCGATGTTTCACCTATCTCATCCAGAAAAATGCTGCCGCCGCGAGCCAGGGAAAATTTGCCGGGCTGGTTGCTGACTGCGCCGGTGAATGCTCCCTTTTCATGGCCAAACAGATCGGATTCCAGCAGGGTTTCCACCAGTGCGGCGCAGTTTACGGCGACAAAGGGTCCCGCAGCCCTGCTGCCGGAGCGATGGATGGCACGGGCCACCAGTTCCTTGCCGGTTCCGCTTTCACCCGTAATCAAAACAGTGACCGGGCTGTTGGCAACCAGGCCGATGGTTTTGAATATCTCTTTCATCTTGCGGCTGTGGCCAACCATGGCGGGTGAGTTATCGTCCCTGCTGCCCAGTGTCTGCACCTGTTCATCACGGGTATCTGCGTTGGTAAGGATACGGCTGACGGCACTATCCAGTTCATCGATATCGATCGGTTTGTGGATGTAGTCGTTAGCACCCTGTTGCATGGCCTTGATGGTGCTTTCCATATCATGGAAGGCTGTAATCATGATGATACCAGCTCCGGGGCAGGTGCTCTTGAAGTCTGGCAGTCCCTCCAGCCCGGATCTTCCCGGCATGCGAATATCCAGTACGATCAAGTCGGGTGGTGTTTGAGCAGCGCAGGTCAATCCGTCATCCACGCTGTGTGCTATCAGCGTTTCATGGCCCTGGCTGCGGAAATGGAGTTGCAGGGTGCGGCAGCTGGCCGTATCGTCGTCAACAATAAGAAGGGTGCTCATAGTTGTCTAGCTGTTTCCTGGTTGGGCGGTAACAGGGTAAATATTTTTTGAATTGTCGGTTGTTGTCGAAGCTGGGCGGTTTTCTTTGGCCTGAACTCCATTTGTTGGCAGAATGATGACAGCACAGGTGCCACCATTTTCCCCCTTTTTTAATCTTACCGAACCTTGATGCCGTTCTACTATCCGCTTGACAATGGCAAGTCCAAGGCCGCTTCCTTTGGCCCGGGTAGTGAAAAATGGCTCAAACAGGTTCTCGTGTTGCGCAACATCAATCCCGATGCCGTTATCATGGATTTCAATCTGGATCCGCGGCCCGTCCTCAGCCAGCAGGAGCCGGGTATGCACCGATACGTGTCTGTCTGCTGTGGGCTGCTTCTCGGTAGATTGAACTGCATTGACAATCAGGTTGGAAAATACCTGGCGTAGTTTGGTTGCATCGGCGTGGAGGGTAGGCAGACCAGGCTGATAACAGGTGGATAGCTCTACACCATATTCATCTATTTTTTTCTGTACCAGCCCGATAGCGGTATCCAGCAATTTGTCGATGGTGAGCCACTCCGGTTTCAGCGTGTCGGGGCGGGAATAGGTCAGCAGATCAGCCAGCATATCCTCCATGTAACGCACCTGTTCAAGAGCAATTTGACACAGCTCGCGGTTGTTTTCATGCCAATGGGGCTGTTTTTGTTTACCAAGGATCTGCAGCGTCATCTTGATTGAAGAGAGTGGGTTGCGCAGATCGTGGGCAATCATGTTGGCCATGCGGCCAACCACCGCCAACGCGTGCGTTTTGGCAAGTTCACGATTGTGTTTTTTCACTTCACGTTCAAGACGTTTCCGCTCGGTGATGTCCTCTTTTACAGCCAGAAAATGGGTAATCTCTCCAGACTGATCCCTTACTGGCGAGATTGCAGCAGCCTCCCAGAATAGTTCACCATTTTTCTTTTTGTTATGCAGTTCACCGCGCCATATGCTACCGCGGAGCAACGTATTCCACAGATTCCCATACTCTTCCGCACTGGTTTCCCCGGATTTCAAAATACTCGGATTTTTCCCGATTACTTCATCAGTCCGGTAGCCGGTTATCTGGCAGAATTTGGGGTTGACGTACTCAATCCCGCCCTTTCGGTTGACGATCATCACTACGCTGGGGCTCTGTTCCACTGCGCGGGACAGTTTGCGCAGATCTTCCTGGGCCCGATAGCGCTCAGTAATATCCTCTCCGATAGCGGTAATGCTGGTGAGCCTGCCCTGTTGATTCCAGGAGCGGGTCAGATTCCAGGAGATCAACAGCTGTTTTCCGCTTCGGGTGAGCATATCTGCTTGACGAATATTGGGGGTAAGGGCCGGTTCATCTGTCTGCATGATCTCCCGGGTTTCCTGGCGTTGCGACTCCGGGACAAACAGCTCAATCCAGTCGTGACCCAATACTTCTTTGCGTTGCCACCCAGTGAGCCGGAGCAGAAAATCGTTGCAGAAAACAATGTTGGCATTGCTGTTCAAGGTAACTGCGGTGAGTTGAATCTCCTCCAGTGCGTTGCGGAAGCGTTTTTCATATTCATTCTGGGCAACCGCCTGCCGGTGCCGCAACCGGGCGTGGGCAAGATAGAGTGAGATTATTCCCAGCAGCAGTAGCAGGGTTGAATAAAGTAACAGATTTTTGCGCAGGAAATTGGAGGGCAAAGCGCCAAGTGCGGCCGGTTGGACATGGGAGATGATTTTCCAGTAATAATCGCTAATGTCTGGATTCAGCTCCGTTTTCTCCACTATGATGTCCTGGTTGATGCTTTTTATTGCAGAGAATTTTGCAATTTGCAAGGGGTAAACAGTGGTATAGGTGAACATTCCCTGTTCAGTAACAAATTGCCCCATATCACTGCTATTTATCTTTTTCCATGCTTCCGGATAAGTCGTTCGGAACATTTGCTGATTGTTGAACATGAATCCCCACTCCTGTTCAGGATTGGGGCAGCTGATCCAGTAACCGTCATTGTTAATCAGATGGATATGGTCGCTGATATTGATCGCCACCTGTTTGAAGCGCTGAATCAGATTATCGCCAAGATAGTTGAGAAACAGAACCCCCTGTTTCTCCCCCTGATCATCAAATACCGGTGAGGCAAAACGGATCATCGGCTTTATCGGCTGCTCAATCTCTCCTGCTTCGATATTCAAATCCAGCGGCGACATATAAACTTCGCCTTTCCGGGTATTCAGGGCGTCACGGAAATAGTAGCGTTGGGATTTATCCTGAAGCTCTTTTTTGGGAATCTCATGGGATTGGCTGCCGGTATAGTTGATCCGGATAACCTCTCTGCCATCAGTATTCAATAACCGGATGTGATCATAGATCCGTTTGTTGCTAGCAAAAACGAGATACTCCGTGGCGATATTACGGCGCGATTTTTCGGTGCGATCGAGATATTTTTCCTGTCCGGTGCGTTCAGCCAGAAACATAAGATCGGAGACAACGTTAGCGATGTCGCTGGTGATGGTGCGCCGGCCAAGATCGACATTGAGTATTTCGCTGTCACCCTGAGTGACCTGCTTGGCCTTGTGCTCGGCATAGTGGTGCATGGAAGCGATGGCGATGAGGGAGATGGCCAGCGGTGCGAAAATTGCCATGAATTCCCGGAAGTGAGACCAGAAGGTCAAGGGAGCGGGGCTGGAACTAGCGTCCATGGCACCGGTTCTGCAAATGATTTTCTATCCGCCGGAGATAGTCATCGGTACTCTCTTCGGGTTGGCGTGGCAGCAGAAACAGCAGCTTTGCCGCGATCAGATAAGGTCGGCGGGGCTTCTCTCCAGCAGGTCGCGGCTCGGTGAGGATCTGGCGCAGGTGCATCAGTGTCTGTTGCGGGTCGGCACAATAGCGGGGCAGGGAGACTGCCGCGGAGTACCAGTTGAGCCAGACGGGAATGATGAGTAGTACCGCTGTCACAACGAGAACTACTGGCAGCAGTCTGAATCCGGGCTGCCGGTCATCGGGCAGGGGAGGCGCCATGTTCAACCGGATAGCCCGGGTGAAGGTTGCATCCCGACCGAAAAACTGCCTGTGGTGGTCTGTTTTTCGTTCAACTGTTGTGTGATCGTTTTTGCGGTGCCGGCTCCACACAGAATTCGATCCCGTACTGAAATGCCCCCTTTATAGTTGGCTGCCAGATGCAGCCCCGGCAGCTGTTGCAGTTGTTGACCGATGGTGGAGAGGCGCTGCTGATAGTTGCCGTGGTAGAGCGGCAGCGCCTGTTCATGTTGATCGATGCGCAGCCACTCCGGTTCGCCGCGCAGCCCCAGAACGGGTTTGAGGTCACGGCATACCGCAGCCGCCAATGCCTGATGGCCCCAGTTTATCATTTGTGGCGCCCGACATCCTCCGGCATAGGAGGTCAATAGCACTTTTCCCTCGGGAGTCCGGCTGGGAAACAGGCTGCTCATCCACAGGTTACCATTGAATGCCAGCCCCGTTTTGGCCGGAGTCAGAAATCCCGATCCATCCAGGGGGTGGCGGATCTGCTGCCGGGAAAATCCCATGTGGACAATGGCCAGCGGTGCGTAGGCGATGGTGTCGAGGGCCGAGCCAAGCGTGCTGTTCAGCGGGCGAAGCAGCTGCGCGGCAGCGTTGGCCGGCGTGCTGATGACTACATGGCGAGCGCGCAGACTGTACTCTTCGTTGCCGGAGCAGCCGCTGACCCGCCACCGGGAGCCGTCCCGTACCAGCCCGATAATTTTTCTGCCGGTGTGGATCGGGCTTGCCGATGCCGCAGCCAGCGACTGCACCAGCGTTGACATGCCGCCATGAAACGAGAAGGCCTCATTGTTAACGGTGGTGTGGCGGCGCAACAGGCGGTGGGCCAGGATGCCCAGGGTAATGCTGCCGTAGCGCTGTTCCAGCGCGGTCAGGCGTGGCAGGGTAGTTCGGGCGTTGGCATGGTCGGCATCCGCGGCCAGGGTGCCACCAACGAAAGGTTCCATCGCTTTTTCCAGCACCTCGGAACCGAGCCGGCGGTTGATGAACTCGGCAACGGTCTCGTTATTGCCGCCACCTTTGGGGATGAACAGCTCTGCCAGCAGGCGCATTTTTCCGTGCCAGCTCCACAACGGGGAAAAAAGCATTTCAGCGGGCCGGGAAGGAACCGGCTGCAGCTTTCCGTTGTTGAACAGATAGCGATGCGCCTCTGCCATCGCGGAACGAGCCACTTTTTTCCCATCCAGTCCTGATGCTTTCAGCAACCGGTTTATCTCCGGCCGGAAATTGATAATCAGACTGGCAGCCTGCTCGGTGAGGTAGCCATCGCTGTAGTGGCTGCGGATTTTCCCTCCCAGGCGGGAGTTCTGTTCCCATATTTCACTATGGATGCCATTCTGGGCCAGCCACCAGGCGACGGAGAGTCCCGATATGCCACCGCCGACAATCAGTACGTCAATATCTTTCATTTTCGATATTGTTCATGGCGTTGGTTTCTCATTGAAGCCGTCAATCATTGGTGTCGGGATTGCTGCCGTTGTCTTTTTTGAGTTCCGCCTTCATTCGCTCCAGCATCTTGTTGTCCAATAGGCCGAGTCCGCCTTCCGGTTGTTGATGTGTCTCCACATGTTTTTTTATTGCGCTGAACCGCTGTTCCGCTTGGGCATTCTCCTTGAGGCGCGGTACGCGTTTGCGGGCAACTTCAAAGGCGTCGAAGTTCAACTCCTGCAGCCCAAGGCCCTTCATCCGCCGTACGGCTCGCATCATGGCCCGGTTGCGGAACCGGGTCAGATCATCGCTGCTGATGGTTTCCAGCCCCTCCTTTCGGGCACCCCATTCGGCCGCTTTTTTTATTCCGGCACGGATAAAGTCAGGAGCGGACTCAACTCGGCGCAGGGCATCTGGTGCCCATGCTACCCCGGTGGTATGGGTTTCTGTCACACTGGCAACATCCCGGGCGGAGACCACAATTGCATGCCGCCGTTTTGCCCCTCGCTCCGCCGCCGCCTCCATGGATGGCTGTACGAACAGTCGGATCCGGGGGGATTTGTCTGCCAGTTGTTTCTCCAACAGCTGCTCTGCCCCCGGTTCCCAGGGGAGTTTGCGTTCCTGATTTTCCTCTTCCTCCAGCCGCTGCAGCAGTTTCATGTTGATCTCCAACCGTCCCTCCGTGCGGGCGATATCCTCTGCCGTCTGGCGAATAACGGTTTGCAGAAAGGGGGGCAGGGAGGTCAGGTAGTGTTCGGCTGTGCGGGTCCAAGGCAGTGCGGCTGGTGATCTCCTCTCGATACGGCCGGAAGGGGGTTCGTTGCCAAAACGGCGCGCGGCGAGCACGGCCATATGCTCAGGGGTTACCGTTGACTCCCCCTGTTCACGCGCATAGCTCTCGGCACGCTTTTTCACCATTTTACGCAGGAAGGCCGGTACGCGGGAGAGCCGCTGTTCCGCCTCTGGACTCCAGTGGATGCCGCTGTCCGGTTGTTGCCGCAACGGCTGAATAACTGCTCCATCCTGCGGGGTATAGACGCACCAGGGATCGCTGTCCATCAGTTCACCGCCCATGGCCAGCGGCCGCGCCCGGCACCCGCCGCACAGCTGCCGGTACTCACATTCTCCACACCGGCCTTGAAGGGAGGGGTTGCGCAGCTGCCGGAATACGGGTGCGCTGTCCCAGACGGGCCAGAATCCCCTTTCCCGGATGTTGCCTAGTTCGGCCGGGATATAGGGGCAGGCGGTGACCGCCCCTTCCGGTGTGATACGGCAGTAGTGTAGCCCCGCCAGACAGCCGCCCCCTTCGTAACCCTCTGCCCGGGTGAGCGGAGAGTCGGGATTGCATTGATAGGCGATGCGCTTGTAATGCGGGGCGCAACGGGCGCGGATGATGAGGTCGGTGTATCTCCCCTGGGCTTCCACTATCTGGTGTAATACCTGCTCATAGCGCTGCGCCGAGATGCCGGACATGGATTCGCCCCGTCCGGTACAGACCAGAAAGAAGATGTTGAGCACCCGCGCCCCGGCACTGCGGGTAAAATCAATCATGGCGGGTAGTTCATCGGCGTTGGCCTCGGTGACCGAAAAGTGCACCTGGAACGGCAGTTGATTCCGGCGGCAAGCCTCCATTCCAGCCAGGGTCTTGTCCCAGCTGCCCGGACAGCCCCGGAAGCGATCGTGCTGTTGCGGATCCAGGGAGTCGAGACTGATGCCGAGGCCCATTGCGCCGGCTGCCTTGATGGAGTGCACTCGCGATTCGGTCAGCAGAATGCCGTTGGTGCCGACCACCATGGCCAGACCGAGGTTGCTGCCATGGGTCAGCATCTGCTCCAGATCCTGGCGCAGCAGCGGTTCACCTCCGGTGAGTACGACCATGGTCTCGTTGCTGCGTGCGGCAATTTCGTCCAGCAGTGTGGACACCTCGGTGCTGGTCAGCTCATCATTGCCGCCGTGTTCCAGCGTTTCAGCATCCAGATAGCAGTGTGCGCAGGCCAGATTACAACGCCGGGTCAGGTTGATGGCCAGCAGGAACAGCTCGTTCATGGTTTTTTGCTGCCGGGGCGGGTGTGGCGGGCGAATGGGCAGGCACCCTGTTTCTGACCATTGTCCATCTGCTGTTCCATCGCCTTGCGCGCCAAGGTCAGACCCTGTTCGACGGTTTCGAGGGTAATCTCTTCAAGGCCTTGTTGACGAGCATGGTTCTCGATGCGCTCGCTGCAGTTCTCCCGCATGAACCCCCCGGGAACCCGCGCCAGTCTTGCCAGAGCCGCCGCCTGCCAGTGCAGTCGAGGTGTCCGGGGCGTATCCAGAAAGGCGTTGATATGGTGAACTTCGACGGTATTGGAGTTTTCCTGCCGGGCCTTTTTTTCGGCCCGCATGCCGAGATTGCTGCGCAGTGACAGATCTTCCTCGGTCTGCAGCAGGGTTTTGGCCTGTTCGGACCAGCGTATGATGTTGTCCGTGTTTCCGGGCTTCAGTTCGCCTGCATCGTGGGCTGCCACGATCTCGGCCATGGCCTGTTCGGCATGACCGGGCATCAGCTTGGCGGTTGCCTCTTCCACGATGCGTTCCGTGATTACCGTATGGCCCTGCTGCCGGGCATAGCGGAGGATAGCCATCCGCGCCATGTTGCGGACGAAGGAGGGCACCTTCTCCATGCGCCGTTCGGCTTCGGTTGTCCAGGAAGTGTTGATCGATGCCAGCAGTTCGACTGCTGGCTGATGTTCCCGCTGGCTGAGCAGTACTGCGCAGGGTGCGTTATGGAGCAGCAGTTCGCTGTTGCCGCCGATGTCCAGTTCGGCATCGGCATGAATTCCGGTTTTTCCTACCACCAGCAGGGAGGGATCGATGCTGTGCAGGTATTTCTCGATGGCGTCGTGTGGTTTGCCATCGAGCAATCGGGTGATAATGGTCTGGCCATGCTCATCCGCCAGAGTGCGTGCCACCTGCAGGTGACTGTCATATATCTTGGCCAGGCCGGAGTCGATGATCTCTTCATGGAGCTGCTCCTGTTCCTGAAAACGGAACACTTTGCCCGCCTCTTCGGACAGCACGCCGGCGATACGATTGAAGGCAACGTAGTGATAATAGGGATCGAATGCCGCGACTACATGTACCGGGACACGCCACTCTCTGGCCAGTGAAAATGCGCTGAGCAGCCCGCCCCAGGCCTTGGCGGAACCATCCACGGCCACCAGGATTGGTCTGTCCCGGAGAGTACGATCGGGCTGTTTGATGACCAGCAGATCGATATCACAACGACGACTCACGCGCTGGCAGACACTGCCCAGACGACTGCCTTTGACCGCACCGAGTCCCAGTGCGCCCATGACCAGCAGATCGTAATTGCCGTTGTTTGCTTCGCGGACCAGCTCGCGATAGTTCTTCCCTTCCAGGGAGCGGCGCGCAAACGACAGGCCGGCTTGCTGGCACTGGTTGTCTACCTGATCCAGATAGGAGTCGGTGATAATGGTCAGGCCGCGGGTGATCAGGTCGTCATGTACATCCCTCTGTCGTTCCAGTTCCTGCTCTTTGCGGAACTGTTCCGGCAGACCGCCTTCCATCTGGCGAAAACGGTGATCATGCAGTTTGGCTGCATAAACATGAACTGCGGTGATTTTTGTATTCCACCGCTTTCCCAGCTCTACTGCTTCGTGGGTGGCGTGGTTGGCGTGATCGGAAGAGTCGACAGCCAGCAGTAGTGACTGGTAGCCGGGAAGTGAAACGGCTTTGCTGTCTGCGGATTTTTCAGGTTGTGTCTGCATGGGCTTTGTGACCTGTTCAATTGAGTAGGACACTTCGAAAAAGCACTCTTTCCGTGCCGGTCGCGTTGGCTCCGTGCTTGAACCTTTCAGTTACCCCTTGGTTCGGTGTATGCTGCTTCCCTGTCGTTACGAAAAAAACTGTACCGGATTGGCGGGTTAACAAGGTGGTGCTCGGTGGATGATTTTTTCAGAAAATCAACCTGTACCCAATAATGTAACCGATGACCAGCAAATTAATTATCCCGCCAGTGATAGCCAGGTAGTCGAAGGCGGTTAGCGACCGATTTTTTTTCTGTTGGGTTTGTGCTGTCATGATACGTCTAGCCCGCGTGCCTCATCGGGGTTCCGGGTTTTGGAACAATCCGGCATAGCAGGCCGGATTGTTCCAAAATCGGGAGCAGGGCGGAATTCTATAATCCTGCTCTGCTCCACATCACTATTTTCCCTTAAACTCAAAGTCTACGGTTGCGCTGCCACCAGCGCTGACTTCCACCTTGTCTTTTTGACCTTTGAGTGTGCCATGCCAAGCCTTGATGGTGTATTTTCCGGGAGGTACGTTGCCAATGGTAAAGCTGCCGCTATCATCAACTATTGCGAAATAGGGGTTTTTGGCTGCAAATACAAAGCTGTGCATGAAGTCGTGAGCATCACACTCGACTTTCAGTACATCACCCCGCTTCAGCTTGACTTTTTTCTTCACCGTCCCCGGTTTTGCCTGACTGATATTGAATACCGTTTTCTTTGCCCTGCCGAGGATTTCGTATGTGTGGATGTTATGCAGCACGGGATCGTCGTTTATCGCCGCCAGTTCACTGCCGTTACGCATCACCTGCAGAAAGGGTTTGAATTCGCACCCTTTCTGATCAATGGCCGAACTGGTGAGTTCAGCCGGAAATGCCTTCCCCTCTTTCACCTTGTCGAGATAGACAACCACGTTGGTCAATGCGCCATTGTTTACCGCTACATAGTCGATCTCCCGGTTCCCGGTGCCGCATGTGTCATTGTCCTTGGTTACCTTGTATTTTTTGGGTGCCGGGTCGGTACCGCTGAAGGTCACTTTTCCGCTTATGCTACCGCCATTGGTTACGCTGCCCTCCTTGTAAGTGGCGGCGTGGCCGACAAGTGGCAACCCGACCAGCAGGCTGAGGGATAAAGCGGGTATGAGTTGTTTCATATGGGATATCTCCTTGTTAACTAGTAGTTCCGTCCAACAGGAATTATACGTGATCTGAAAAATGGTTTTGTTCCGATACCAGAATCTCTTCCAGCAGTTCAATTACAAATCGCCGCTCGCTGCTGCTCTGAGCTGTTTCAAGCTGTGACAACAGCGTGTGGGTGCTTGCCTCGATATTGATTTTTTTCAGGATGCGACCCATCTCTCGCGCCAGACTTCCATTGTCAACGTACGCTGCTGCGATAATGTTTTTGATAATGTTTTTCTCAAACAGTTTTCCATCCATTTGAGATAGCAGGGTGGCCAGTCCCCTTGCGGTCGCCAGTCGCACACCATTTGCGGAATCACTCAGGCAGACCTGAACGCGTTCCAGTATATTTGCTGGAGAAGCGGTTTCTGTGTGGTCGTTTCCGCCAAGAGATACCGAAAGCTCCACCAGGCCGTTGACCGCCTCGATACGTACCTGACTTGCCTTGTCATCCAGCGCATCGAGCAGGTGGGGAAAGGCCGCTGTGTTGCCCAGTTTTGCCAGTGTGCGGGTGCAGGCATGGCGCATTTTTTCATCACCCAGTTCAAGCTGGGTCAGCAGGGGTTCCAGCGTGTTTTGCAGGGTGGCTGTATTTGCCGAATGAGCTGCAATTCTCCCAATGGATACGGCCGCTTCTCTGCGCAGTTCGGGTTCGTTACTGTTCAGACATGCTATAAGCGCAGTAATAACCTCTTCCCTGCTGCTGGTAGCCAATACACGTGCACTGAGAAGGCGCACGTCGTTAGTGACAGCAAATTTTTTGCTGGTGGCTGGCTGGATGTTTTTTTCCGCCAGATCAATATATTCCTGGAGTTCGGTCAGCTCTTTCCCGGGGATATCTGTTTTATGCTGGTGGTCAGGGTCAGTGGTGTCGGGAGTGTTTTCCCGAAGCAGCATTTCGGTGTTGCTGTTACTGATAGCCTCCAGGGTGGAACTGGCAGGTTGTTTGCCGGTATCAACAACAGCATTTTCCGGCGGACTATCCAGCGGCTGACGGCTTTGTTGAACCGGGATGGTAGCGCTTTCCACGGGTTCGTCTTTGCCGATCTCCGTTCCTGTTTCAAGCTGACCACACAAGGCATTGATTACGATGTTCAGCGCTCTGTCTGCATCTGGTGCATCCAGGGTGGCCAGTTTCATCAGGGTGGTCAGTGATTCCAGACGGATGAGCTGCTCCTTGTCGTCAATTGCGCAGGTGAGCGCATTGAAAACTTTTGTGCCGGTATCGCCGGTGGTTGCCAATGCCTGTATTGCCTGTTGGCGCAGATAGACGCCCGCCTGCCGGTTTGTGGCGATTTGCAGCAGGTCATTTTTTGCATGAGGTGTCCGGCATCGCGCCAGGAATTGACAGGCGGCAGTGGTAACGGCTGCTTCCTGGTCACTTAATCGCAGACAGATTTGTTCCGCCACTTCAGGCGCAAGAGGGTGGTCAGCGGCCAGGGCGGTCAGTGTTTTGATGGTGGTGGCGCGTACCAGTGGGTTCTGATCATCCAGAAGGGGGACGAGCTGATCAGCGATATCGTTGTCCTGGCTGGCTCCGGATGCAAGCAGGGCGCTGGTTTCAATGGCAGCTGTCCTTATCCCGGGTTCGGGATCCTTGAGAGAGACCAGCACCACTTTGAGATAGCTGGTGGCGTTGGCAACGCCAAGAGCCTTGATTGCTGCGCTGCGCACATCGGTATCCTTGTCCAGCAGGGCGTGGCGGAGAAAGGTTACGGCCTCGTCGGTTCCAGCACGCCCCAGCACGGTAGCGGCGCGGCGCCGTTCTGAAGCGGTGCCGCTGATGAGCCGTTGTTCAAGCACCTTGAGGCCTTTCCTGCCAATGTGCGCCAGTGCCGTCAGCACCTCTATATCGATGCCCTGGCTCTCTTCGTCATCCAGGATATGTTGCAGTATGGATACGGCTTCAATGGCACGCATCCGGCCGAGTGCTTTAACCGCATGCAGTTGCATATCCCACCAGTCATCCCACTCATCATCCCATGCCAGATTGTCCGGACGTTTGGCGGCGACTGTGATCAGCGCGGCGGTAACCCGGTGATCGGAAATGTTTCCCAACGCTTCTACCGCACCGGTGCGCACTTCGCCGTCCGGATGATTTTGCAGCAACTCCAGCAGTGCGGGTATGGCTTCGGGGTTGCCTATCCGGCCCAGTGCCTCGGCTGCATCAACGCAGACATCGGGGTCTTCATCACGCAGGCACTCAGTCAGCGCCGGTAGCGCTGCGGATTCCTGCAGTACACCCAGGGTGCGCGATGCATAGCAGCGATCTGCTTCATCGCCGCGGGATAGTAGTTGGCAAAGTGCTGTGACGGTCTGTTTTTTTGCGGACATACAGTTCCTTCATAGGGGGAAAGTTCTCACTGCGATTACTTCGAAGAATATAGCAGAGTCTGTGCCAGAATCTGATTTCCAACAGCAAAGCGGCCAGCCGGCCAGTTGATACCGGGTTCGGTTGGCTCAAATGGAATAAACAATTCAATCACAGGGAAAATAGTCAGAAGTTGATTGTACGATCTGTTCAACCAAAACGGTTAGCTGTTCCGCCAGGAGGATCATTCTGCTATTGAATCATTTGTTCACATTAGCTGTTCCTGAGGAGGATGTTCTGTTCATTTCGGTCCCTTCCGGAGGGTTGTCAGGCGTGACGGATGCAGTAAATACATGACCTTCTGCCATTGGCCCTGAAATTGCCTTGCTGTTTCCCGGGCAGAGGGCAGTGCGCCAGGAGTTGTTAGATGAACAGGCAACAAACCGATAGCCAGAACATAAAAAATCCAGAAAGCGTAGCAGGCGGCGGTAGGACCAGTTGGGGACCGAAACTGTTTCTTGGTGTTTTTGCTGTGATTTTGATTTTTTTCTGGTGGCTGTTGATTCATTCAGGTGGTATGTCAGGACATCACAGGTAGTATTAATCGTTGCATAAGTATTTGTATCTGTTTTATTTCCTAACCCCAACCCTCTTCCAGGTAGTTTGGGTATATGCAGCGACTAACAGCTCCTTTAGAGGTGGATATGGGTAAAAAAGAGAGAGAACTCAGCGGAAACAGGGTGCTTGTCTGGATAGCTGCACTACTGGTTTCGCTGCTTCTTTTCTATGCGCTGGACCATGTGATTATGTCCATGCAGGGGTTGCCGTTAGACTGGTATCTGACTACAGCGAAATAGTAGCTGACCGGCGGGAGTGTGCGGATGAAGTGTGTATTTCACCGGGGAGTGGGGATTGCAACAGTCGCATTCATTCTGCTGCTGGTGCTGGTGCCAGTCGTTTCAGGTGCGGATGCCGGAATAGCTGCGGATGCTGTTGTTCAATCCGAACCTGCTGCCGAGACAGAACTCCGGCCCGCACCAAAGCTGACCCGCACTGACTACCCTGATATCGGATTCAGCAGCCGTTCCATTGTTTGGGTTATTGCCCAGATGCACCTGTTCTTCGGCGCGCTGGTGCTGGCGGTGCCGCTCTTCGTGCTGGCTATTGAGCTGGTGGGGGTGCGTAGCGGTGATCCCCGCTACGACGATATGGCTCACGAGTTTATGAAAATCAGCCTGACCGCGTACTCAATCACCGCGCTGTTTGGCGGTACTCTCGCGCTGGCGCTGTTCCTGCTCTATCCGGATTTGATGGGCTATCTGACGCGTGTATTCGGCGCCCAGATGCTGGTCTATGCGCTGCTGTTTTTCCTCGAAAGCCTGCTGCTCTATATCTACTACTACGGCTGGAATGCGTTGCGTTACGGTAACCGCAAGTGGGTACACATGAGTATCGGCCTGCTGCTCAATGCGGTAGGCGCCA
>JAJRUV010000026.1 GCA_024277595.1 Gammaproteobacteria bacterium
CCCGAAGGGTTGGCCTGTCAGCGCCCATGGCGGCGTTGCGCCTCTTGCAAAGGGCGATGGCCATTCGCTGCGAGGCGCGCCTTGCCCTGAACGCTGACAGGCCAACTGTATCCTGATTTATCACCTTGACGGAGTACTAGCCAGGTTTTCGATACGCCGGTCTGACCTGTTGTGTCATCGTATGTTACAAATACGAGTTGTATCCAGGCTGACTTGCCCCACTCTTCCTATTTGCCAACAACCTTTGTTTCAACATGCAGCTTCTTGCCGTCACGCAGGTAAGTGATGGTAATGGTATCGCCGGGATTGAGCTTTTTGAGCAGATCGGAAAGCGCTTTTATGTCGCTGATCTCTTTGTCGTCGATCTGGACGATGATATCACCCTCCTGCAGCCCGTTTGCGGCGGCGGGGGAAGTGGGTGCTACGCTCGACAGCCGCACGCCGTTGCCATTGTAGGCGAAATCGGGGATGGTGCCGAGGCGTACCTTGCGCGATGTTTTCTGTCCGGTGCCGGTCGGTTTGCTCTCTTTCAGCGTGCTGGTCAGCGGTTGTTCGCGGTGGGCCAGGTACTCAATCGCTTCCTTGCCGGCGGTGGCAACATTTATCAGGCCTGCCGTGTCGATTTTGTCTGCCGTATCCCCCGGCCGGTGGTAGTCCAGGTTGGGGCCGGAGAACAGCTGGATGGCGGGGATACCGGCCTGGTGGAAGCTGATCTGATCGCTGGCGTCCAGCGGCTGTTTGACCAGTTCCATCGGTACGCCGGTGACGAAGCCGATACCGCGGATGATGTGTACCCATTCGCTGGCGGATTCGGCCCCCAGCACCAGCAGCTTGTTGTCGCCCAGCCGTCCCACAGTGTCGAGGTTGATCATGGCGATGCATTTGCCGTTGGGGTAACGGTCGGCGCTGGACAGGTAGTGCCGTGAACCCAGACGGCCGGCCTCCTCACCGGAGAAGGCGGCGAAGATGATGCTGCGCTGCGGTTTCAGACTCTTGCTCAGGGTGTGCGCCAGCTCCAAGAGCACTGCCACGCCGCTGGCGTTGTCGTCTGCGCCGGAGTGGATCATACCGCGGTATCTCTCCTCCCGTGGCTCTGGCCAGCCTCGACCCAGGTGGTCGTAGTGGGCGGCGATGACCACGCTCTGGCCGTCATAGGCGGGATTGTTGCCGGGAATGACGCCGATGATGTTTTTCAGCACCGCTTTCTGCCCGGATTCCCCGCCCGCGGCCGACCAGCTCTGGAAATAGCCGTCGTCCCCCGCGGGCTGCAGGCCACTGCGGCGGAACTGTTCGGCGATGAAATTCGCCGCCTGCTCCAGCCCCTTGCTGCCGAAGCCGCGCCCTTCCAGTTTCTTGCTGGAGAGGAAGCGAATGGTCTCCAGCATCTGCTCCGCCGAGAAAGGAGCGGGAAGGGTGGCGAGAGCCTCCCGTGGCGCCAGTCTGGTGCGGGTAGTTTTGTGAATCCTGCCGCTGCTGTCGGGCAGGAACTGCGTCATGGGCGAGTCGAGTACCGGCCATTTTCCCTTGGCGACGTTGGTCGGCTCGTCGCCCTCGAAGGCGAGGTAGCTGTATTTGTGATAGTGGGGCAGTTTGCGCCCCAGGCCTGGTATGGCCTGCGGCCGGGCCGCAGCGATCCACATCAGTGGCCGTGACTTGCCGACGGTTATGGCGAAGCTGTGATTCTCTCTCTCCAGCGGTTTGCCGCCTCCCAGTTGAATCTGTTTGCCGTCGAGGTTCAGGCCGTAGTCGATGAGGGCGCGATTCACCCGGTCGAGGAAGCGGTTGTTCCAGCCGAGCAGGGTGATGGCGCCATCGCCCGGCAGCTGCTCGATGCTGCTGTCCAGAACGATCTCCGTCTCTTCGGGGCCGGCGCGGCGCAGTGATTCGGCGAGCTGCCGGTAGCCTTGGCGCATTGCCTCCCCGGCGGCCGATGGCAGCACGATGAGCTTCTTTTCCGCCCCCAGGATCTGTGAGATGGCTGGCGGGATCTCCTTTCCATCGAGGCGGCGGAACAGGTCGAACTCGGGGTCCAGATCCAGCCGCAACGGCCGCGCCGGGAGAGCGAGATCGATCTCTGTTCGCTTGTCCTCCAGGGTGAGCGTGGTCTGCCATGCCTGTGTTTCATTCTCCAGCGTGATGGCGAGGGGAATCTGGAGCCGGTAACCGGCCTCCGGCTGGATCTGTTCGATCACTGTCTGCAACCGATAATCACCCGACTCCGAGCGGGTGACCTTGGTATCGCGCAGCTTCAGTTGTGGCGCACCGCTGCGGGTGATCCACTGCTCGAAAAAGTGCTGCAGTTTTTTGCCGGAAACCTTTTCGAAGCTTTGCCGGATGTTGTCGAAGGTGGCCCTCTCGAAGCGATGGTCGCGGTAGAATTTGCGTAGCCCTTCGACAAAGGTTTCATCGCCCAGTTGCAGGCGCAGCATGTGAAAAAACATCAACGCCTTGCCATAGCCCACCGCCTCGGATGAGGGGCTGTGCCGGGAGCGGAACTGACTCAGGGGAAAATCCCTTTCACTGCGTACATAGTGGGTGAACTTCTGCAGGGTGTCGCGGCGGTAGTCTGCTCCCTGGCTACGCTGTTCCTTGATCAGATGGTCGGCGAGATAGGCGGTCAGCCCCTCCGACCAGTTGCCGTTGTCGTAGTCGGGATAGACACCGTTGCCCCACCAGTTGTGCAGGATTTCGTGTGGGTAGGATGAGTGCAGAATAAACGGCAGCCGGATGACCCGGGAGCCGAGCAGGGTGAAGGAAGGCATGCCGAAGCCGGTCTCCCAGAAGTTCTCCACCAGGGCAAACTTGGGATAGGGGTAGGGGCCGATCAGTTTTTCGTACATCGCCAGATAGCGGCCAGTTACGTCGAGGTAGCGGTTGGCCAGCGCTTCGTCCGGGGTGCGCAGCCAGACTTCGCTGTCGATGCGTCCGGCGGAGCGCTCATAGCGGGTGAAGCGAGCGGCGATCAGGTAGATCTCCTCCTGCGGTTCTGGTGAGCGCCAGCGGGTCGAGGCATTATCCTTCGGTTGCTTGCGCCCGCCCTGGCTGACGGCGTCCCACCCGTCGGGCAGTTCGACGGTCAGATCGAAGCTTAGCAATGAATTCTCATCCAGCACCGGATACCAGTAAGAGGTGCCGGAGAGATAGGCCCCCTCGCTGGAAATGATCCCCGGTGTGCTGTGAATGCCGCGCGCCTGCTCCTTTTCTGCGGATGGCAGAGGATGATAAATCTTGCCACTGTATTGCAGCGAGAGCTGCCGCATGCCGGGCGGCAGGGTCGCTGTGTAGCTGTCATACAGAATATCGTTGTTTGCCACGCGCTTTTTTTCGATGATCACGCCGGGCTGGGATGTGATGGGGGTCAGCCCCTTGTGCAGATGAAATTGCAACGGAGAGCGGGGTGGTTCGGGAAAGGTGATGGTGTCGGTGACGCTGAGCCGGTGCTGCTCCGGTTGCAGGGTGACTTGCAACTCGTGATGCAGGGTCTCCGCCGCAGCGGCAAACGGATTGGCCGCCAGAACGAGGATGGCGGTGGAAAGCAGAAACAGTTTCAGTTTGAACATCTACTCCACCCAGTCAGCAATATAGATATCCGTCGCGCGCGGTTTTTGCGGATTACGGTTGGAGCCGAACACCAGTTTTTTGCCGTTGGGCGAGAACATCGGGAAGCTGTCGAATCCCTTGTTGTAGGTAATGCGCTCCAGCCCGCTGCCGTCGATGTTGATCAGGTAGAGTTCAAAATTGTGGCCGTAACGTTTGATATCCTCGCGCCAGTCATCCAGGTTGCTGGAGAAGATGAGCCGTTTGCCGTCCGGGTGCCAGGAGGGAGCCCAGTTGGTGGCGCCGTTGTTGGTCAGCCGGGTCTTGTTGGAGCCGTTTGCGTCCATCACCCAGAGATCCAGCGGCCAGGCGAGGATATAGTTGCCGTTTATGGCCGCTTGCCACTGCGTCTGTTCCTCCCCGGTCTCGGGATGCCAGGCTCGCCAGACTATCTTGCTGCCATCGGGGGAGAACCAGGGTGCGCCATCGTACCCCACCCGATCCGTCAGACGCCGGACATTGGAGCCATCGGCATTCATGATGTAGATATCAAAATCCCCCGCTCGCTGTGAACCGAATACAATCTGTTGGCCATCGGGAGAAATGATGGGTTCGGCATCGTACTGCGGGTTGTCGGTGATTCGTTTCAGAGCGGCTCCATCGCTGTTGGCGGTGTATATGTCGTAGGGGTAGAGTGGCCAGCTGTAGCGGGCATCCGGCGGTGTCTGCGGGCGGGGCGGGCAGTTGCCCGGCAGATGGCTGGTGGAGGCGAATACCACCCGCTCCCCGTCCGGAAAGAAAAAGGCACAGGTGTGGGCACCGTGATTGGGGCTGATGCGCTGCTTGCCGGAGCCGTCGATGTTCATGGACCAGATCTTGTCACACTGCTCGCCGCTGCGGTTGGACTGGTAAATGAGCCGCTTGCTGTCCCAGCTGAAATAGGCTTCACCGTTGTCCCCCTCAAAGGTAAGCTGGGTGACGTTTGCCATGTGGTGATCGGTAAATGCTGTTGATGCCGGAGTCGGGACGAGTGGAGTATGACCACCTGCGCAGCCAGCAAGGAAAAGAAGAGCCAGTATGGGGGGGAGGCAAGCGGCTGTTTGTCTGGATTTCATCGATGATACCCTAATTGCTTCGGTTTCCCGGCTTGTTGAATAGATGGAATGAGATGCCAAGTGAGAGATTTTTTCATCTCCTTTCAACGAGGCAGGTTTTGCGAAGTTGCCATGGTATCGTCTCATCAACAGGGGGTGATGTTCAACCGCAAGCCTTGTCCAATATGAAATGAGTCTGAAGCCGGGTCAGGTTACGTTCATGATGGGAGGATGAAAACCATCATGAAACTCGAAGACTTGGCGACTATCGAACAGCTTGTCGATTTCCTGTCAGGCACCCGGACGGTGGTCTTTTCGGTCATCAGTGACAAGGGTGGCTGCTACCGCCGGATTCAGGGGGAGTTGGTCAAGTTCCGCTACCTGACGCTGCCTCGCCAGGGAAAAGGGTGGTGATTCGCTACCGGAGGAAGAGCAGCGGCTACTCCCATCAGCAGCTTACCCGGCTGATTGCCCGGTACCGCAAGACAGGCCGACTCCAGCGCACCGTGTCCGGCTTCGAACCAAAGTATACCGGGCAGGATATCCGCCTGCTGGCGGCGATGGATGAGCGCCACGACACACCCGGCGGCTCGGCGGTTATGGATTGGAAAATACTGGTAGGGCTGAAAATCATGGATGGGGGTGTCTTTTGCCGAGGCGGGATTGTGTAATTAATCAACTCACCCCTGACTTGTCCCCCGATTACGGCGTCAAAACGTTCATTTAAGCCGAACAGGACGTTCAAATGTCGTGGAGTACAAGGATATGCGGGAACGGCCGTATGTAAACTGCGCATTTTTTTCTTGTGCTCGAACAAATCAGGGGTAATCTGAACAGTTATAAACCCATTTTTTAGCTGTGCTGAATAGTTATGAGATTGCTACAATAGCGCCCTCATGACTAACAGTACCCATTCAACGATGGATCGCCTGAACCCTCGCCAGCGGGAGGCAGTGCGTTATATCGACGGTCCCCTACTGGTGCTGGCCGGAGCAGGCAGTGGCAAGACACGGGTAATAACCCGCAAGATTGCCTATCTGATTCAGCAGTGTGATATTTCCCCCCGCAACATCGCGGCAGTTACCTTTACCAACAAGGCGGCGCGCGAGATGAAGGCGCGGGTGAGCAAGCTGCTGGATGGTCGGCAGAGTCGTGGCCTCAGAATCTCCACCTTCCATACCCTGGGGCTGAATATCATCAAGCGGGAACTGGGGACGCTGGGCTATAAACCAGGATTTTCCATCTATGACGGGGGAGACAGCCTGGCGTTGATCAAGGAACTGATGCGGCGTGATTTTGGTGATGACAAGGGTGTGGCGGAGCAGGTGCGTTGGTCTGTTTCACGCTGGAAGAATGATTTTATTACACCCGATCAGGCCTTGCAGCAGGTTGCGCAGGATGATCCGCCTGCTCTTGTCGCTGCTGGAATCTATGGTGAGTACACCCGTTATCTCAAGGCTTACAATGCCTTTGATTTTGATGATCTGATTATGCTGCCGGTGCTGCTTTTTGGGCAGTACCCCGAGGTGCTGGAGCGTTGGCGCAATACCATTCGTTACCTGCTGGTGGATGAGTATCAGGATACCAACGCCACCCAGTACCGGCTGGTAAAACTGCTCACCGGAATACGCGGGGCGTTGACTGTGGTAGGTGATGATGACCAGTCCATCTACGCCTGGCGCGGTGCCAATCCGGAAAATCTGGGTCGATTGCAAGACGACTTTCCTAACCTCAAGGTGATTAAGCTGGAGCAAAATTACCGCTCCATGGCGCGCATTCTCAAGGCGGCCAACCAACTGATCAGCAACAACCCCCATCTGTTCGAGAAACGGCTATGGAGCGAATTGGGGAATGGTGATCCGCTGCGCGTTATCCAGGCGCGTGATGAGCAGCAAGAGGCCGAGCGGGTGGCTGCGGAGATTCTGCATCACCGTTTCATCAACCGCAGCGCCTTTCGGGACTATGCCGTTCTCTATCGTGGTAATCATCAGTCGCGCTTGTTCGAGAAGACTCTGCGGGAACACAATATCCCCTATCAGTTGAGTGGCGGAACCTCCTTTTTTGCTTATACCGAGGTCAAGGATCTGATGGCCTACCTGCGTCTGCTGGTCAATCAGGATGATGACAACGCCTTTCTGCGCATCATCAACACCCCGCGCCGTGAGATCGGTCCTGGCACACTGGAGAAGCTGGCCGGTTACACTAGCAAGCGTGGCGTCAGCCTGTTTGCCGCTTGCTTCGAACTCGGTCTGGCTCGGCACCTCCCGTGCCGGGCGGTGGAGCGGCTGGAGCGCTTCAGCACCTGGCTGGTGGATGTGGCTGACCGTGCAGCCAGAGGTGATCCGCTCGCGGCCGTGCGTGATCTGCTGGCCGATCTGGACTACCGGCAGTGGCTGGAGGACAGTGCTAAGGATCGAAAATCTGCCGAGCGGCGCTGGAAAAATGTAGAAGAACTGCTTGGCTGGATGAAACACATCACTGAAAACAATTCTGAACAGAAAACCCTGGCAGACCTGGTTTCACATATGATGCTGATGGATATTCTGGAGCGTAATGAAGAAAATGACAGTGATCTGGATTCCGTTACTCTGATGACGCTGCATGCTGCGAAGGGGCTGGAGTTTCCCCATGTGTTTCTGGTGGGGATGGAAGAGCAACTGCTGCCCCACCACGCCAGTCTCGATGAAGGTAATCTGGAGGAGGAGCGTCGTCTGGCCTATGTCGGCATTACCCGTGCTCAGCGCAGTCTCACCTTTACTTTCGCAACGAAACGCAAGAAAGGTGGTGAGATGATTGCATGCGAACCCAGTCGTTTTCTGGATGAACTTCCCGCCGAAGATCTGGAGTGGCAGGGCGGGCCAAAGCGCACTGAAACTGCGCCCGAAGAGAGCCAGCGGCGTGGCAAGGCACACCTGGCTCATATGCGCAGCATGCTGCAAAAGAAAAGCACATCCTGATAATCCGCCACCCAATATGTTAGCCTTAACAGGCTGTTGAAAAACCCTCATGCGGCACGGTCCGGCGTTGGAATCCGGCTCAAAATGCTCATTTACTCCGTGTAAACTGCGTTTTTTCGCCGGATTCCGCCTTGTCTCGCACTCGCCCGAGGCTTTTTCAACAGTCTGTTAAAGGAAATATGGGTCTATACCCAAACTACCTGGAAATGCAGTTTTTTGAGCCCGTCTGAAACCGCAATGCCGCATTGCAGTTCTTGAAAAGGGTGAGCCATTCTCTACGAACTGCGCCTTGCCTTGCGGTTTCAGACAGACTCAACAATCCCGCATTTCCAAGTGGTTTGGGTATACACGGAAACGTGTGGGTTGATATTGGCATTTCCGGGTAGTGGCGGAAGAAATGCTGCAATTTCCCTGTGGTGAATAGTTACGTTTTTTCAAAATCAAGCAACCATTTTTTCCGGTGCAATCCACCCCCGTAACCGGTCAGGTTGCCATCAGTGCCAATAACCCGATGACAGGGAATAATAATGCCGATACGATTGTGACCGTTTGCTGCAGCAACTGCCCGGATGGCTTTCGGGTTGCCGAGTGCAACCGCCTGCTGCTGGTAGGAACGAGTTTCTCCATAAGGGATTTTCTGCAGCAGTTTCCATACGCTGTTTTGAAATGCTGTCCCCGGTGTATGCAGTGGAACGGTGAATGTTTTTCTTTTTCCGGAAAAATACTCCTGAATCTCGGTTTGAACCTGATCGAGATGGCAGTTTACGCCAGGAAGAATAACGGCCTTGAGTCTTTTGCATAAATCCCTGAACTCCGTCTCAAGCATTCTGCGATCGGTAAATTCAACCAGACAGATCCCCGTGTCGCTGGCGCAGGCAAACATGGGACCAATCGGTGAGCTGAAACGTACAATATTAAGAACGGTTTTTTTGTTGGTTTGCGTTGCAGATTTACCAAAAATGGAACGGTAGCTTTCATTGAATCCACTCAGTGAATCATAGCCGCTGTCAATTGCTGAACGGGTAACGGTTTCCCCCTCTTTCAAGCTGTTGAAAGCGGTA
>JAJRUV010000027.1 GCA_024277595.1 Gammaproteobacteria bacterium
GCGCCTCGCAGCGAATGGCCATCGCCCTTTGCAAGAGGCGCAACGCCGCCATGGGCGCTGACAGGCCAACCCTTCGGGCGCTCCTGTGGTGTCCCGCTGCGGCGTTGCAGTGTTTGACAAGGGCGACAGCCATTGCCTGCATACTGCGCCTTGCTGCGAAACACCACAGGAACGCTGTATCCTGATTTATCACCTTGACGGAGTACTAGCAGGCTATTGAAAAAGCTTCGGGCGAGTGCGAGACAAGGCGGAATCCGGCGAAAAAGCGCAGTTTACACGGAGTAAATGAGCATTTTGAGCCGGATTCCAACGCCGGATCGTGCCGCATGAGGGTTTTTCAACAGCCTGCTAGAGATCAATTGTACAAGATATGCGAAAATAGCCCGGATTTTGACAGCAGATATATAGCAGATATATAGAAATAATGAAAATCCTGGTTAGTAATGATGATGGATATCATGCAGAGGGAATCACCGCTTTGGCTAAGGCTTTGTCTGGGCTGGCGCAAGTCACGGTGGTTGCTCCTGATCGCGATCGCAGTGGAGCGAGCAATTCACTGACATTGGACAATCCGTTACGGGCACATCGGCAGGAAAATGGTTTTTTCCGCGTCGAGGGGACACCGACTGATTGTGTGCATCTGGCAATCACGGGCCTGCTGAAAGATAAACATGATATGGTGGTCGCGGGCATCAATGCGGGCGCCAATCTTGGCGATGATGTGCTTTATTCCGGTACTGTTGCCGCAGCTACCGAGGGGCGGTTTATGGGGCTTCCTGCGATGGCGGTATCGTTAGCTGGATCGGAGCTGCGTCATTACGACACTGCCTGTATCGTAGCCACCAAACTGGTTGAGAAGTTAAAAAACGAGCCACTGCCAGCGGATACTATACTCAATGTCAATGTCCCGGATACTCCGTGGGATGAGGTTGCTGGATTCGAGGTAACTCGTCTGGGTCACCGGCACAAGGCCGAACCCATGATCCAGGGAGTTGATCCCAGAGGGCGGGATATTTTCTGGGTTGGTCCTCCTGGAGCCGAGCAGGATGCTGGTCCCGGCACCGATTTTCATGCAATACGTCATAATCGGGTCTCTGTTACTCCTCTGCAGGTGGATTTGACCTGTTATGCGGCTCTGGACAAGCTGGCGAACTGGGTGGGGAAACTGGCATGAGTGGCCACATTCACTCGGGGATTGGCATGACATCGCAACGCACCCGTGACCGGCTGGTGCAGCGGCTTCAGGAGAAGGGAATTCAGGATCCGGCGGTGTTGTCTGTCATGCGCTCGATACCCCGTCATCTGTTCGTGGATGAAGCATTGTCGAGCAGGGCATATGAGGATACTGCACTGCCCATTGGCCATGGCCAAACCATTTCGCAACCCTACGTGGTGGCCTGTATGACCGAGGCGCTGCTTGCGGCGGGTTCTTGTCAGAAGGTACTGGAAATCGGTGCCGGTTGTGGATATCAGACCGCTGTACTGGCCGGTCTGGTGGGGGAAGTGTACAGTATTGAGCGCATTGCTCCCTTGCTGCGGCAAGCGCGCATTCTGCTTCGTAAACTGAATTTGTATAACCTCCATTTGAAGATTGGAGACGGTGTCGGGGGGTGGAGTCAGTCAGCGCCCTATGATGGAATTCTTGTGGCGGCGGCTGCGGAGGAAATTCCCGAGCAGTTGCTTGTGCAGCTTAGCGAGGGGGGGCGGATGGTAATTCCTGTAACTGGCGTCAACGGTGTACAGGAGTTGATTCGTGTTACCCGTAGCGGAAATGAATATCATTGCGAAACACTGGACTTTGTCAAATTTGTGCCGTTGGTTCGGGGTTGATCCAGAAGCGATAACCAAACAGTTATCGCGAGGGGGCTTGGCTACAACCCCCTTCTCGGGATTACATTGCTGTACCCAGAAGCCATCCGGCGGTTGCGCCAGGATGATGTTTTCCGAGGGGCTGTTCCATGCTCGTGAACCGAGTCGCGTTCTGAACTGGTTTTGGCTGATTTTTGGCGGGTTTTTTAGAGGGTGTGGTTAGGTGAAACTGTTTTCTTCTCTTTATGGACGGGCGATGCAGTGGGCAAGACATCCGCGTGCGCCATGGTTTTTAGGTGGGTTGAGTTTTGCGGAGTCCTCCTTTTTTCCGATTCCGCCCGATGTGATGCTGGCTCCCATGGCGCTGGCCAAGCCGGAGCGGGCTATGGGGTATGCCCTTTTGACCACCCTGACATCGGTAGCTGGTGGTATCTTGGGTTATCTGCTCGGCGTCTTTTTTTTCGAACTTATTGAACCGCTGCTGCATGATGCGGGATACTGGATGAAATTTGAGCAGGCGCGACACTGGTTTGACGACTACGGTTTCTGGGCGATTCTGATTGCCGGTTTCTCCCCCATACCCTACAAGGTGTTTACTATTGCGGCGGGTGCAATGGCGATGTTGTTTCTGCCTTTTGTAATGGCTTCTCTCCTCGGGCGGGGGTTGCGCTTTTTTCTTGTGGCGGGATTAATGAAATGGGGGGGAGAACCCATGGAGAAAAAACTGCACACCTACATTGACTACCTGGGCTGGTTGACTGTTATCGTCGCTGTGATTGGTTATCTTATGTTAAAGTAGAAGTAACTATTCAGTTCACCCCTGAAATCCGCCATTTCTGCGTTCAAAAATGGTCATTTATGCCGAACAGGATGTTCCAATGCCGTGTAGCACATGGATGTGCGGGAACGGCTCCGTGTGAACTCACATTTTTCGCCTTGAGCTGACGAATTTCAGAGGCAATCTGAACAGTTATGTGCTCATTTTCAACTATGCTGAACAGTTACAAGTAGAGCAGATCATGAGGAGCCGCCAGCTAACGCCGTTGCTGACTCTGTTTTTCTTGTTGTTGGGTGGGTGTGTCAGCGATTCTGTTCTGGTTGGTAATCGCAGCTCCAGTTTGGAGTGGCATCCCAGGTTTCATACGGCTCAGCGCGGTGATACGCTTTACTCTATTGCCTGGAGCTATGGTCAGGACTACCGGCTAGTGGCGAAGTGGAA
This sequence comes from Gammaproteobacteria bacterium, assembly GCA_024277595.1. Lineage (GTDB taxonomy): Bacteria > Pseudomonadota > Gammaproteobacteria > Thiohalospirales > Thiohalospiraceae > DRMK01. Next base: position 3,029 of record JAJRUV010000027.1, read on the forward strand.
CGGGATTCCTCCACCCTATACCGTCCGACCCGGACAACGCGTCAGGATTGCGCCCCGACCAGAATTTGGCAGGCGAGGTCGCTCAAATAACCAGGAGCCCTCCTCTGATACGGCTGTTTCCGCTATTCCCTCTCCCCAGGCCAGGGCTCTTCCCCACCCGCGGCCCAATGTGCCACTGCCAGCTGGAAAACCGGTTCCCGTCCCTGATGCGGCAGTACTCAAGTTACCGCAAAAAAACGGGAAAATTAACTGGCAGTGGCCAACTTCAGACAACCCGGTTCTGGTTCGCAACGGCTCTGGTCAGCAGCGGCCGGGGATCAATATTCAAGGACGGAGAGGGCAGCCTGTTTACGCGGCGGCATCAGGTAAAGTAGTGTACAGTGGCAGTGGGCTAATCGGTTACGGAAAACTTATTATTTTGAAACATAGCAATCAGTATCTAAGTGCATACGCGCATAACTGGGAGCTGCTTGTAAGGGAAGGGGAGCAGGTGGCCAGGGGTGTACAGATTGCCAGGATGGGCAGCAGTGGCGCCGGGCAGGTGATGTTACATTTCGAAATTCGACATAATGGCAAACCGGTTGACCCATTGCGCCACCTTCCAAAACGTTAGGAAAATCATTATATGACGGAATACCAAGGTTCTCCACCGGACGGGGAAGATGATGCAACAAAACGGAATGACACAACTGAGGGCACAGCTTGTCCTTCGGTTGAACCGGAGCAAACGCAAATTCCTGCGGCTGTAATTCCGGACAAACAGCTTGATGCCACTCGTCTCTATCTCAGTGAAATCGGGTTTTCCCCCTTGCTGAGTGCCGACGAGGAGGTTCATTACGCGCGTCTCGCACTTCAGGGGGATGAAAGTGCACGCAATCATATGATTGAGAGCAACCTGCGTTTGGTGGTAAAAATTGCGCGGCGATATCTTAATCGCGGGTTGCCACTGCTGGATTTGATCGAAGAGGGAAACCTGGGTTTGATTCGCGCGGTGGAGAAGTTTGACCCGGAACGGGGGTTTCGCTTCTCTACCTATGCAACCTGGTGGATCCGTCAAACCATTGAGCGGGGGATTATGAATCAGACGCGAACCATTCGTCTGCCCATTCATGTGGTCAAAGAGCTTAATGTTTACCTGCGTACAGCCCGTCATCTGGCACAGGTTGAGGGCGGCGAACCAACGCCTGAGGATATAGCCCGGTTTCTGGATAAACCTGCGGAAGAGGTTACGCGCATGATGGGGTTCAACGAGCGCATCGCTTCCGTTGATGAGCCGTTGGGTCGGGATACCGAAAAATCCATGCTGGAATCCATTCCTGATGACGGAAACATGGATCCAGCGGAAATTCTTCAGGATGACGACATGCAGGGTCATATGGATGTGTGGTTATCCCAGCTGAATGATAAACAGCGAGAGGTAGTTAGCCGGCGTTTTGGTCTGGATGGCGGGGTTGTTTCAACCCTGGAAGAGGTGGGAAAAGAGATCGGAGTGACGCGCGAACGTGTACGGCAGATACAGATGGAGGCATTGCGTCGTCTGCGACAGATCCTGGAGAGCGATGGTTTTTCGGTGGAAACCCTGTTCAAATGAGCGCTGCTCTTATTAACCCGACATATCTTGTTGCCGGGTTAATAAGAGTAGAGGTGCGTGCTTGATATTGATGCAAATTTCGGTGTTTTTTGTGCGGGATTGGGAGCATGCTCCTGAGTAAACTGTTCCTGAATTAGTTTGGTGGTTGAGTTTTTTTGACTATCCCGTGGGAAAGAAAACAGCAGCGGGAACTTGCCGGGCAAAACCAGAGGCCCGGCAATATCATCATGAAAAAATACTAAATCAGTTTGGCAATGCTCTCTGCAGCACGTTTGACGTCGAGAAAAATCAATCCTAGTTTGGCCTGCGGTTTTGCCAGCACGGTGATGACAGCATCTGGCCCCGCATAAGTCATCAGGATATAGCCTTTATCACCCTTGATGAGTGTTTGCTCCAAGGCTCCGCGGGCCAGCTCCTGGGAAGTGCGATCTCCCAGTGACAGCATCGCGGCACTCATTGCGCCCATTCGATCTTCGTCAAGTTCTGAAGGCAGTACACTAGACATCATCAAACCGTCAGTGGATATGACGGCTGATGCTTCGATGTCTGCTGAAGTACCATTGAGTTCTTTTAGTATTGAACTGAGCATTTCTTCACGCATGGGTTTTACTCCTGGTGGAATGAAGGTGGTTAATTAAAATTTAAAAAAATCATTTGTTGTTTGCTTTCTGCACATCCCTGCTTCAATGCGACAGCAATGCAGGCGCGGAGGTTGCTCCTGCCATGGGTGCCTGCCAAATCTTTTAATCGGCGTTGGGTTGCGTATCTTTAGCATTATATACTGCATTGTTTTTTTGTGTTTGGGAACCAGGCTCCATCAGAGTTACGATGCTGCATATCTTATGCTGAGCGCCCAAATCAGATGGATAAAAGCGGGCTGGTTGAGCCGGGGCATTCCCCCCACCACCAGAACAAAACGCTGGCTTCCAACATACATCGGCCAGAAACCCACTTCGCTGTTACCTGCTGCATCAACCACTGCCCAGGCATTGGAACGTAATCCCAGGTTGTTTTTCAGCAGACCGGTGTGGCGTTCATGCAGGGTGGCCAGATCGGCGCTTAGTGCTGAAAGTTCTTCTGCTGTTTCATGGGCAAAACCTCTTGTACACAGATAAAATCCCTGTTCATCGGCCAGTAATACCTTGTTGTTATCTGAAAGTGGCGCCAGCAGATCCGGAAGAGTATCTTCCAGCCGTCCCTCAGGCGGCGCTATGGGAGTGTCACTGCCGTCTATCCAGCCAAGCGACTGGACATGACTGAGAAGTTCCATTACCTGGTTGTCATCCTCTATTCCTGTCCAGGCGTGCAGGCCTTCCATACTTAGCAGTGGACTGACTGATTGTTGTAACAGGTTACGCAACAAACGGCGCGGCGCCTCATCTTCCGGACGGGATACTGCATAGTATGCGCCTGCCGAGCTGGGTAGCGCATAGACGTTATTTTGTATCTGGTAACGAGTCATAGGGAAATTTTCAAATCAGGAGTTAGTGAAAACAGCAGTGCCTCAATGAGAACAATGACATCGCGTCGTTGCCGGGCATCTATCTCGAATATGGGTGCTTTAAGTCCCGTAGGTTTTAGCTCTTCATGGTACTGTTCTACTCTTGGAGCGGCGCAGCGATCAGTTTGCGTGATACCGATAGCCAACTGGGTTGAATCAATGAACTCCTTGAATGAGTTCAAGAAAAAATGCATATCCTGAAAAGGGTCCGAACGGGTGTTGTCCAGCAGCAGAATGAGACCAATTCCACCTTCGGTAAGAATGTCCCACATGAAGTTAAATCGTTCCTGGCCGGGCGTTCCATAGAGGTGAAGGAACTCGCCTCCCTCCAGTTGCATGGAGCCATAGTCCATGGCAACAGTCGTGGTTTCCTTGATATTCTGGGTCATGTCGGTAGCGAAAGCATCTGTGGTGACCGGGGAAATATCGCTGATGGTTCGAATGGCGGTTGTTTTTCCTGCGCCAACAGGGCCGGCAAAAATAAGTTTGTAGTGATTTTCCATATCTCGGCGTCAATTGCTCTTGTTATTGGCTTCGTCTGTGCAGGCGGGCAAGTATTTTCCGAAACAGCCCCCTGCGTTCATGTTCCGGTTGTGATGATACCGGAGAAGCTCTTTCATCCCCACTATTTTTTACCTGCTGGTTCACAAGGCCAAGGGCATCGGCGACACTGTAAAATGAGAAGACATATTTTGGTGCGATAGCCAGCATTGTCGCTGTTTCCATCAGCGAAACGGGTTGATTGGTCCACAATGCGGCAATACGCAGGCCGTTTTGAACCGGCATTAACCGGCTTAGGTTTGGCCAGTGACTCAGGTAAACCGGGGCGCGCAAATCGGTTCCAACGGGGATGCGGCCGCGAGCGGTTCGCATGGCGAGCTTCCAGAGAAAGAACTCTATGGATTGTACGGAGCCGCCTTTTTCGGGAAGTGGCCGCCCTTTATCAAGGAGCTCGGTGCTTATATCTTTTCCACGGACGGGCATGACTGCCAGCGCATAAAGGTGGGCATGGCTTTGTTCCACCCATATTTCACGGGTTTCCGGCATGATAATGATAGGCCGCCACGGTCCTTTTAACGAAACATTTCTGTTTTCCCGCTGTGCGAGTTGATAGGCATTCTGGATATAACCTTGCAGATAATTTTCCGGGTTGTACAAGAATGAACTCTTTTCCTTGTCCTGAATTTCTATTGATATTTTAGGTTGGGGCTGTACCGTTTGTGCATTCGGTTTGGCAGTCGGGAATAGAGAAATGATCTCGCCAGACTGGTTTGGTGGAGCGGCGTGTTTTCCCTTGCTTTTTTCCACTAGAACGCCTTTGGTATTGAGCGCAGTGGCGGACATCGCCATGTTGGTCTGCACCAATGGTAGTGGTATGTCCTTCTCGCTTTCTGCTGGATGTTTGTTTTCAGGGGGTACTGTTTGGGGTATGGATATTGGCTCAGGCTCCAGAAAAGACGCTTTTATCTGGTTGAGAATGGAAATCAGCTCTTCTGGCTGGATAGGTTTTTTTAAAAACACATCGTTGTTCGATGCAGGCTTCAGCAGCGAAGCCAGTATAATTGGCCGGTCAGGATATTTGTTAGTATGTTTTTGCCGGATTTGTTCGGCATGAACTGCATCCATATCGACAATGGAAATATCTGCTACTGCCTCATTCGCCAGGACGTAATCGTTGTGGCACATATGATGGAAAAATAGCTGCAGCATATTGCGAGCACGCTGATCCATACCGACAATATATATCTGCAATGGGCTGGTACCCTGTTTTATTCCGGTTTGCATGCCTGGTTCCTCCTCAACACGCCAAGACAAGACTTTGTTCCTCACTGTTCCCGGGAGGGACAGCGTTGCGCTGATGTTTTAAGCTTTGCTGAATATTCATTATACGGGTTGCATGGCAAAATATTCAGCAAGCTGTTTCCACTTATCAGGAACAGAACACTTTAATTTGTCGAGCCGGGCGTGCATGCCAGTAAAATTTTCCAAATCGTTCGATGCCCGGTAAATGGCGAGTAAATTGTCATGCAGCTCAATTCGTGACGGATTATCAAGTACCGCTTGCTCCAGAACTTCTCTTGCCTTGTCGGTCTGGCTGTATTCGAGATACTCTATGGCATCTTTCAGCGGATCGCGCTCGGCAGTTTCGGTATCCGCAACACGTACAACCAGCTGGCGCGTTCCGGTTACCCCCTTGCTTAAAACAGACCGGTTTGACAGAGGCATCGGGGCGGCTGCCGAAATGCCGTTGTCCAGGTGTAGAGCCAGCGCCTGAAATTGCTCTTCGGTTAACAGCGGCCTGGCCCTGCGCAGCATCCGGCGCCGGACCGGAACGCCTTTGTCACCAAGGGCTATAAACAGATCCAGCAGGGCGCCATAGATCCCTTCAGCATCCCGTTGGCCCAGATAGATATTCACCCGCTGGATTTGTGCAACCAGGTTTGCGGGAGTTCGCGCCACAGTACGCGCAAGATAACGAGTTGCCTTGTTCCCCAGCTTGCGGGTATCAATTTGCAGTGAACGGTGCTCTGAAAGATGAAAAGCAGGCTCAAATAGCTCTGGAGACGGTTCTTGTTCTGTTTGCCCCTTTTTAAGGGGTTCTGGAGTGCCTTTTTTTTTCATGGCTGTTTATCCGTCAAAATTATGTTGCTTGCAGGGTAATTTGTTTGTTCATATTTGTAAATGTTTTGCAACAGTGTCGTACTTGTTTGTTGACGCGCTTTTTTGCTTTTGCGGAAAAGCTGCCGGTTGAATGATTGTCCTACCGGTATTATCGGCACCTTGGCCTGTAGCATTACAAACATTTTACGAGAATCATATTAGCTGGTTTTCAAACACCGGATCCCTTGGTTTTATGGGCGCCAATGCAATATCGATATTTTCTTATGTTCCAGGGGTTGCCTGTCGGCCGATGTAGGCGAAAATTTACCACTTCTCATTTGTGTTGCCATTTTTCCCGGGAGAGAGTCAGTCGGAAACCGTTTCGTATGTCATTCTGCCGGAGTAGTGGGAGCCGTGAACCTGGTTGGACGCTTACCTGCTTTCACCTGTGTTTTTAGCAGTTGATTGTTCCGGAGCAGCAATATTTCAACAGTTTCACCCGGCTGGATACTTGCAATACGATCCCGCATTGTGCGGATGCTGCCAACGGGTTGATCAGCTATTCTGATAATGAAATCACCTGCCCTCACGCCAGCTGCCGCAGCAGGGCTGTTGCGAAATACGCCGGTGACAATGGCTCCTTGCTGCTGATTAATGCGGAACGCCTTGGCAAGAGCCGGGGTAATTGCTTGTATCTCCACGCCCAGCCAGCCTCTGATGACGTAGCCGTGTTCGAGAATCTGGTTCATTACGTCCCTGGCGAGGTTGACCGGAATGGCAAAACCGATACCCTGTGACCCACCGGTACGGGAGTAGATGGCGGTGTTGATTCCTACCAGTTGACCAGCAGCGTTGATCAGCGCCCCGCCTGAATTTCCAGGGTTGATGGCGGCATCGGTCTGGATGAAGTTTTCAAAGGTGCTCAAGCCCAGCCGGCTGCGTCCGGTTGCGCTGACAATTCCCATTGTAACCGTCTGGCCTACGCCAAAGGGGTTGCCGATGGCGAGAACCACATCCCCGATACGGAGATCCCGGGTTTGGGTGAGGGTGATACTGGGCAGATTCTTCAGCGAGACCTTGAGAACGGCCAGATCGGTTTCCGGATCGGTGCCGACGATGGTGGCGGACACACCACGACCATCGCGCAAGGCAACCTGGATGGTATCTGCATCTTTTATTACATGGTTGTTGGTGAGAATATAACCCATCTGATTGATGATGACACCGGAACCAAGGCTGGTCTCCAGACGTTGGCGGGGTACCGCCAACTGCTTGCCAAACAGTTGGCGAAACAGCGGATCATTCAAATAGGGATGGGGCTGTTCCGTGACCCGTTTCTGGCTATATATATTGACCACTGCGGGAGCCGCAGCTTCTACCGCCCGGCTGTAGCTTACCGGCTCGGAAAGCGGCTTCAGGTTGTCGGCCGGGCTGTTTTCCGGGTCGAGTGGCTGAGGGCGGAGCAGCATGACCGTGGCTCCTGCAATCGCACCTGCAACTACGGCCTGCAATAAAAAATGTAGTAGTTTCCGAGTGTCCATGCCTTATACTTTACTGCAAACGGGAGTAGAGAGAAAAAAGTCTGATGGTGCAGCGGCAGGAACTGGTTGGTTATATAGATGAATTGCTTGATACCGGATCCTATCCGGATAGCTGTCCCAACGGCCTGCAGGTTGAAGGCCGGTCGGAAATCAACCTGCTGATAACAGGAGTAACCGCCAGTCTGGCGCTGCTTGAACAGGCATTGGATAGCGGTGCGGATGCCATTCTGGTTCATCATGGCTACTTCTGGAAAGGAGAGGAGTCCTGTGTCGTTGGCATGAAACAACGCCGCTTGAAGGCGTTGTTGGCCGCCGATACGAATCTGCTGGCCTGGCATCTGCCCCTGGATGCTCATCCCGTCTACGGAAACAATGCGCAGCTGGCAACTGTTTTGGGACTCCAGCCTGTGAGCGGGTTTGGCGGTGCTCCTCCTGTCGGGATGGCGGGGCGATTGAATACTGCAATGAGTGCTGACGCATTTGCCGGGCACATTGCCAATCAGTTGCGCAGAACACCTTTTTATGTTCCGGCCGGGCCTGAAGAGATTATCACTATCGCCTGGTGCAGCGGCGCGGCTCAGTCCTGGTTCAGCCATGCCGTGGCTATGGGTGTGGATGCCTATCTTACCGGTGAGGTATCCGAGCCAACTGTGCATATGGCCAGGGAGTGTGGTGTCCATTTTTTCGCTGCCGGTCATCATGCCACGGAACGGTACGGGGTAAAGGCGCTGGGGGAACATCTGGCCCGGCGATTTGATTTGGATCATCGGTTTATCGATATTGACAACCCGATATAAACACCGTACCATCCCGCCTTTGTATGTGGTGCCCGTTAAACTGAACGCTGTTGAACAACGGGTGGCGACATGCGTTTAGTCCGTGAAAGAGGGTGTTGCCATGAAGCCGGATATTCATCCTGCCTACGAAGAGATTGCCGTGACCTGCAGTTGTGGTGAGTCGTTTAAAACCAAATCTACTGCCGGGCGTGATCTGCATATCGATGTCTGTTCCAGTTGTCATCCTTTCTTCACCGGAAAGCAGAAGATTCTTGATACTGCGGGGCGGGTTGATAAATTCCGTCAGAAGTATGGTATGAAATAACTGTTTTCGCTGGAGCAGTTAAAAAGAGCGCTTGTCTTTGCAACGCGCTCTTTTTTTGTGCTTGGGTCATGGTGGTTCTGCGAGGCCGGCGGAATCCTGTTCCAGCAGTTGCTCTACCTGGTGAGTTGAGGCTCGCTGCATGGGTTTTCTGTCCACCGGGCCGAGAGGAGCCTGGCGAATACCGCTGACGGGAAAGACTACCAGTTCAATATCTGTTTCATCGGCGATAAATCGGTAGCCAGGGAGCGAGTGTCCAGCCCCGTTCAGGTGCAGACGATACTCCTCTGTTGTGAATGGAATCTCCCCTTCCATCAATGCAAAGGCAATCTCCTCTGCTGTATCGGCAAACAGGTGCAGGGTAATGGCATCATATTTTCCCGCGCAGCCAGTCAATACCGGGCCGACCAGCCGAGGGTTGAATGTTGACAACAGCCGCATGGCCTGAAGTGCGGTTTTACGTAGATGGCGCAACTGCCGGGGTTGCTGCCGGGATTTGAACAGCTGCTGATAGGTAACACGGGCGGTTTCGATCTCGTTGTTGCGTGGCAGGTTGCGGCCATCGTCGATTCCCAGCCGGCTTGCTGCCTTATGTTTGGCGCTGTAGTAATCGCGGATACCATGCTCGGCCATAAGGCGCGCGGCTTCCTGGGCGACAAGAATCCGCACCTGCTGTTTCTTGTTATCGATAGAGTGCGCCATACTTCCTAAAATAGCTCTGAAAGTCCCTTGGAGTCGTCCTCTTCGCTAGTCTCCCAATAGGTGTCAGGTTGAGCTTCCGGTACATGTCCGGTTCGGAAGGTCTCAAAAACGGTTTTGGGGGTGTGCGTATTGGCCAGTAGTCCATTTCCTGGATCAATGCGAACCGTTACCAGTCCCGGTGGTTGTTTGAGTGGTTTTTCTGGAATTCTTTCGAGCGCCACACGCATGAAATCCATCCAGATAGGCAGAGCGGCGCGGCCACCGGTTTCGCTGTTCCCCATTGCGCGGGGGGCGTCAAATCCTGTCCATACCGTTGTCACGATGGCATGGTTGAAACCGGAAAACCAGGCGTCAAACTGATCGTTGGTAGTTCCTGTTTTGCCGGCCAGATCGTCCCGGTTCAGCTCCATGGCTCGGCGGCCGGTGCCGGAGCGGATTACGTCGCGCATCATGGAGGTCATCAGATAGCTGTTTTGCGCGGTGATTACCCGTTTGGCTACCGGGTATGATGGTGGGGGAGAGGGAGATTCCTCGCACTCTTCACACACCTGAGCCGGTTCGGCTTGCCACACGATATCGCCATTGGTATTTTCGATCCGCTGGATAAAATAGGGAGAAACGAGGTGGCCACCGTTGGCGAATACTGCATAACCAGTGGCCAGTTCCAGTGGAGTGACGCTGCCGCTGCCCAGTGCAAGCGACAGGTCGCGTGGCAGGTGAGCGGGCTTGAATCCAAAGCGGGTTGCGTATTTTGCTGCGTGGCCAACGCCAATGGCGCGTAATAGACGGATAGAGACCAGGTTACGTGATTTTGTCAAGGCCATGCGCAGCCGGGTCGGGCCGAAAAAGCGGCCACTGTAGTTTTTGGGTTTCCAGGTTTCATCAAGATTATCATCATCCATCACCACCGGGGCGTCATTGATAATGCTGGCAGCGGTATAGCCTTTCTCAAGTGCGGCGGAGTAGATAAAGGGCTTGAATGAAGAACCTGGTTGACGTTTGGCCTGGACAACACGATTGTATTTGCTTTTGAAAAAATCAAATCCTCCGCTCAGTGCCAGAATGGCGCCATTTTGCGGATTGAGGGCAATCAACGCACCTTCGGTCGGGGGAATGCCAGCCAGCTCCCAGCTGCCATCGTCCAGCCAGCGGACGCGGATGATATCCCCGGTGCTGAGAATATTTGTTATTTTCCTGTGAATATTGACTGTCTTGTCTGTTGCCGGCTTGAGTGCCCAGGAAAAGGCTGAATAGGACAGTTTTACAAGTTGCTCATCTGCCAGCAAGATAGTGATAGCTTCTGTGCTGGTTTGAACAACCAGTGCTGGCAGCAGTGCCCCGACTACCGGAATTTTTTTCAGTTCCGCCTGCGCTGCGGTGATTTCTGCCGGGGGTTGGGCAGAGTGGGTGTGTCGGTTGCGCAGCCATTGAGCCAGTTCTGTGGAAGGCAGATCAATATGTCCTTCCGGACCGGGATAGCCATGGCGATGAAGATAACCGAGCAGCCCATTGCGCAGGGCACGGTTAGCCGCAGTTTGCAATTGACTGTCCACGGTGGTGAAAATTTTGTAGCCGGCACTGTAGGCTTTTTTTCCAAAACGTTTTACTAATTTGCTGCGTACCATTTCACCCATATAGGGTGCCTCTATATCGGATCGGGGTTTATGGCGGCGGGCGCTATCCTGTTCCGCCAGGGCTTGCTGATAGGTGCTGGCATTAATATATCCGAGGGAATACATTCGCGCCAATGCATAGTTGCGGCGTTGCAGGGCCCGTTGCGGGTTAGCAATCGGGTTATATATGGAAGGGGCCTTTGGTAGCCCGGAAATCATCGCCATTTGGGCGATACTTAATCGGTCCAGACTCTTGCCATAATAGGCCTTGGCTGCGGCTCCTACTCCATAAGCGCGATTTCCGAAGTAGATCTTGTTGAGATAGAGCTCAAGAATTTGCTGTTTACTCAGCTCTTTTTCAATTTTGAGTGCGAGCAGTATTTCGTTAACTTTACGTAAGTAGGTTTTTTCCCTGCTCAGAAAAAAGTTGCGGGCAACCTGCATGGTAATGGTGCTTCCTCCCTGACTTTTCTCCACGGTACGCAGCAAGGTTATCACGGCGCGCAAGATCCCCCTGATGTCAACACCGGGATGTTCGAAAAAGCGATTATCCTCGGCAGCCAGTACTGCCTTAATCATCATGGGGGGGAGCTCTTCATAGCGCAGCGCTATTCGGCGTTGTGCCCCATATTCGGCAATCAACTTCTCGTCTGCGCTGTATACGCGTAACGGGGTCTGGAGCTGTATCTCCTTGAGGTCATCGACAGGAGGAAGCCTGGGGTTCAGATAAAACCAGATGATGGTGGCAGCCAGCAGCCCCGCCAGGATAACAGCCAGCATCAGAATAGCACTGAAAAAAAGCATTTTTTTTCGAGACGGCATAATCGGGAAACATTCAAATCGGTAAAAACCAGGTCGATAGTATAAATGTTTCACCAGTCAGGTGAAATATGTGTCTGTTTTTTTCGTTGCACCCCTGACAGGGGGAGCTGGTGGTGATCAGGGTGTCCAGTTTGCTACTGGATAGCAGCAAACAGCGGTAAAGAAGATCCCCCTGTGTGCCGATAACCACTATCAACAGAGATATAAGCGGCGTATTGATTTACTGAAAATTCTGCAAATAAGGGGTTTTGTGATGTTGTCACGCCTTTGGCAAGGTAAGCAAAAAAAAGTACTTGGTCTGGACATCGGTGCTTCCGCAGTGCGGTTGGTAGAGCTGTCCCGTAGTGGAAAAGGGTATCGTCTGGAGCGGTTTGCAGTTGAAAGAATGCCGGCAAACGCCATGTCTGAGAATGATATCAAGGATGTGAATGCGGTTGCTTCCACGGTCAAGCGGGCCTTTTTGCGCTCCGGGAGCAAAATCGGCAACAGTGCTGTGGCGGTAAGCAGTTCTCAGGTGATTATGAAGACTGTAACGATGCCTGCCTCGTTCAGCGATAGTGAGCTGGAGGAACAGATCATGGTCGAGGCCGCCCAGTATATCCCCTATCCCATGGAAGAGGTCAATCTGGACTTTAGCGTAGGCGATGCTGTTGGTGACGGAGAGATGGTAGAGGTTTTGCTGGTCGCGTCCCGCAGCGAAAACGTCGATGCCCGTATCGCGGTTCTGGAGCAGGCCGGGTTGAATGCCGGCGTCATGGATGTGGAAATGTTTGCCCTGGAGAATGCGTTTCCGCTGGTTGGCGGGAAGATGCTCAACAGCGCCCAGGTGCATACTGTTGCACTGGTTAATATAGGCGATGCAACCACTACCATGGCGGTGCTGAGGGACGGAAATGGCATCTATACCCGTGAGCAGATGTTCGGTGACATCCAGCTTGCCGAGGCTATTCAGCAGCACTACGGACTCTCCTTTGAGCAGGCCGAAGGGGCCAGGCAAAACAACGAACTGCCCGATGACTTTGATACCGAGGTGCTGCCCGCATTTCGCAAGGCAATTGCACAACAGGTTTCCCGTTTGTTGCAGTTCTTTTTTTCTGCCAGCGGGGTAAGTCACCTGGATCATGTTTTGTTGTCCGGTGAGTGTGCAACGATTCCCGATATTGCCGCTACGGTAGCAGAAATGACCGGTATTTCCACGTCAATTGCCAGCCCCTTTTCCGCGATGACGCTCTCTTCGGGCGCTGCCGGCCAGGAACTGGAAAAAGAGGCGCCCGCGATGATGATTGCCTGTGGTCTGGCCTTGAGGAGTTTTGATCAATGAAACAGATAAATCTGTTGCCCTGGCGGGAAACGCGGCGTAAACATCAACAAAGGCGGTTTGCCCTGTTTGCAGCGGGTTGGACACTCTCTGCTGCAGCTATGGTGTTGGGGGGATATTTTTACGTTGGTGACTTGATTGGCGCACAACAGAACCGGAATGTTTTTTTGCAGCAAGAGATTGCTGTACTGGACAAGAGTATTGCCAGCATCAAGGATCTGAAAAAGGAGAAACAGCAGTTAATAGCACGCATGGAGGTCATTGGTGCATTGCAAGGCAGCCGTACCGCCATTGTCCATATGTTGGACGAACTGGCAAGACTGATCCCCGGGGGGGTCTATTTCACCGCCATGAAACAGCGGGGAGCAGTACTGGAAATAGAGGGAGTGGCGCAATCAAATGCCAATGTGTCAGAACTGATGCGCTATCTGGATAGTGCTGAATGGGTGGGAAATCCCCGGCTGGAAGTTATAGAAAGCAAGGACAAGCGGTCTACGGATCGGAGCAGCCGGTTTGTGCTGCGGGTAAACCATATTACGGCACATGACGAGAACAAGGTAGAGGCAAGCTGATGAGTATTTCCAACTTGGCAAATGCAGAGCTGGATCTCCGCAATATTTGTGATTGGCCGCAGTATATGCAACTGGCTGCGGGATCATTGTTGGGAGTGGCTGTGCTGATAGCCGGATATTTTTTTGTTGTTGACGGCCAGCTGGAGCGGCTGAATGAAGCGCGTGCAATGGAGATGACCCTGAAGGATGAACTGGAGCTGAAACAGTTGCGAGCCTCCAATCTGGAGGCTTATCAGGAACAGAACAAAGTTATGCGGGATATGTTCAATGGCATTCTGCAACAGTTGCCGGGCAAGGCGGAGATTGCTGAGCTATTGGTGGATATTTCCCAGGTCGGTATCGGTAACGGACTGGAGTTTCAGTTGTTCAAGCCACAACAAGAGCAGATCAAGGAGTTCTATGCCGAACTGCCAATCCAGATCCGTGTGGTCGGAACTTATCATCAGTTTGGAAACTTTATCAGTGATGCCGCCGCCCTTTCACGCATTGTCACTCTGCAGAATTTATCCATCCGCAAGGCAGACAAGTCAGAGCCATCAAAGCTGGTTATGGATCTGACAGCCAAAACCTATCGATATCTCAGCGAAGAAGAGCAGGAACAGTACAGAAAAGAGAAAGAAAAGGAGGGGAAAAAATGATCAGGAAAATAAATTCCAGACACTGGATTGCAAATATTTCTCTGATTTTGATATCCGGGGGAATGCTAGCGGGGTGCGCCAACGACAGTGTTGATGATTTGGTGAGTTATGTCGCTGATATCCGGGAGACCAGGAAGGGATCAGTAAAACCCCTGCCGTCAATGGATAAAGAAGAGGGTTTCCGCTATCAAGCATCTGATCAACGAGATCCCTTTCTTTCGATAAACGGTTTGCAACAACTGCAGGAACAGCGGAAAAACAGCGACATTCATCCTGATTCAAAACGGGAGCGGGAGGCTCTGGAATCCTATCAACTAGACACGTTGCGCATGGTAGGAAGTTTGCAAAAGTCCGGAAAACTTCTGGCTCTGGTGCAGTCACCGGATGGCGTTGTTTACCAGGTGAGGAAAAACAACTATTTGGGGCACAACCATGGCCGGGTGATGAAACTTTCTCGGGACAGGATTGAACTGGTAGAAATCATGCCTGATGGCATGGGTGGGTGGATGGAGCGCCTCGCCCAGATTAGTCTGAAGGATTAAGGGGTGGGGACGACTATGAAACAAATGACTGAAAGAGAACAGACTATGTCACATCATAAAACAGAGTATCGGGCAATTCGGAACCGTGCGTGGGCAATGGCTGCAGCAATAGCCATATCGCTGGGCGGATGGTCCGTATCTTTTGCCAATGTGTTAAAAAATGTGCAGATTAACGAACAGTCTGAAGGAGATGCCAGCCTGGTTCTGGAGATGGATAAAACGACCTCCAAACCGGTGAGTTTCACTACTACCAACCCGCCACGGATTATTCTGGATCTGGAGAAGACATCCAATGGCTTGAAAAGGCACGGTCGCTTCTCTTCCGCAGGCGTGATCAATGATATGCAGGTGGTTGAGGCGCAAGGGCGCACCCGGCTTATCTTTTCCCTTTCCCGTATGCTGCCTTATGAGGTTAACACCGAGGATAACCGTATTCATTTGACCGTAGGTAGAGGACTGGACTCCCTGACTCCGGCGACTCTGACAGAGGAAGAAAACAATAACACTGTTGCAGAACTGGCAGATGTTACCATTACAAATATCGATTTCCGCCGTAGTAGTACAGGAGGTGGCCTTGTTGAAATAATGTTTTCCAACGAGGATGTTGCAGCGGATATTCACAAATCCGGAGACCGCATCATTGCAGATTTTCGTGGGGTAAGTATCTCTGAAAAAATGAAGCGTCGTTTCGATGTTACAGATTTTGCCACGCCGGTTGTGGCAGTGGACAGTAACTCTAAAGAAAACGGGGCGGAGCTGGTGATAAGCAGTATCGGTCCTTATGAATACAAAATGCGCCAGTCCGGCAAACGCATGGTTATTGATGTCAGTGCAGTCAAAAAACCGGAAAACAAAAGCAGGAAAAGAAACAAAAAACGCTACAAGGGAGAACGGTTGTCTCTTGATTTCCAAAATATCGAAGTCCGTGCAGCGCTGAAAATTATCGCTGACTTTACCAATCAAAACCTTGTTGCCAGCGATAGTGTGACCGGTAATATTACGCTGCATCTCAAGAATGTTCCCTGGGATGAGGCGCTGGATATTATTCTGAATACTAAAGGTCTGGACAAGCGTCGTCATGGAAACGTGATTCTGGTGGCGCCGGCAGAGGAAATTGCGGCGCGTGAGAAATTTGATATGGAGGCCCGGAAAAAACAGGAGGATCTGTCCCCGCTGGTAAGTGAATCTATCCAGGTAAACTACGCAAAGGCGTCAGATCTTGCTGTTTTGTTCAAAACTACTGAAAACAAACGGGGTTCGATCGCCATTGATGAGCGCACCAACCGAATTCTGGTTACCGATACTCATGAAAATTTGCAAAAAATGCGGGCCCGGATTGTCGAGCTGGATATCCCTGTTCGCCAGGTGATGATTGAGTCACGTATTGTGATTGCCAACAATGATTTCAGTCGTAATCTGGGTGCGAGGTTTGGTGTTACCGCTGCAGCAAAAAACGGCGGTAACGGCCTCATTGGGGGAACCGGGTCTACCAGCGGGACAGGCGCAATGGTTGACAGCGCCCTGAATAATTTGCAAGGGGGAGGGGGGCCGCTGCCCGTAACACTGCCCGCGCTGGGTGACCGTTATAACGTCAACCTGCCGGTGATTAATCCGGCCGGAAAACTAGCTCTTGCCTTGCTGGGCAAGGACTACCTGCTTGACATGGAGTTGTCTGCCCTGCAGATGGAGGGGCGTGGTGAAGTGCTATCCAATCCACGGGTGATTACCTCCAATCGCAGCGAGGCGTTGATCGAACAGGGTGTTGAGATTCCGTACCAGCAGGCAACATCAAGTGGAGCTACCTCGGTCTCGTTCAAGAAGGCGGTGCTGAGTCTCAAGGTTGTGCCCCAGATTACCCCGGATGATCGCATCATTATGGATCTGAATGTTACCAAGGATAGTGTTGGCCAGGTGTTCAACGGCGTCCCCAGCATCAACTCCCGAGAGGTGAAGACCCAGGTTTTGGTCAGGGATGGTGATACCGTGGTTCTGGGCGGCATCTACGAGCAGACCCGCAGCAAAGAGGTTGACAGCGTACCACTGCTGGGAGATCTGCCGGTTATTGGCGCACTGTTCCGCCAGACGCGCAAGGTGGATGACAAGGCGGAACTGCTGATTTTCGTAACGCCCAGAATTATTCGCGAGACGATGGGGATGAAGTAACCGGGCAGTTTTCAGAATAACAATTATTGGCTGGTGGAGCTGCAGCAGTGCTGTTCTGACCAAGGCGGGTAACAGGAGATTGTATGATGGGTTGGATTCAGAAGGTTTCAGTAAAAACAATTCTGGCAGGTCTGTTTGTTGTGACAATGCTGGCAGCCTGTAGTGATGAGGCGAGTTTTAGTGGCACATCAGCGGCTGCGGCCGGGGGGGATAACACCTCTGGAAATAGTGGAAACGGGAGTGGCGGTGATACCACAACAGCTTCCATCAGTCTGCAGTTGATATCGGCGAATACAGGGCAGAGTACGCAAACCATTACCTCAGCCAATCCAGGACGTGTTGTCGCTACTGTTTCGGGCATTACTGCTCCACAGGTAGTCAGTTTTGTCACAACTGCGGGTGAAATTCCCGTTGCTACCGCGATAACCAATGGTAGTAATCAAGCATTAGTGGATATTCTGGCGGGCAGTACTCTTGGTGCTGGCACCGTGACCGCTACGATATCTCCTGACGTTTCAGCAACGATGGCGTTTGCCGTGGGCGCGACCAACTTGCGCATGGGAAGTGGCTCCCCGTTTCAGGAGAGTGTTGCTTCTATCGGAGCCAACCAGATCTCTGCGGGTGGCACAACGGTGGTTTCTGTGTCGGTTATTGATGAGAGCGGAAATCCGTTTCTGGAGCCGGTAGAGGTGAATTTTTCCTCATCCTGCAGTAGTCAGGCTGTTCCGACGGCGGCCCTCAGTTCGCCGGTCAGCACGGTGAATGGTATCGCCAGCAGCACCTACCTGGCGCAGGGGTGTGTCGGTGATGATTCGATTAATGTTACCGCCAATGCCGGTGGCGTAAACCTGTCTGCCTCAGCAACAGTAAACGTATTGTCTGCTGATGTGGGGAGTATTGAAGTTGTGTCGGCAACGCCTGGAAATATCGCGATTCAGGGTGCCGGAGGTATTGGTGGTTCGGAAAGTTCCACTGTTCTGTTCCGGGTTCGGGATGTGAATGGCAATCCGGTTAATGGCCAGTTGGTGGACTTCTCGTTGAATACCCAGGTTGGTGGTATTTCATTTACCCCGGCCCAGGCGACTACCAATACCGAGGGGTTAGTTCAGACCGTGGTCAATTCCGGTACGGTAGCCACTACCGTTCGCGTGACAGCGAGCGTTAACGGCAGTAACCCGCTGATTATCACCCAGTCCAGCCAGCTGGTCGTGTCTACAGGTATGCCAGATCAGAATAGTTTCAGTCTGTCAGCCGAGACACTTAATCCAGAGGTATGGAACATTGATGGCGTGGCAGTTAACGTGACGGCTCGTCTGGCCGATCATTTTAACAATCCGGTTCCTGACGGGACAGCGGTTACCTTTTTCACTGAAGGTGGTTCCATACAGCCCTCCTGCACCACTGTTGGTGGTAGTTGTTCCGTGGTGTGGACCAGCCAGGAACCGCGTCCTGCCGGTCAGACCCTGGCGGCCAACGCGCATGCTCCCGAGGTGCTGAACACGATGGGTCAGCCTTATGGTGGGCGTGTTACCATTCTGGCAACCGCCATCGGAGAGGAGTCATTTCCGGATCTGAATGGCAATGGACGTTTTGACAGTTCAGAAATGACCGCTTTTCTGGGGGCGGGTATTAGCGGACGCTTGTACGATCTGGAGGAAGCATTCAACGATTACAATGAAGACGGGATATACAACCCGGCTGTATCCGGAGGAGAGCCGGCAGGAGAGCTGGAGGAGTTTGTAGACTTCAATGGCAATGCTGCATTCAATAGTAGAGATGGTTTGTACAACGGGGTATTGTGCTCCGTTCCCGCCCATGCCGGTTGCTCCTCTACCCAGAAGTCAACCAACGTACGGGCACAGCTGGTGCTGGTTATGTCTGGCAGTGGTGCAAATCTGGCCCTTGACAATCCGGCTTCCGGCACGTTAACGCTGAATGGTGAGGAGACCGGTATTGTTAGTGTTACCATTGCCGATCTGCACGGACAACCCATGCCGAAAGGAACCACCGTTGCCTTTACCGCTACGGTTGGCTCGATAGTTGGTACCAGTTCATTTACCTGGGCGAATGATTCTCATAATGGCGGTCAACAGTTCTCCGTAGCGGTAAAAGGGGTAAAAATTACCGATGGCATACCAAAAAATGGTATCGTCGTAGTAGAAGTGACTACGCCGGGGGGGATTGTTTCGCCTTTCAGCCCGGCAAATATCATCATTCAATAACCCAATAACCTCTAAACAAGGGCGCCATTTACTGGTGCCTTTTTTTATTTGAATCAAAAGGCTTGATCTTCCCCGCCTGACTTGCACATTATGTGTGTATGGACAAACCGGACAAAATTGTTCTTGTTGGCCCGATGGGGGTTGGTAAAACCACTATTGGGCGTCGACTGGCATCGGTGCTTGACAAAACTTTTGTGGATAGTGACCGGGAGATTGAAAAACGCACTGGCGTTGATATCTCACTGATTTTTGAAATTGAAGGGGAAGCCGGTTTTCGCAGCAGAGAGAGCAAGATCGTGGATGAGCTGACCCAACGTCCTGGTATTGTGCTGGCTACGGGTGGTGGAGCCGTTCTGGATCCCGAAAACCGGCAGCGTTTCCGGCAACGGGGGTTTGTTATCTATCTCCATGCTTCTATCAATCATCTTCTGCAGCGAACTGCCCATGACAAAAAACGCCCCCTGCTGCAGACGCAGGATCCGCGAAACAGGTTACAGGGAATCCTGGCTGAACGGGAACCGTTGTATAACGAAATCGCCGATCTGAAAATAGAAACCGGTGGGCGGAATATCCGCAAGGTGGTGCGCGAGATCGTATCTCATATTCATTAACCCGGCTTGTCTGGATGACGCAGTTTGGCAGTATTGGTTTTTTCAAACGAGACGCAACCAAACCGTAACTCTCAGCCCGCCTGGTTCCGCCGACCGATCGAAAGCGATTTTTCCTCCGTAGAGTTTGACAATATCTTTGCAGATAGCCAGTCCCAGACCGTGCCCTTCTCTGGTTTCATCGAGCCGGATGCCGCGCTCGGTCAGTGTTTCCATCTCCTTGCCGGACAGTCCCGGCCCATCATCTTCGACGGTGATAATGACGTGATCGGGGTTGCTTGCAATGTGGCACTTCACCGTAGACTTTGCCCATTTGCAGGCATTGTCCAGCAGGTTTCCCAGCAGTTCGAGCATGTCTTCATAATCTCCAAAGGGCGTGGTTTTGTCTGGAAGAGTGTGTTGAATTTTCAGTTGGCGTTTGTGGTGAATGTTGTTCAGAACCTCAATCAGATCCGGCACATCGGTTGCCGGGTCGAAGCGCCGGCCAGGTACCCCTTTTCCTGCCATGCGGGCGCGCTTGAGCTCCCGCTCCATCAGTTGGAGAATTCGTTTCACCTGGTCTCCGGCTTGAGATAACCGGGGTGTTGGCGGTATGGTTTTCTGTTGTTCGTCGAAATATTGCTGCAGCAGGTTGAGTGGTCCCTTGAGGGCGTGGGCCAGATTGCCCAAGGCATTGCGGGAGCGCTCCAGGCGCTGGGTCAGCAGTTGCAGCAGGTGGTTGAACTCCTGTACCAGTGGCAGGATTTCGGCAGGTACATCTTCGGACAGCCGATCAATCTCTCCCTGCTCCAGACGGCGTATATCCTCTCTGACCGGTTCGAGTCGATGAAATGAGCGGCGCACAACTATCCGCTGCACCGCCAGCAGGGCGATAACGCCCAGCAGGGCCAGCAGGGCAAAATTGCGAGTGAACTGGTTTCTTCGGGCCTCGACGGGGGTCAAATCCTCTGTCAGCGCAAGGGTGAATTCCCTTTCCTGTTTGCGGAAACCCTGTACCAGAATCAGCAACTGTTGTCCGGACGGTCCGGCGCGATGCAGACGCCGGGTCTCTCCGGGGGCAAGGGGCGGGATTTCAAGGGTGTAGTCCCAGAGTGAGCGGGAGGTGAGCTTTCGTCCATCGTTGAACAAAACCAGGTAGTAGTGACCGGAAAAGGGCTGGTTGAAAATCTGGTCAACCTGTTGTGCCAACAGTTGTTCCGGTTGGGTAGAAATGATTCTGAGCAGGCTTTCTGCATCGTGCTCCAGACGCGAAATGATAAAATCTTCAGTAAGGTGGCGCAGTGACTGGTTACCTGCCAGCCAGAAAAGCCCCATCAGCAGCAGCAGGCTCAATACCAGCCCCAGCTGCAGGCGGCTCTCCAGGGAATTCACTGCGTTTTCGCCACAAAAATATATCCCTGGCCGCGGCGGGTGACGATGCGCTCCTTGCCCAGTTTGTCCCGCAGCCGACTGACATAGACCTCGATCAGGTTGCTGTCGCGATCGAAATCCTGTTCATAAACGTGTTCGGTCAGGCGGGTTTTGGAAAGTGGTTTGCCGGGGTTGAGCATGAAGTAGCGTAACAGCCGGAACTCGGTGCCGGTGAGTTCCAGAACCCGACCGTCCGGCAGGCGGATCTTCTGCTGCTCTTCATCCAGCACCAGCCCGTTGCTCTCCAGTGTCTGCCCCGACTGGGCATGGTTGCGGCGGATCAGCGCCTGGATTCTGGCGCTCAGCTCTTCGACGTGGAAGGGTTTGCCCAGATAGTCATCAGCACCCGCCTTGAATCCATCCACCCGTTCATGCCAGGCATTGCGGGCGGTAAGGATGATCACCGGAACCCGGTTGCCCCGTTGCCGCCAGTTTTTCAGTACCTCGAGCCCCGGGCGTTCCGGCAGACCCAGATCCAGCACAATGATATCGTAGGGTTCTTCATTGCCCATGAACTCGGCATCGATGCCGTTATCGGCCAGATCTACGGCAAATCCCTGCTGAGCCAGTGTTCGGCGCAGCGTATCGGCCAGTAGTTTGTCATCCTCTACCAGCAGCAAGCGCATCTGTCAGTCCTCAATTTCGCTCTTGATGAGTTTCCCGGTTGTGGCATCAAACTCCAGCTCGATGACAATGCCGTTGGCATTCAGCACCTCGATCTCGTAGAGATAACGGTTATGCTCATATTCCAGCTCCACCTCCAGTATACGCCCCTGCACCTTTTTCAGTATGGTTTGCAGCGGCAGGATAGCACCCTGTTTCATCAGCTGGCGCGCTTCCATGTGATCGAGCTGATCCTCCTCATCCGCAATGGCCGGCAGCAGGGTTCCGACCACCAGAATCCCAAGAAGCACAGCAGCGGGATTGAGCGCTGGTTTTGGCATATACTCGCTACAGCTGGCCGCCAGCCAGCAACGGGGTCAGCCAGTAGTGTAGGCCACAGTTGGCAAAATCCTGTTTCAGTTTTTCGATCAGCTGCAGCGCCTGGGGCTGTGGCAGGCGAGTTTGAAACAGAATTTTGCGCCGGCTTCCGGACACTTGTTCCGCCAGACTCATGGAGTGAACCGAACTGCCATGGCCGTTGACTGGAAAGCTGGTGAAGCCGGTGACCTGGTCAACGGTCAGTAGCCAGTCCACCAGGGAGTCCTCGACAGATGGCGAAACAATGATGGATAAAAGCGTCTCTTGTGTATTCATATCGATTAAGCTAACCGGCACGATGCTTTTTCGCGTTTATGTTTGGTGCCTTGTTAGCCAAAACATCGTGTAAGCCGCCAGAAACATATTTATGAAGAATGCTAGAGACTAACGTTTGACAAGGGATACCTTCTTCAACTGCACGTCTTTGCAATGACTCAAGATCACGGCTTGAAATTCTGATGTTAATTCGTTTATCCTTTTTGAAGGTTTCTCCAGCAGTGGCTTGCAACATTTTCCTGCGTTTTAGCGTAAGAACATATTTGAATTCACCCGCTTCAAGATCTTTAAGAATTTGTTTTTCTTCTTTGCCAAGTTCAGGTTTGCTCATGATAATTCTCCTAAATACAATTTCGTAGCCTTTCTGCCAGGAATAACGGTTGTTAAAAATATTTCTCTTCGATTTTCGTAACTACTCAGTTCACCCCTGAAATCCGCCATTTCTGCGTTAAAAAATGGTCATTTACACATGTAAACTCCCGTTTTTCGCCTTGAACTGACGAATTTCAGGGGCAATTTGAGCAGTTACCGGCAATATTGACTACTCGCTGAGTAGTTGCCGGTTTTCTGTATATGGCACCAGGCACGCATAATTAGCAATATTTATATTTATTACAAATACACGCTGATTTGGATATTTGTCACCATTTGGGTGTTCAATATCATCCAATAATGCCCCTTGTTGCAAGTAGAAAACAATGTCCTCAAATGAAATGAAACGCCACGATCAGATATAAACTGTTGATTTTTAGTGGGATTATGGTTCATTGGTTTCATTCTTTAAAGTATGGAGTCTATTGGCATCGCTTATTATTGGTTTGAAATGGCTGACAGCTGTTCCTGACGCCAAAGCGGCGATAGAGGATTGGTAGTATAACCAGGGTCAACAGGGTGGAGCTGGCCAGTCCGCCAATCACCACGATCGCCAGCGGGCGTTGAATCTCGGAGCCGGGTCCGGTGGCGAACAGCAGCGGCACCAGGCCGAAAGCGGCAATGGTGGCGGTCATCATCACCGGCCGCAGGCGCCGTTTTGCCCCTTCGACCACCACCCTGCCGACCGGGTTGCCAAGGGCGATGAGCTGGTTGAAATAGGTCACCATGACCACGCCGTTCAGCACGGCGATACCCAGCAGGGCGATAAAGCCTACCGAGGCGGGTACTGACAGGTACTCTCCCGTCAGCCACAGGGCGACTACGCCACCGATCATGGCAAAGGGGATGTTGCTCAGCACCAGCACCGCCTGACGTACCGAATGGAAGGTGGAGAACAGGATCAGGAAGATTAGCCCCAGCGCCACCGGCACCACGATGGATAGCCGTTGCGCCGCCCGCTGTTGATTCTCGAACTGGCCGCCCCATTCGAGGTAGTAGCCGGTAGGTAGCTTGTACTGTTCTGCC
>JAJRUV010000028.1 GCA_024277595.1 Gammaproteobacteria bacterium
CGCAAGCACCTGCCAAGTGAAATTCACCTGCACTACGCCATCAAAGCCAACCCCATGCCCGCCGTGGTGCAGCACCTTGCAGGGCTGGTCGATGGCTTCGATCTGGCCTCCGGTGGTGAAATGCACGTGGCACTGGACACCGGCATGTCAGCCGACAACATCAGCTTCGCCGGCCCCGGCAAGTCGGAACGCGAAATCGCCAGCGCCATCGCCGCTGGAGTTACCCTCAACCTGGAATCGGCAACCGAACTGGAAACAGCGGCAAGACTGGGCGAGAAACAGGGCATCAAACCCAGAGTCGCGGTACGCGTAAATCCCGACTTTGAACTCAAATCCTCCGGCATGAAAATGGGCGGCGGCCCCAAGCAATTCGGTATCGATGCCGAGCAAGTGCCCGCAGTACTAAAATGCATCGGTGAACTAGCGCTGAATTTCCAGGGATTTCATATCTTCAGTGGCTCACAGAATCTCAGGCCCGAAGCGATCATTGAGGCCCAGGAAAAGACCTTCGCCCTCGCCTATCGGCTGGCCGGTGATGCCCCCTCCGCGGTGTATAAACTCAATATTGGCGGTGGCTTCGGCATCCCCTATTTCCCGGGTGAACAGCCACTGGATATCACACCAATCGGTGAACGGCTGAACGACTTGCTGGAAGAAAAGGCCAAGCAACTGCCCGGGACAAAGGTTGTCATCGAACTGGGACGTTATCTGATTGGTGAGGCGGGTGTCTATATCTGTCGTGTAGTGGATCACAAAATTTCGCGGGGACAGGTCTATCTAGTCACCGATGGCGGCCTACATCATCATCTTGCCGCCTCCGGAAATTTTGGCCAGATTATCCGCAAAAACTACCCCGTGCTGATTGGCAATAAAATGGGGAGCAGTGAAACAGAAACCGTCAGCATCGTTGGCCCCCTGTGTACACCACTCGATATTTTGGCGGACAACATGGCCCTGGCAAAAGCGACTGCTGGTGATTTGGTCGTGGTTTTTCAGTCCGGGGCTTACGGATTTAGCGCAAGTCCACACCACTTCCTGAGTCATCCGCCCCCTCTTGAGGTACTGATTTAGACAGGGAGTGCTCGAAATAACCCGTCTTCGGGGGTGTTTTCAATGAATAAGGCCGTACTTCATGGGCGCAGGGGGGGGGGATCAACAGTATAACCTCATTCATTGGCCCCCCGAGCAACTTCACTAGCGGAGCTTTTCCACTACAAACTCGGTCAGGCTACCCAAGGTCTCAAAACATCTCCCACTAATTCGTCGTCTTCGACGATAAAACCAAAACGGTCTTCCAGTCCGGTAATAATCGTGACGACCGCCATAGAGTCCAGTTCGGACAATTCACCCAACAAACCTGAATCGACGTGCAACGCAGCGCCTCGCTCGCCCAGCTGCAGTACATCCCCGAGAACTTCTCTTACGGCATTCAGCAAATCAATTTCTACCACAGATTACGTCACTCACATAAGAAACCAGTAACTACACTATGCAATATCATCCCACAGAAAAAATCAGTCGCCAAACTCACGGTATTCATAAGCACCTATGTCAATTGCCCCCGAGATATCCCGCAACTGCTTGTCCGCAATATGCCTATACTCAAAACGAGTCAACTGATCAAGGTTACCTTCCAGGTTTTGTAATTCACTGACAGACAATCCCGCATCAATCGCCAGAGACGATGTATCTAGACGATAATCATACTGCGTTCTCCCAAGCAGCCCTGCATCCCGCAGGGGGCCAAGATTATGACTCTCAGCAGCCTCACCTTCAAGCAGCTTGCCCTTCCCGACAAGCAGATTATTAATCAACTTTGCTTTTGAGCGATCCGCAATTTTGAAAAAAAACCCTCTACTGCGATCATTGACAATCGTGTTATTTATTGCCCACAAATGATTGGCCGATTTCCGCAGTCCCTCGGCACCATAAGCTATAACAGTCCAGTTCTCTGTCCGTGGTCCCTGTTGAATCACATTACCAACGATATAGGTAAGGCCACCATTAGGGACATCGATGGCATAGCTCGATGAACCATCAGATTCATCCATAATTCTGTTACTAATAATCTGGGTCTCTTTGGCACGACTCTTTACATTGTGCCCAATCTTCGCATGGTGAATATAACTGTATCTCAAGATAAAGTGTTCAATCCTGCCAATATAAATATTGTGGGTACGTCCTTTACCATAGCCATTATGAGAAAACTCTGAATACTCAATCAGAATCCGGCTCTTGGAGTCGGATGAACTCAACAGGCCATTCTCATTATGATGAAAATAACAGTAGCGAATCGTGAGACCCCGCCCCTCATGCCGGATGCCAGCCCCGTTATGGTCAGGCACAACAGCCCCGGAGAATTCAATATTCTCTACCGTAATGTTGCTACCTTTTATCACCCACAATGCCTTGCCTTCCGCATGCCTCCCCGTGCCACGAATATGAGGTCGGCCATTGACACCTTTGATGGTCAGATTATTCTGTCGCCATACTGCCACATCACCGTCATAGTGACCTGTAGCATCGATCTCCACGACATCACCATCAACAGCAAATTCGGCCGCCACACTGGGAGAAACAAACTC
Source organism: Gammaproteobacteria bacterium (assembly GCA_024277595.1). Taxonomy (GTDB): domain Bacteria; phylum Pseudomonadota; class Gammaproteobacteria; order Thiohalospirales; family Thiohalospiraceae; genus DRMK01. The sequence continues at coordinate 2,586 of JAJRUV010000028.1, forward strand.
TTTTCCCGGGCCAACCTGGATCAGCGCAGCCAGGGAGGAGGAACAAATACAGAGGCCGATCAAGGCCACACAGTTATAAATAATGAGCCTCATACCAATACCTTTTCAATATGATCGCTTAGGAACGTGCACATTTCTCAACCAACCAAGTCATCAAGAGTGGCTGCAAGCTGTCCGGTCAAGCTGCGCCTCTCAAAACGTTGCACAATCGCTGGAGAAACAGCCGGAATATCTCCAGTCAGAAACTTCTCATAGGCCTGCATGATAGCCTCCTCAATGCGCCCTGAATCAGCAGGAGAACAGCACCAGCCACCGCCAACTTCATCCAATAGCTCATTAATCGCCCCTTCACTGCAGAGCACGAGAAAATGCTTATTCATACGCAGATATTCGTAAACCTTAGCGGGTACCATTAGTCGGGAAAAACCAAAATGCGACTCCACTGCCGCCCCCATCGGCTCATTCAGAACCAATAATAGTCCCGCTTTCCCAAGTTCTACCAGGCTTTCAGAATAGGGGATTCTTTCGACCATACCCGAGACATTCTCATCCAGCCCAGTCTCTCGAACCACATTCCGAAACCAGTCATGATTAAAACCCTGGCCTGCACCAATGAACCTCAGCGCTATCTTTGATTTTTGCAGACGCCCCTGACTAATAAGTGAGCCAACAGCATTCAGTATTGGGCGAGGATCGCGGTTTTCTGCATCAATGGCACCTGGGTACACGATGACGAATTTCTCTGTATTACCGTTTGTTGATTGGAAGCCACTGAAGTCGTCTTCGTCATAACCATTGGTAATGGTGACAAAGCGCTTTTCTGGCAAAGATGGATAACGTGCAATAAAGTCTTTTCTTGCTAGGTTAGTATTGGCTATCGTGACATCTGCATGCCGCACCACCCTATTCTCAAGCATTTTATCCAATTGATAATAGAAGCCTTTGCCCCCACCTCCCGCCCAAGGGTCTCGAAAATCCGCCACCCAGGGAAGCCCCGTCTGCTGCTTCAAGGCCAAACCGATGCGGTGAGCTGTCGGAATCGGATAAGTGCTAAAGATCGCATTGATTTTACTAGAGGCTATAATCTCCCGCCCCTTTCTGATTGCCGGGCGATACCAACTTCGGTAGCGATCAGGATACTCAACCCAGCTTGGATAACGGCCAGAAACACTCCATTTTTCCTTCGAATTGACGCATGGTACACGATGAACAGCAACCTCATCCGGAACTTCCGTCAGTAACTTTGGATCGATGTTTTCATAGCGTTCAGGTGGCACGGTAATAACATGTGAACGCCAACCATGATCCAGTAGAAAACGGGAAAATTTAAGTGTGCGCAACACTCCGGTACTGCTGTTGTCCGGTGGATAATGAAAAGCAATCACTAACAAGTTTCGATAGCCGTCTTTCAAAACATCTCCCTTTACAAAGAAATTTCCAGGTAGCACTCTATCCTACGACACTGTCATACAACAGCACGACAGACAGTGACGGGACAAGAGATCCTGGATGGCACAGGGAAGACAGAAGTAACTATTCCACCCAATAAACCTACTGGCAAGATACGGGAAATTACCTGGGAAAACACAGTGGCTGCGACCAGCCATGCCGGGCCTCGCAACAGGCCTCTGGATTTGACGGATAAGCTACGCCTGACTTCATCAGGGAGCAATATTAGCGTTATAAGGGCCTGGCCGCCATAGATGAATGCCAGGCCCTGTTTACAGCGTACCTCAGAGAAAGATTAAGTGTATATTTTCAGAAACCCCGCAAAATGCTGTACTCACCCCGCCCAACACGCCTCCACTGGCACGAAACACCACCGGTTGACCGTGTAAACCTGGCAAACAGGAACATCAGCATGGCTCCTATCGTCCACCAGCTCCAGGCACCAGCAGCCGTGTCCGACCCAGTGACAGTCACCTCGAGAGAGGAACTGACATAGCCGTCATCGCCGCTACAGTTGATAACATATGTACTGTCACTGTCCGGACTGATTGTCAGGCTACCACTCGTCGCCTTGGAGCCACTCCAGGCACCGCTGGCAGTACAGCTGTCAACACTGGCACTCGACCAGCTAAGCGTGGTACTGGCACCGGCAACGATCTGGCTGGGGTCAGCACTAAGGCTGATGAGTGGTGGAGACGCAGTCATAACGGTAACATCAAAAGAAGCACTGGCACTACCACCGCTCCCCGTGCAGGTGAGGGTATAAGTACTATCATCGCTGGGGGTGACGGTCTGACTGCCACTGGCTTCCTTACTGCCACTCCAGGCACCGCCAGCAGTACAGTCATCCACATTGCTGCTGGACCAGTTGAGAGTGACACTTTCACCGACAAAAATGCTGGCCGAGCTAGCACTTAAATTAACGCTGAGTGCAGACGCTGAAACCGTCACTACAACGCTGCGTACAGCGTCACCAACATCACTGCTACAGGTTAACGTAAAATTGGTGTTTTCACTTAACGGCCCTACCGTCTCGTTGCTGGCGAGTGCCTTATTCCCTATCCAGCCTCCCTCGGCGACACAGCTGTCTGCATCTTTCGCGTTCCATGTCAGAGTCACCGTCTCGCCCGCACGCACACTGGTATTACTGGCAGCGAGATCCAGTGAGGGAAAAGGGCGCGCAGAACCCGCCCCTCCCGAGAGCTTGTAAACAAATACGTTCTGTTTCATATCGTTGACCAGCACAAACAAATTCTTCGAGGGCACATAACGAAAACGGCCATAGGTGCCGTTCTCGTCGGGCAGACTCGGCGCTATAAGATTAGTAACAGCCGGAGCCATGCGAGACCATTCCAAGGTGTCTGATGCCAGCGTATAAACCTGCTCTCCTCCCTTCCAGGCAACGAAGCGATCACTGACAGGGTCAAACTCAAAACCAGCAGCATCAGAGTCTTCGATTTCTGTTGCGCCACTGGTGGTTGCTATCCCTCCCGTCACAGCCTCAGGGTTGCTAATATCGTAAATGGCGGTCTTCGGTGTCTTATCTCCCCATTTCGTGCCACCCAGCATAACCAGTTTCCGGCGGTCAGGATCAATCGCCGTTGTCATGTACATGTCGGACTGAACATTGTTGCTCCTGCGTTTTGTCCAGGGTGCCCCTAAATTCAGAGGATCAAACTCATACATATTTCCCTTTGAGGTATACCATATGTGGCCGGTAACCGGATCATAGGCAGACGTCATGGCACAGCCTCCCCTATCATCCTCAATATTTTGCCAACCCGATTCAGCAGGTACTGCAGCGAAATCGTACAACCATGTTCCCCCCAAACAACCCCCGGAACCCCAAACAGAACCTCCCGAGGAAAAGAAGCGGTCAATGGTCGGGATGTACTGTAATCCATTGTAGGTGTGACGCGAAGACGGCAAGCCATCCTCATAGATGTCTACACTCTTTACCCGCTGTTCCTTCGGCGTTTTCTGAGTTACAAAAGCCCAGCTAAAACTTTCAAAATCAAAAGCATACAGTTCATTCCCATCATAATTCAGGTGCCCGCCGCCCCAAACCACTAGACGTTCACGGCGGGAGTCATAGACGCCACCACTCCAGGAACCCATCACATCGTGTTTAACGCCGAGCTGCGCCCAGATGCTCGAGTTCTTAATTTCATACCAATGCCCCGGAGGCAAGATATCCAGCACGCTACCGGAACTCGGGGATTGAACTGCAGCAACCGCAGAGGCAACCGAATCGTTGTCGGCCCCATCGAACGCCACTACCGTATAATTATAGCTTTTGCCCGGCGTCATGCCTTCATCTATGAAGGATGTATCACCGGTTGTTCCGGCCAAAACGTCTCCACGATAAACGCGGTAACCCGCGACGAAGTTATCGTCCGCCGGTGCATCCCAGCGCAGATAGGACTCTTGGGGAGAAACCGCCACCGCCTGAAAATTGGACGGTGCCGCTGGAGATTGGCTGTCGTTTAACGGTGTTGCACTGGCCAACCAGGTAATCTCATCTTGTGAGAGCAGACGGTTATAGATGCGAAAATCGTCCATGTCACCACCA
>JAJRUV010000029.1 GCA_024277595.1 Gammaproteobacteria bacterium
CGGCTCCGGCAAGAAGGCGGGGGAGTTCTACACCCCGCAGCAGATCTCCACCATCCTGTCGCGCATCGTCAGCCTCGACAGCCAGGAACCGGCCACCGGCAAGCGCAAGCGGCTGGAGCAGGTGCTGGATTTCGCCTGCGGCTCCGGCTCGCTGCTGCTCAACGTGCACCACCAGATGGGCGGGCACGGCATCGGCAAGCTCTACGGCCAGGAGAAGAACATTACCACCTACAACCTGGCACGCATGAACATGCTGCTGCACGGGGTCAAGGATTCGGAGTTCGAGATCTTTCACGGCGACACCCTGACCAACGAGTGGCCGCTGCTGGCCGAGGAGAATCCGGCGAAGAAACAGCGTTTCGATGCGGTGGTGGCCAATCCGCCGTTCAGCTACCGTTGGCAGCCCGGCGAGGCGCTGGGCGAGGATTTCCGCTTCAAGAGCTACGGCCTGGCGCCCAAGTCGGCGGCGGATTTCGCCTTTCTGCTGCACGGCTTTCACTTCCTGCACCAGGAAGGCACCATGGCCATCTGCCCCACGGGGTGCTGTTCCGCGGCGGCGCGGAGGGGCGCATCCGCAAGAAGCTGTTGCAGGACGGCAACATCGACACGGTGATCGGCCTGCCCGCCAATCTGTTTTATTCCACCGGCATCCCGGTGTGCATTCTGGTGCTGAAAAAGTGCAAGAAGCCGGACGACGTGCTCATCATCAACGCCAGCGAGCACTTCGAGAAGGGCAAGCGCCAGAACCGCCTGCGCGCGGAAGACATCAACAAGATCGTCGAAACCTACCAGCACCGCAAGGAGGAGCCGCGCTATGCCCGGCGGGTGGGCATGGAGGAGATCGAGGAGAATGATTTCAACCTGAACATCTCGCGCTATGTGAGCACTGCGAAGCCTGAAGAGCCGGTTGATATCGGGGCAGTTCATGCCAGGTTGACCGGGCTGGAGCAGGAGATTGCCAGGGCAGCAGAACGGCACAACCGGTTTCTGAAAGAGCTGGGACTGCCGCCGCTGCCGTAATCATGCGCTTCTCTTGCTATTCCGGTATGGCTATTGTTTTTTCAGGCGATTGATATATAAAACATTGATCTGCCGATGCCTCTGATCCGGACTATGTTGCCTGCTGCCCCGGGGTGGTTGAGTAACGGCGTTGCAATATCCATCAGCCGTTTCATGGTTCTTGACGTGCTCCTGCCCGTATGCCGGTTGTTGCGAATGGATGAACGGTGGATTCAGAAAAATTTTTTCAATCCGGGGGAACCAAATCCCGGCCAGTGTCGTGAAAAGAGATGTACAAGCCGACAATTGGAGCCAATAAAAATGAATGTAAAACCTCTCGTACTCATTCCTCTCGTCACTGCACTGGTCGCCTGCGGTGGCAGTGACAGCGATTCCTTCGGCGTGACAGGCGCCGGTACCGTCTCGGTTCTGATCACCGACAATCTGAGCCAGAACTACAACGAGGTGTGGGTCGAGGTGCGCTCGATTACCGCCACCGGCCAGGGTGGCCAGACCGTGACCCTGTTCGAGGACGTCACTGGCCGGACCTACAACCTGAGCCAGCTGGTCAACATCGGTGCGCTGATTGATACGCGGAGCGTTGCTCCCGGCACCTATACGTTGTTCGATATCGAGCTGGACAACGATATTACACTGGTCGATCCGGCTGGAAATACCATTGATGCCGTTTTCGGCCAGACCGGCAAGCCGGCCCATACCATCGCTGTCGATGGTAATCTGGTGGTCGATCCTGCCCGGCCGGTTACCCTGGCCCTCGATTTCGATCTGGCCAACTTCACTTATGATCCGGCTACCAATACCGTTACCCCGGTGGTGGTTCAGAAAGATCCCGATGCGCTCTCCCAGGCGGTTGCCACTACCCGGGGGGCGGTCCAGGCCATCAACGGCCCTGGCCGGTTCGTGTTGACGCCGGCAGGCAGTGATGCTGCCATCACCGTCAATCTCCACGGCAATGCCACTGTCACCAACCCGGGTTCAGGTGTCATCAAGCCCGATACCAGCCTGCTGCAACCGGGTATGAGCGTCAGGGTTTCCGGCGTCTATGACGCCGACACTCTCACCATTACCGCCACCAGTGTCGTGATCGACGGGTCTGCCGCGCCTGTTGCCCTGCGTCATGAAGTGGAGGGGTATGTGACCGCCGTCACCGGTACCATCGTCGAACTGAACATCGAGGAGGCGACATTCCGCCCCGCCAGCAATCTTCTCTCCATCGATGTGGGCAACGCCCTCTTCAGCAAGGGCAGTCTGGATATGCTGGCTACGGGCCAGGAGCTGGAGATCAAGGGGGACTGGGATGGCAGCACCTTCAGCGCTGCCGTGGTGGAGATCGAAGGGGCGCCGCGCAATACCGGTAGCTACAGCTATGACGACGACTACGCCGAGATCGAGGGTATCGTCACCAGTGCCACCGGCGACAGCGTGACCCTCACCGTGCGGGAGTACGAGCACGTCAGCGGCATCTCCATCGGTCAAAGTGTTACCATTGATCGCAGTGGCGCCTGGTACAAGCATGGTGACGCATCCTGCCTCGCCCCCGGCATGGAAATTGAAATCAAAGGCGCTTTCACCGCCAATGCGATGACGGCCTCTGTTATCGAATATGAAGACAACAGTTGCTACGGCGCCTACGGCGGGGGCGGATATGCCGAGATTGAGGGAAGCGTTACCGGTGTGACCGGCAGCACTGTGACCCTCACCGTTCAGGAGTACGAGTATGTCAGCGGTATCTCCATCGGCCAGAGCATTACCATCGACCGCAACGATGTCTGGTACAAGGATGGTAATGCCACCTGCCTCGCACCGGGTGCCAGGATTGAGGTCGAGGGCTCCTTCGACGGTACCGCCATGGATGCCTTCGTGATCGAGTTCGAGGATGGCAGCTGTTACGGTAACCACGGCAGTGATGACTACCCCGAGATCGAGGGCACCGTCACCAGCGTGACCGAGGACGCCGTGACCCTCACCGTGCGGGAGTACGAGTATGTCAGTGGCATCTCCCGCGGCCAGAGCGTCGTCGTGGACCGCCGCAGAGCCCGCTATGAAGACGGTAGCGCCTCCTGTCTCGCTCCGGGCGTGGGGATCGAGGTCGAGGGAGCCTATGACGGTACCACTATGCAGGCAATGGTGATCGAATTCGAAGATGACGGTTGTCGTTACAGCGGTTGATTGCTTTCCATCTCTGAACCCAATCTGGAGAAAAGCCTCCGGCGGCGTGCGCTGCCGGGGGCTTCTTTTTCATACGCCCGGCCCCTTAACCGGTTGTGGAATCATGCTGCCGGAGATGATTTCTGCCCGAAGATCGCCTGCTCCTGTGTATTGGTTGTGGCACAGGCCCAGCCGGAGGCGCAGGCGTGAATGATCTCGTTCCGCTTATTTGCGAACCGTGAAACGGGGCTGCAGGGTTTCCGGTTTCTTCATGATGCCGGTGTACTCCAGTTCGGGCATGAGCTGCGGGGCGGCCAGATCGCAGAGATCCTTCGGGGTGTTCAGCTCGATAATCCGGTCTCCCTTGGTGTGGCCGACATCCATGATTACGAAACGAAAGTTTTTCGGCGTTCCGGAGCCGGTCTTGTCAGTGCCGGAGAAGAGAAAGGACTCATTGAGCCGCTCCTCGAACTCTCTCTTCACCGTTGCTGATCCCATGGATCTCCTTGCCATGGTAACACCGGATCAATGGGGGCCAGGGGGCTCCGGAACAAGGCGGCCGCTGCGCCGGAGGGGAATGGCAGCGAGCAGGAGAATCAGAAACAGGGAAAAGAGTGCCGCCTCAACTGGAATATATATCTATTTGCCGTTTTCCCTTCTTATTCAACAGGTTGTCGTTTCTGACCGGACACTGGACAGAAGCAGTGTCGGCATTACAGGTCAACGGTGGTTAGCTCTTGGGTGGTGGTAAGCGTTTTGTAACTATTCAGCTCACCCCTGAAATTCGCCATTTCTGCGTTAAAAAATGATCATTTACCCGTCCGTGTAAACTCACATTTTTCGCCTTGAACTGACGAATTTCAGGGGCAATCTGAACAGTTACATACTCATTTTCAACTATGCTGAATAGTTACAGCGTTTTTTTGATTTTTTGCGAAATGCGCAGAGCCTGCTCAATAGTCGGGTGCAAGACGGTAAAATGTCCCATTTTGCGCCCCGGCCGCGCTTCCCGCTTACCGTAGAGATGCAGCTTTGCCGCTGGATGTTGCAATAACTTCTCCCAGGCGGGAGCTGACTTGTCCCACAGGTCACCTAACAGGTTGTTCATTACTACGGGGGACAGCAGCGTGGTATCTCCTGCGGGAAGGTCACATAGCATGCGTACCTGTTGCTCGAATTGGCAGGAGACCGTGGCGTTCAGCGTATAGTGCCCGCTGTTGTGTGGACGTGGCGCTATTTCGTTGATCAACAGCCTGTCGTCATTAACGATAAAGAACTCTACTGCCAGCACACCGACAAAACCGAGTTTTTCAGCGACCTGCGTTGCAAGATCAGTCGCTTGTTGAGCCAGTTGGGCCGGGATGCGTGCCGGGACTATCGAGGTATCAAGAATGCCGTTGGTATGTTGATTTTCCACTACCGGAAAACAGCGGGTTACGCCTGCGGCGCTACGGGCCAGTACTACCGACAGCTCAAGTGACAGCTCAAGCCATCGCTCCAGTACGCAGGGATGTTGACCCAGCTCGGAAAAGGCAGAATCGATTGCTGTTTTCTCCGGGACTGGCTGTTGCCCCTTGCCGTCATAACCGCCAGTTGCGGTTTTGAGCAGTGCGGGAACACCAACTGTCTGGATCGCCTGTTCCAGCTGGCTTTTGTTTATGACTGCGGCAAAAGGAGCAGTGGGGAGATCATGATCACGCAGAAAAGTTTTCTCACGGATACGGTCCCGGCAGATTTGCAAGGCTTCTGGAGCAGGATGAACCTGACAGTGCTGGCTGAGATACTGCATGCTGTTGGCTGGAACATTCTCAAACTCGACGGTAATCGCGACACATCGGTTGCTCATATGCCGTAGAGCGGTTTCATCCTCATAGTCTGCACATATGTGTTCATCGGCTACGCAGCCGGCCGGGCTGTGTGGATCCGGATCGAGAACGACGGTGCGATAACCCAGCGTGCGTGCAGCGTCGCAGAACATGCGACCTAACTGCCCGCCACCCAGCACTCCCAGTGTGTTACCCGGTAGAATCATGAAGTTATGGGTAAATCCATGTTGAGGGCTGCCTCGGTCTGTTGTTTGCGGAAGGTGAGTAGTTTGGCGGCGATTTCGACGTCTTCCCGTGCCAGCAAGGCAGCAGCAAACAACGCGGCATTTGCGGCGCCGGACTCCCCTATGGCAAAAGTTGCTACCGGGATCCCTTTCGGCATCTGCACGATGGAGAGTAGCGAGTCCTGACCATTCAGATAACGGGAGGGTACTGGAACCCCCAGTATCGGAACCATGGTCTTAGCTGCCAGCATGCCAGGCAGGTGAGCGGCACCACCTGCCCCGGCAATGATACAGGCCAGTCCTCGCGCGCTTGCATTAACCGCATACTCATATAGCAGATCGGGCGTGCGGTGCGCAGAAACCACTCTGGTTTCATGGGGGATTACTAATTTTTCAAGCTGCTGAACAGCGTGTTTCATCACCTTCCAATCACTATCGCTACCCATTACGATACCCACCAAGGGTTGGTTTATCGCCATCGTTTGCCACCTCTATAACCCTGTTCTCTCTGCAAGAGAAACCCCGAAAACACCATATTATGCCAAACTGTGATGTTTGTTTCACTATAGCCCAGTGGAACTGGCCCGGTGAGAAATCTGAATCAGATGTGTATAATGATGTGTTAAATGCGAAAGTGGCGGAATTGGTAGACGCGCTGGATTTAGGTTCCTGTGGGGCAACCCGTGAGAGTTCGAGTCTCTCCTTTCGCACCAGAATTGAGTCGTTTATGAGGAAATAGCATGCAAGTATCCGTGGAATCCACCGGCACACTGGAGCGGCGTATGACCGTTGTCGTCCCTGAAGAGCGCATCTCTAATGAGGTAAAAGAGCGGTTGAAGTCCATGCGGCAGCGCGTGCGCATCGATGGTTTTCGTCCTGGCAAGGCGCCGTTGCCCGTTGTACAGCGCAGATATGGTAAACAGGTGCGCGATGAGGTTGTTGGTGAGATAATGCAGTCCACTCTTTATGAAGCACTGGCACAGGAGAAGCTGAATCCTGCCGGGGCGCCTGCGATTGATCCTGCCAACCTGGAGCAGAATGATGGTCTGCAATACACCGCCATATTTGAAGTTTATCCGGAGTTGGAACTGGCGCCCTGTTCTGAATTAAAGATAGAAAAACCGGTTACTGAAATTACTGAACAGGATGTTGATGATACGTTGGAATCCATCCGCAAACAGCGGATTCGGTGGGAAGAGAAACAGGGCGTTGCAGTAGACGGCGATCAGGTGATAATGGATTTTACCGGCACCATCGAGGATGAGCCCTTTGAAGGGGGAAAAGCCGAAAATTTCCAGTTGGTACTGGGTGCCGGCCGCATGATCAACGGGTTTGAAGATGGCCTGAAAGAGGTCAAGGCGGGTGAAGAGCGGGTTCTGGAGCTTACCTTTCCCGAAAACTATCATGCCAGTGAACTGGCGGGTAAAGCCGCCAGTTTTTCCGTTAATATCAAGCGGGTTGAAGCCCCGGTTCTGCCAGAAGTTGATGATGAGTTCGCCAGGCATCTGGGTATTGCCGGGGGAGTCGGCGCCTTGCGAGAACAGGTAAAGGCCAACATGCAGCGGGAGCTGGATCAGGGACTGAAGTCGCGGATAAAACAGCAGGTCATGGACAAACTGCTGGAAGCCAACAAGATAGAATTGCCGAAAAGTCTGGTTAATCAGGAAGCGCGTGGACTGGCAGCGCAGATGCAGCAGCAAGTGGCGCAGCAGGGTTCTTCAGATACTGCTGGTGCGATGGATCCGACCCTGTTTACCGAGCAGGCGGAGCGGCGTGTTTCGTTGGGATTGATTGTGGCGCAAATCATCAAGACCAATAATCTCAAGGCGGAGCCGGATGATATTCGGGCTACCGTGGAGGAGATGGCCCAGCCTTATGAGCAACCACAGCAGGTTGTCGATTGGCATTTTGCTGATAAAAAGCGTCTGGCCGAGGTTGAGGCGCTGGTGCTGGAGAGCAGTGTTGTTGACTGGGTGCTGGCACAAGCTGAAGTGGAAGAGAAGCCGACTGATTTTGCCGAATTAACCGCGAAGGCGAATTAATACGGCGATTGCGAACAGTATTCCTCCCTTGGGGTTAAGGCTCTAATGCAGAGAATCCGTCTGCAACCTATGTATCAAGAAACAGCAGATATGACCGATTACCTAGATAACAATACAGGAGAGACCATTGGAAATATTTAACACCGGACTGGTTCCTATGGTGGTGGAGCAGTCGGCACGCGGAGAGCGAGCTTATGATATTTACTCCAGACTGCTCAAAGAGCGTGTTATTTTTCTGATCGGACCCGTCGAAGATCACATGGCAAATCTCGTGGTTGCCCAGCTGCTGTTTCTCGAGTCGGAAAATCCCGACAAGGACATTCATCTCTATATCAACTCGCCTGGTGGAGCGGTATCCGCCGGCATGGCGATCTATGACACCATGCAATTTGTCAAACCTGACGTGAGCACCATGTGCATCGGACAGGCAGCCAGCATGGGCGCGTTGTTGCTGGCGGGCGGCGCAGCCGGCAAGCGCTATTGCCTGCCTCATTCGCGGATGATGATCCATCAGCCGCTGGGTGGTTTCCAGGGGCAGGCGACAGATATCGAGATCCATGCCAACGAAATTCTGAAGGTAAGGGAGCGGTTGAATAACGTGCTGGCTGCTCACACCGGCAAGCCGATAGAACAGGTTCGCCAGGATACCGACCGTGATTTTTTTATGGATGGTGAAGAGGCCGTGGAGTATGGTTTGATCGACTGTGTTTTGTCTGAACGCCATGCTTCTGTAGCGAAAAAGTAAATAAACATCCAGATCCCATGCAGGGACTTGCAAAAAAGGAGAAATTTGGGCAGGGTGAACATACGTTCTGCTGGATTGAAGAGGTAGGTACATGAGTGACGAGAAACGAAACGGCAACAAGCTGCTTTACTGCTCTTTCTGTGGAAAGAGTCAGCACGAAGTCCGCAAGCTAATTGCCGGTCCGTCGGTATTCATCTGTGATGAATGCGTTGATCTTTGCAACGATATTATCCGCGAGGAGATTCAGGAGCAGGACGCAGAAGACACATCGGCCAAGCTGCCGACTCCGCACGAAATTAACCGGGTGCTGGATGAGTATGTGATCGGTCAGCATGGAGCCAAAAAGACCCTGTCGGTGGCGGTTTACAATCACTACAAGCGTCTGGACGTTGGTCAGAGCCGTGACGATGTGGAGCTGGTTAAGAGCAACATACTGCTCATTGGCCCTACCGGAAGCGGCAAGACGTTGTTGGCCGAGACATTGGCGCGGTTACTGAAGGTTCCCTTTACTATTGCGGATGCCACAACGCTTACCGAAGCAGGCTATGTTGGTGAGGATGTTGAAAACATCATCCAGAAGCTGCTGCAGAAATGCGATTATGATGTAGAGAAGGCCCAGACCGGCATTGTCTATATTGATGAAATTGACAAGATCTCCCGTAAATCGGAAAACCCCTCTATCACCCGGGATGTTTCAGGCGAGGGTGTACAGCAGGCGCTGTTGAAACTGATCGAAGGTACTATCGCCTCCGTGCCGCCACAGGGAGGCCGCAAACATCCGCAGCAGGAATTTCTGCAGGTAAATACGGCTAATATCCTGTTTATCTGCGGCGGTGCTTTTGCCGGGATGGACCGTATTATTCGTGATCGTACCGAGAAGGGTGGTATCGGTTTTGCGGCTGAGATCAAGGCCGCTGATGATAAAAAGGCGTTTGGCGAACTGATTAGCGGTATCGAGCCGGAAGACCTGGTCAGATATGGCCTGATTCCCGAGTTTGTGGGGCGTTTGCCGGTGCTGGCCACGCTGGAAGAGCTGGATGAAGATGCGCTGGTGCGTATTCTGACCGAACCAAAAAATGCCATCGCCAAGCAGTTTACCAAACTGTTTGAGATGGAGGGTGTGGAACTGGAGTTCCGCCCTGATGCGCTGACCAGAGTCGCTCACCGCGCGATGGAACGCAAGACGGGTGCGCGAGGACTTCGCTCCATTATTGAACAGGCACTGCTGGACATTATGTATGACCTTCCATCCATGGAAAATGTATCAAAAGTAATTGTTGATGAAGGGGTAATAACAGGCGATTCCGAGCCGATGTTACTCTATGAAGGTTCCGAGAAGCAGGCGGCATCAGATCAATAGCGGATTGCTTTACTCCCGGGAGGAGGAAACCGGAACGTTTTTTTTGCGCTGCTCTTGAAATCCGGTTGGGTCGGTCCTATTTCAAAGGATCAACAAGTCATATCCTGGGCGCCGCCCGGAATTAACACAGGAAAACTCCATGGTAGAGCACCCAGATCAATTGTCCGAAATCATAGATGAGCCAATCCAGGTGGCGCCACTCCTGCCGCTGAGGGATGTCGTTGTTTATCCTCATATGGTTATTCCCCTGTTCGTAGGGAGAGAAAAATCCATCAGGGCGCTGGAAAAGGCGATGGAGAGTAACAAGCAGATTTTGCTTGCGGCTCAGACCAACGCATCTACCGACGAGCCGAGTCTGGAAGATATTCATCAGGTTGCTACGCTGGCTAATATTCTGCAGCTGCTGAAACTGCCGGACGGGACGGTCAAGGTACTTGTCGAGGGCAGTCAGCGGGCGCGGGTGGTAAATTTTCTTGGTAGTGAAGAGTTCTTTCAGGCGCAGTTTACCATTCTCGCGCCGGAACCGATGGACGAGCGTGAGTCTGAAGTGCTGACGCGCTCGGTTATTGCCCAGTTCGAGCAGTATGTAAAGCTGAATAACAAAATTCCCCCCGAAATTCTCTCATCCCTGTCCGGTATCGATGACCCCAGTCGGCTGGCGGATACTGTTGCCGCGCACATGGCGCTCAAGATCGAAGAGAAACAGAAAATCCTGGAATTCGACAAGATCAACGAGCGCCTTGAGTACCTGATGGGGTTGCTGGAGTCTGAAATCGACCTGTTGCAGGTAGAGAAACGGATCCGTCACCGGGTCAAGCGGCAGATGGAGAAAAGCCAGCGCGAGTACTATTTGAATGAGCAGATGAAGGCGATTCAGAAAGAGCTTGGCGAGATGGAAGAAGTTCCCAATGAGATGGATGAGCTGGCCAAGCGTATTGAAGAAGCGGGTATGCCGCAAGAGGCCAGAGAGAAAGCGGATGCGGAGCTCAATAAGCTGAAAATGATGTCTCCCATGTCGGCAGAAGCTTCGGTGGTAAGGAACTATATTGAAACACTGACCAATGTTCCGTGGAAAAAGCGCACCAAGATTCATCGCAATCTGGTTAAGGCCAGCGAGATACTGGAAGCGGATCACTTCGGGCTGGAAAAGGTCAAGGAGCGCATTCTGGAGTATTTGGCGGTACAGCAGCGGGTCAGGAAGCTGAAAGGCCCCATTCTCTGCCTTGTCGGGCCGCCAGGTGTGGGCAAGACTTCACTGGCGCGCTCCATTGCCAGAGCGACCAACCGCAAGTTTGTTCGCATGTCTCTTGGCGGTGTGCGTGATGAAGCCGAAATTCGTGGGCATCGCCGCACCTATATCGGTTCCATGCCAGGTAAAGTGGTTCAGAATCTGATTAAGGTTAGAACCCGCAACCCGCTGTTTCTGCTGGATGAGATTGACAAAATGGCAGCGGATTTTCGGGGTGACCCGGCGGCGGCGCTGCTGGAGGTTCTTGACCCGGAGCAGAATAACACCTTTGCTGACCACTATCTGGAGGTCGATTACGATCTGTCAGATGTTATGTTTATCGCCACTTCAAACAGCATGAACATTCCCGGGCCGTTGCTGGACCGGATGGAGGTTATTCGTATTCCGGGTTATACCGAAGACGAAAAGCTCAATATCGCCATGCGTTATCTGGTCTCCAAGCAGCTGAAGGCGAATGGTTTGAAGGAGAACGAGATTGCAATCACCGAGTCAGCTTTGCGCGATATTGTTCGTTACTACACTCGCGAAGCAGGGGTGCGCAGTCTGGAAAGAGAAATTGCCAAAATTTGCCGCAAGGTGGTCAAGGAGATTCTGCTTAACAAAACAACGCGGAGGAAGAAAATTAGCGTAAATGCCCGCAATCTGGACAAATATCTGGGCGTACGACGGTTCCGTTTTGGGCGAGCCGAGAAGCTGGATCAGGTTGGTCAGGTTACCGGATTGGCGTGGACAGAGGTCGGCGGTGATCTGCTTACCATCGAGACGGCTATTGTTCCGGGCAAAGGGAAACATCAGGTAACCGGCCAGCTTGGTGATGTAATGAAAGAGTCAATCACTGCGGCGATGAGCGTAGTTCGATCCCGTTCGCAGATGTTGGGCATCAATCCTGATTTTTACGAGAAGCATGATATTCATATTCATGTCCCTGAAGGAGCCATTCCCAAAGATGGCCCCAGTGCCGGTATCGGAATGTGTACTGCCCTGGTTTCTGCATTAACTGGCATTCCCGTCAGGGCTGAAGTAGCTATGACCGGCGAGATTACCTTGCGAGGAGAGGTGCTGGCGATTGGGGGGTTGAAAGAGAAGCTGTTGGCGGCTCTTCGTGGCGGGATCAAAATTGTTATCATTCCGGAAGAGAACCGCAAGGATCTGACCGAGATCCCGGGAAACGTACGTGAGGAGCTGGATATTCGTCCGGTACGCTGGATTGACGAAGTACTGGCAATCGCTCTGCAACATATGCCGGAGCCACTGGCGGATGATGTCGATGTTCTGGCGAAGGATAAATCCAAGAAAGTCAGAAAACGTACAGCGTTACGCCCGCACTGATTGGATCTTAAAGAGAAAATCATGATATCATTCGTTTTTTTGCGGACAGACAATAGTTTCCAGGTTGACAGCCGTTTGATTCAGTTGGTATAAAGTTCGTGTGTAGATTATGTCGTGGCGGGATGGCGGCAGGTGTTTTTTTGCCTAGAAGGAGAGGATAGTAGTGAATAAATCGGAACTGATTGATGTAATTGCGGAGGGAGCGGATATTTCCAAGGCTGCTGCAGGCCGCGCACTGGAAGCTACGCTGGACGCCGTTACCGGCGCATTGAAAAAAGGTGATCAGGTTACCCTTATTGGTTTTGGAACCTTCCTGGTGCGCGAGCGGGCCTCTCGTGTTGGTCGTAACCCCCGCACCGGTGAAGCGATGACGATTGCCGCTGCCAAAATCCCTTCGTTCAAGGCTGGCAAAGCACTGAAGGATGCAGTAAACTAGCGCGCTTCCAGGAAACGGGTGCTTAGCTCAGCTGGGAGAGCGTCGCCCTTACAAGGCGAATGTCGGGGGTTCGATCCCCTCAGCACCCACCAAAGTTTGGAGTGGTAGTTCAGTTGGTTAGAATACCGGCCTGTCAC
>JAJRUV010000030.1 GCA_024277595.1 Gammaproteobacteria bacterium
CGTAGCGAGCTGGTGGGAGAACGAGTCAAAATGTTTCCGGTTTTGAGGCGAATAGTGGGGCTATTTAACGAAAAACCGGGGACATTTTGGCCGCTCTCCCATCAGCGCAGTAGATTATTCCCAAATCCGACAGACTCCTAGACTCGGAAAGACTCGCTGTCGAATACGAGATCTGTCTGGAGTATGTCACTCAAATTGGATGTCAACCGGGTAATCACTGTCTTATGAATAAGTTATCCATGTTTATCAGTATATTAAAGAGCATGTTTCATGTGCCCAGTTTCTGTAATAACGGGGGGCTGAAACTGTTTTCAAGCGCTTTTTGTGGACTGTTACTTGCCTTGTTAATTTTGCCCGTAGTTCATGCGGGTTCCTATGAAGCCCCGCTTCCGGTGCAACTCTCCACTGATCCGGATATGTGCGCCTATGCACCCTGCCAGGATGTTATTAGTGCCGACAGTTTTTCTCATCGCATGGGGCGGCCCAGTTATGTAGAAGCCTACAAAAACAAAAATGGGGAAAACGAGCTGGTTGGTTATGTCTTTCTGTCCACCGATATCGTTGATATTCCCGCCTATTCAGGTAAACCGGTGGTTACCTTGCTGGGTATGGATACCAAGGGCATCATTACCGGGGTAAAAATACTGCGCCATAGCGAACCTATCCTGCTGGTAGGCATACCGGAATCGGATCTGACCAAGTTCATCAAGCAGTATGTGGGTAAGTTTGCCGGTGACAAAATAGAGATCGGCGATGCTCGCGAAAGCGAGGGTTATATCGGTGTGGATGCCATTAGCGGCGCTACTGTGACCGTCATTGCCCAAAATCAAGTAATTTTGCGTTGCGCCATTGAGGTTGCTAAACAAGTTGGGATTATAGAGCCGGTAATCAGGCCACAGGCCAAATTCAAGGAGCTGTCAGAACTACGTGACTGGAACGGTTTGGTCAACGATGGTAGCGTGCAGCGCCTGATCGTAGAGCATGCAGATATCGGAGAAAAAGATACCGGCAATCCTTATATTGATCTCTATTTTGGTTATTTGAACACCCCTGTCATTGGCAAGAGTATTCTGGGCGAAAGAAACTACCGGCGTTTGATGAAGGATCTTGGTCCATCCGATCATGCTATTTTTATCATTGCCAACGGGGACGCCTCATTCAAGGGCTCCGGATTTGTTCGCGGGGGTATCTATGACCGCATCCAGATAGCACAGGATTTGGAAACGATTACCTTTCGTGATACAGATTATCTCCCTCTTTACCATATAGATGCCCCGGGTGTACCAAAATACCGGGAATCGGGCATATTCATTATGCGCAGCGAGTCTTTTAGCGCGGCCTATCCCTGGAATCTGGTATTTTTGGCCAACCGGCAGGACAAACAGACCAAGGATATCAAGGTTTTTATCAACTTCAATCAGGAATACTGGCTGTCAGGAACTTATCTGGAGGGTGGCAGGCCTGATTACAAACGCCCTGATCCCACCTGGCTGACAGTATGGAAAGCCAAGAAGATGGAGATCATCCTGTTTGTGCTGTTGCTGGCAGGAATAGCAATCTTCTATGCCCTGCGTGACAAATGGGTGCGACGCGCCAGCCACAGGGACAAACGGTGGATATCCCTGCCGAAATATTTTTTCTGGATCAGTAGCGTAGGGTTTGTTGGCTACTACACGATGGCGCAGCCCAGCATCACCCATATAATGACCTGGTTCCACTCAGTGATATATGGCTGGAAATGGGAGCTATTTCTTACCGACCCTATCATCTTCATCTTCTGGTGGTTCATCATTATTACGCTGTTCATCTGGGGGCGAGGCCTGTTCTGCGGCTGGTTATGCCCTTACGGCGCCCTTCATGAACTGACCTTCAAGATAGCTGGTGTGCTGGGTTTGAAACGCTACCAGTTTGCCCTGCCCATGCCGCTGCACAACAAGCTTAAGTGGCTAAAATATATAATTTTTCTGGGTCTGCTTGGCATCTCGTTCTACTCCATTGGCATGGCGGAAAAACTGGCCGAGGTGGAACCCTTCAAGACTACTTTTCTGACCGGTGTCTGGAGCCGATCCTGGCCATTTATACTGTACTGGCTGGTGCTTTTCGGTCTGGCGATGTTGATGGAGCGCCCGTTCTGCAAATACTTGTGCCCGCTTGGCGCCGGGCTTGCCATCCCCTCCACCTTCCGTCTGTTTGGCCTCAAGCGCAAACAGGAGTGCCAGACCTGCCACGCTTGCGCCAATGATTGCGGCTCTCTGGCCATCGATGAGCAGGGGAAAATCGATCAGCGTGAATGCATGCTTTGTCAAAGCTGCATGATTCTGTATTATGATGACCACGCCTGCCCTCCTCTCTCCCGGGAGCGCAAGCAACGCATCAAAACCGGCTTGCCACTAACCCGAATCGGGCCGGATGGTCATTTTATTCCAGTCCAAGAGGTTAAATGAATCTGCTCGTTGCCAGAAACACCGCATTCGTTCTGTTTCTGCTATGTAGCGCACCTCTTTACGCCAGGGAGTGGCTGGTCAAGCCGGGACAGAGTATTTCGGCCGCTGTCCAGGCAGCCGAAGCAGGTGATGTTGTCGCCGTTGAACGTGGTTATTACGAAGAACATCTGTTCATCGACAAGCCCCTGACGCTACGCGGGCTGAATCGTCCAACGCTGAGCGGCAGTAACCGTGATGACGTCATCCGGGTCAAGGCGGAAGATGTTGTCATTGAGGGCTTCATCATCCGTGACAGTGGCAAGGATCTGACAGCCCAGAATGCGGGTATCTACATCGAACCGGGTGCCCACCGAACCATCGTACGCAACAACGACCTGACCTATAACCTGTTTGGAATCTGGATCGAGAGCGTGGAAGATGTTCAGGTAATCAATAATCTGATCACCGGAAAGCGGGATCTGCTCTCGGCTGACCGGGGCAACGGAATTCAGCTATACAACTCCACCAACGCCCGGATCATTGACAATAACATCAGCTTCTGCCGCGATGCCATTTATGTCGATATATCCAACCATGCGGTATTTCGTGGCAACAAGCTACACCATCTGCGTTATGGCACCCATTACATGAACTCCCACAACAATCTGTGGGAGAATAACGAGAGTTATCTGAACCGCGGCGGGTTGGCGCTGATGATGGTGCGCGACCAGATGGTACGTAACAATATCGCCTGGGGTAATACTGACCACGGTATTCTGTTGCGAACCATGCAGGACTCTACGCTGGAAAATAATGTTGTCGCAAAAAATGGCAAGGGGTTTTTTATCTATGATGCCGAGTACAATACCGTCAAGGACAATCTGATTATCAATAACCGGATAGGTCTCCATCTGTGGGCCGGCTCCATACACAATAAGGTATCGGGCAATGACTTCATCCATAACCAGGATCAGGTACGTTATGTAGCCGCACGCGATGAGCTATGGGGAAAAAAAGGCGGGAACTACTGGAGCAACTATGTTGGCTGGGATCGTGATGCCAATGGTTACGGAGATGTCCCTTATGTGGCGAATGACGTGGTTGATCGCCTGATATGGCAGTATCCCCACATTAAACTGCTTATGAGCAGCCCGGCGGTACAGACTCTGCATATGGTTGCACGGCAGTTTCCGCTGTTACGCTCACCCAGCATCATCGACCTCAAACCGAAGATGCAACCCTACCACTCCGACTGGGGACGCTGGTTTGAAAGAAAACATAATTAAAGTCCGTCAGGTTACCAAGCGATATGGTGATATTCTCGCTGTAGACAGCGCGAACCTGTCCATTCAAAAAGGGGAAATTTTCAGCCTGATCGGCCACAACGGTGCAGGAAAAAGCACCCTGTTCAAAATAATGTTAGGCCTGCTTCAACCCGGCAGCGGAGAAATTGGTATCCAGGGAAAAGCGGTCAATGGCAAACAGTTTCGCCAGGTGAGGCGCCATATCGGTTACCTGCCGGAAAACGTGGTGTTTTATGATCACCTGAGCGGCCTTGAGACCTTGCGTTTTCTGGGCTCTTTAAAAGGCGCTGATCTTGGTACCTGCGAGGCATTGCTAGACAAGGCAGGGCTACTGAAAGCCGCGCATCGGCCGGTGCGCGGCTACTCCAAAGGAATGCGGCAACGGCTCGGATTTGCCCAGGCGCTGCTGGGAAAGCCGGAGATTCTGTTTCTTGATGAGCCTACAACCGGCCTGGATCCGGCCGGAATCCGTGAATTTTACCAGTCTTTAAACGAGCTGAAACAGCAAGGCATGACCATCATTCTGTCGTCACACAACCTGGCCCAGATACAGGAGAAGGTGGATCGTATCGCCTTAATGAAACTGGGCAGTATTCTAACCGTTGGAACGGTGCAGGAACTGCGCGAACAGCTCGACCTGCCGTTACAGTTTCAGGTTGCACTTCATCCATCCGCCGAAAATTCACTGCGCCGTGCTCTGGCGGAATTTCCCGATTGTGAAACACATATTGATGGCAATATGGTTTCGATCAGCTGCAGTCGCGAGCAAAAAATGGCGCTGCTTACCACACTGGCAACCACCGAGGGTATAGAAGATATTCATATACAGGAACCATCGCTGGAAGACCTGTTTCTTGGTTACGTGGATGAATCAACTTCCAGTCAACAACCAGCTGTGCAGAACTGATATGTCAATAGAGTTTAAACAGATCACAACCATTGCCCAAAAAGAGTTCTGGGATCGCATCCGTAACAGATGGGTATTGGCGGTAACCGCAATTTTCATTTTCTTCGCTCTGGTTATCGCCTATTTTGGGGCCTCCCAAGAGGGGGTGGTCGGTTTCAGCAGCATTGAACTGACCATTGCCAGCCTGGTCAGTCTGGCGATTTATCTGGTACCGTTGATTGCATTGATTCTTGGTTATGATGCAATTGTTGGTGAGCGTGAACGCGGCTCACTCGATCTGCTGCTGGCGCTTCCTGTTACCCGGCTTGAACTGCTGCTGGGAAAGTATCTCGGCCTTTCCACCGCACTGACTTTTTCCATCGTGACCGGTTTTGGCCTGGTCGGCCTGTTTCTCTCTTACCAGATCAACCTGGGGGCACTCGGCCATTACGCCGGTTTCATGGTTAGCACCATACTGATGGGGATGGCATTTTTGAGCCTGTCATTCCTTATTTCTGTATTTGCAACCAACAAGACCATTGCCAGCGGAACCGCAATCGCATTGTGGTTTTTTTATGTTCTTGTCTATGATCTGATACTGCTGGGAGTACTGGTTGTCACCGAAGGGCAACTTGGAGGCGATTTTTTCCCGTTTTTGCTGCTGCTCAACCCGGCAGATATTTTTCGTATTCTTAATATTTTCAGTCTGGAGCAGGTAAAGACACTCTATGGCCTGGCGACGGTATTCCCCGAGTCATTGGCCAATCCCTGGCTGCTGAGTGGCAGCATACTGTTCTGGATCGTTGCACCCCTGGGGGTGGCTTATTGGAAGTTCAAATGAGGAAGTGTAATGATGGCACGGTATAAAAAAAGACAATCTTTCACCGCTCTGGCAGTGCTGATTTTGTTGATAACAATTGCGGGTTGCTCCGGAGATGACGCCCCGGTTCAGGCGCTGGAACCGACCCGGAGCTCAATGTGCGCTCTGGATGGCATGCTGTTGCTTGACTACCCGGGACCCAAAGGACAGATCTTGTACAATGACGGAGAAAGGGAGTTTTATTGTGATACGGTAGAGCTGCTTTCCATCTACCTGCGCCCCGAACAACAGAAGCGTATTCGTGCCATTTTTACCCAGGATATGGGTAAAGCGGACTGGAAAGAGCCCCGCAGCCACTGGATCGATGCAAAAGAAGCCTATTATGTACAGGGCAGTAAACTGCATGGTTCAATGGGACCGACTTTTGCGGCATTCGCCAATAAGGAAGATGCCGAATCGTTTATCAAGGAGCATGGTGGGAAACCGCTGCGCTTTGATCAGATAACCATCGATATGGTCGATCTGCGCGGTGGTGCAAAACATGATCACTCAATGTAGGCTGTAATCAAAAATGGATAACTTTTACGAAGATTTGGCGCCAGAGGATGTACAGATTCTGGACAGCCTTTCCAAATTGCTGATTGAACTCCGGGAGAGCCGCGCCGCTCTGCTCGATCACTACGGGGTCGCTGACGAAACCGCGCTGCTTGAAAAAATCCGTGCGGCTGATATTGATGAACACCCCGCCTATGAGGTCTATCTTGGGGCAAAACTGATGGACACCACTCGCGAGGCAGTACGCCAGGAGTTGCGGGATTACATGTTGGAGAAATAATCAGTGACATTACACGCCGAATTTACAGATGAAATCATCACCCGCTATGGAGAACAGCTGGCTGATGCACCGCAGCAAAGCTATGACGCAGTAACCCTCACCTTCGCGAATGGCCTGGCGGTAGAAATCCGCTTCGCCAGTGCCGATGAATACTCGTTTCAATGGCAATCGGCGGAACAGGCGTTCCGTATCGATACATCCCCCCTACATCCAGAGCTTGCCACCTTTCCCAACCATCTGCATCACAGCAATGGAGAGATGCGGGCTGATCTTTTCACTACCCCCGGAAATCCGCCTTGGGAAAATGTCAAAGCAGTGCTGGATGCTGTGCTGAAAAACCCTTTGCTGGAATAATCCCCCGGTTATCCTTTCTGTCCAGCTTTGCTGATTGTGACCGGCGATTCTTCCTGCTGTATCGTATCGAACAGATATTCTCTGTACTATAGATGCCATGCAAGCTACCACCGGCCTCTTCTCCTACCGGAAATTCTGGGCGCACCGTTTTGGCGCTGCCCCGTTTCTGCCAATGTCACGCCAGGAGATGGATGCTCTCGGCTGGGATAGCTGCGATATTATTCTGGTAACT
Source organism: Gammaproteobacteria bacterium (assembly GCA_024277595.1). Taxonomy (GTDB): domain Bacteria; phylum Pseudomonadota; class Gammaproteobacteria; order Thiohalospirales; family Thiohalospiraceae; genus DRMK01. The sequence goes on from JAJRUV010000030.1 coordinate 6,855, forward strand.
GGTGATGCCTACGTCGATCATGCCAGCTTTGGGATGGCAATCATCGGGCGTCTGCTGGAGGCACAGGGATTTCGCGTCGGGATCATCTCCCAGCCGGACTGGACACGTACCGCAGATTTTACCCGGTTGGGCAGGCCGAACCTCTTTTTCGGTATCACCGCCGGCAATATGGACTCAATGATAAACCACTATACAGCCGACCGGCGCATCCGCTCCAATGATGCCTATACCCCGGACGGCGTGGCGGGCAAACGGCCCGACCGAGCGGTTATCGTCTATTCCCAGCGCTGCCGGGAGGCATGTAAAGGACTCCCTGTCATCATCGGCAGCATCGAAGCCAGCTTGCGCCGCATTGCCCATTATGACTACTGGTCCGACAAGGTGCGCCGCTCCATCCTGCTCGATTCCAAGGCGGATCTCCTGCTGTACGGTAATGCGGAACGGGCCATCGTTGAAGTTGCCCACCGGCTCGCCAAAGGAGAGAAAATTGCCGAGCTTACCGATATCCGGGGTACAGCTTTTATTTGTAACGAGCTGCCCGCAGGTTGGAATGAGATCGATGCCAGTGAAATCGATACCGCTGGCACTCTAATACCACAAAAAAACCCCTATAAAGCAGCAGAGTGCAACCCGGACACCGCCCAACATCTGGTGAAAAAACAGCTTGCACGGGGTGGCAAAAAAACCAAACTGGATCGTGCCCGGACAGTAATTCGCCTGCCATCCTGCGAAAGCGTAAAACAGGACAGCGAACTCTATGCTCACGCCTCCCGCATCCTGCACATCGAAACCAATCCGGGTAACGCCCGTGCCCTGCGGCAACGACATGGCCAGCGCTTTGTCTGGCTGAACCCGCCTCCCGTTCCGCTTGCCACAGCCGAGATGGATGCAGTCTATGATCTGCCGTTTCAACGCATCCCCCATCCCGCCTATCAGGGTGCAAAAATTCCGGCATACGAGATGATCCGCTTCTCCATTCCCATTATGCGGGGCTGTTTTGGCGGTTGCACATTCTGCTCGATTACCGAACATGAAGGGCGTATTATTCAAAACCGTTCGGAAACCTCGATAGTTCGCGAAATCGAGGCAATACGGGATGATGTACCCGGTTTTACCGGCATTATTTCCGATCTGGGCGGGCCAACCGCCAATATGTACCGCCTTGCCTGCAAGGATCCAGATATTGAAGCGGCTTGTCGCCGTCTCTCCTGCGTCTATCCGGGCATCTGCAAAAACATGAGCACCGATCACAGCGCACTGATTAAACTCTATCGCCGTGCCCGCACCCTTCCCGGAGTAAAAAGGGTACTGATAGCGTCGGGCCTGCGCTACGATCTGGCGGTTGAGTCACCGGAATACGTCAAAGAGCTGGTCAGCCATCATGTTGGCGGTTACTTGAAGATTGCCCCGGAGCACACCGAACAGAGACCACTCTCCAAAATGATGAAGCCGGGTATCGGTAGCTATGACCGCTTCAGGCAGATGTTTGACAAATTCAGCAAAGCTGCCGGCAAGGAGCAGTATTTGATTCCCTATTTTATTGCTGCCCATCCCGGCACGACAGTGGAAGATATGCTCAACCTTGCCCTGTGGTTGAAAAAAAACAGTTTTCGCCTTGACCAGGTGCAGGCGTTTTTACCCTCGCCGATGGCCACCGCCAGCGCCATGTATCACAGTGGCAGCAACCCGTTACGTCAAATCAGGCGCAACGGTGAAAAGGTTGTTATTCCCAAAGGGCTGAAGATGCGCCGCCTGCACAAGGCATTTCTGCGTTACCATGACGCAAACAACTGGCCACTGCTGCGTGAGGCGCTAAGAGAGATGGGGCGCAGCGATCTCATCGGTAATGGTAAACGGCACCTGGTACCCGACTGGCAGCCGATGGGCACGGGAGGACGGTACTCCGCTGCTCGACGGCAGGGAAACCGGGCAGTGAAAATACCCGGAAAAAAGAGGCACAGTTAGATGGCCGTTTACGCCATTGGTGATGTTCAGGGCTGTTTCGACGAACTGCAACGGCTGCTGGAGCAGATCAGGTTTGACCCGGCTGTGGACAAGCTTTGGTTTACCGGTGATCTTGTCAACCGGGGACCAAAATCTCTGGAAACACTACGCTTCGTCAAGCAACTCGGAGATGGCGCAGTAACGGTGCTGGGCAATCATGACCTGCACCTGCTGGCCATTGATGCAGGATACAGCAAGCTTCGCAACAGTGACACTCTGGCACCACTCCTGGCTGCAGCCGACAGAGAGGAACTGCTACAGTGGCTACGCTATCGTCCGTTGCTCCACATTGATACTGGTCTGGATATTTGCATGCTGCATGCCGGGCTACCACCGCAGTGGGATATTCTTCAAGCCCGGCAACATGCTGTCGAAGTAGAAACCACCTTACAGGGAAGCCAATGGAAAACCTTTTTTAAATATATGTATGGCAACCAACCTGATAGCTGGCATGAATACCTGCAAGGCTGGGAGCGTTTGCGTTTTATCGTCAACTGCTTTACCCGGTTGCGCTACTGCAGTGCGGTGGGGGCAATGGATTTTCGCGCAAAAGGGGAGCCTGGTTCTCAACCGGCAGGACTCATACCCTGGTTTGAAATAACTGGCCGAAAAAGCCGGGATAGCCGTATCCTGTTTGGACACTGGTCCACTCTGGGTCTTCTGCAGACGGACAACATCTGCGCAATCGATACTGGTTGTCTGTGGGGCGGCAACCTCACTGCGGTACAATTGGATGGAAACATGAAAATCACCGGCATCTCCTGCCCGGTACAGCGGGTTCCGGGTTAACCTGTATCAAGGATTTGCGTAGCTTCATATGGTGTAATGAAGCAGTTGTTCCGCTGAATTAAAAACCTGCCGGGTAATAATTCCTCCGTTTGGATCAGGGGAAGCAGGATAGCGAATGCTGCCCCCCCCCAGTGCGCCCCTGATCCTTTTTTCAGCGGAGGAAGGACATCAGCTCCCAAAGCATCGCAGTCCTTGTACGTCCTGGATATGAATGGTACGCCCATTTACCGTTAGCAGCCCCCGTTGACTTAGTGTTTTCAGGATTCTGGAAAATGTCTCCGGTTTAATAGAGAGTCGGGATGCAAGAATCTGTTTGGAAGTAACCAGCTCAATATCCGCTGTCCTGGATTTGCAGTCCACAATCTGCTGCAGAAGATGGTGAACCAGCCGAAAAGTAGCGTTTTGCAATGTCAGGTTATCAATTTCGTTAACAAAGATGTGTAACCGGTAACTCATGTCAGCCATCAGGCGAAAACAGGTTTCTCTGGAATCGTATAGTATCTGCAGGAATATCGCACTGTCCACAGCCAGCACTTCACACGGCATCAGCGCCTCTGCATTGACCGGAAAAACCCGTTTTTTCATGAACAGAACGGCTTCGGCAAACGGTTGGCCAGGCTGAACCACCTCAATGACGTGTTCCGTACCCCCCATGGAGAGCCGGGACAATTTTATCTGGCCGCTGCACAGACGAAAAAAACGCTCCGCTGGTTGTTCTTGCTGAAACAGTATTTCACCTTCTGCCAAGTGCAGAATGCGCGAGTGCCGTGCTATGAGTGTCAGTTGATCAGGCGTCAGAGCAGAAAACAAAATATGCTTGCGCAGCTCACCTTCTATGTCGTGACGTTTTTTCATATGGACGATTTCAATTCTGCTCAGAAAATATACCAGCCATTAACAACTGCCCTGTTGCTTGTTAGACTTATTCTAGTTTCACCCTGTGTTCTGGATAAAGACTATCCTCCTTGATGCTTGATGTATATCAAGAACGATGCTGGAAAAAGATAAAAAATGCATGTAACTATTCAGCTCACCCCTGAAATCTGCCATTTCTGCATTAAAAAATGATCATTTACCCGTGTAAACTCATATTTTTCGCCTTGAACTGACGAATTTCAGGGGCAATCTGAACAGTTACATACTCATTTTCAACTATGCTGAATAGTTACAAATGCATAAGGGATACGCTCAATTAACAAAGCGCAGCACTATGCGCCTTGTTGATTGAGAACAGGGGCTGGTCATGCGTGATACCAATTGAGCTTGTCACGCAACTTGACAACTTCCCCCACAATAATCAAGGTCGGTGGTTTTGGCTTTTCCTTCTCTGCAACTGCTGGCAGGGTTGACACGGTTCCGGTATAGACGCGCTGCCAAGGCGTGGTACCTTGCTGCACCAAGGCCGCCGGCATATCATGGGGAATTCCATGGGCCAGCAACTCGCGGCAGATCACCGGTAGCCCCACCAGGCCCATATAAAACACCACCGTTTGCTGGGGTTGAGCCAGCATCTCCCAGTTCAGATCCAGACTGCCATCTTTCAGATGACCGGTAACAAAGACTGCGGCATGGGCATAATCCCGATGGGTAATGGGAATTCCAGCATAGGAGGCGCAACCAGATGCAGCGGTTATACCGGGAACAACCTGGAAGGGTATGCCCTCCTCCGCAAGAGTGTCAATCTCTTCACCGCCACGGCCAAAGATGAAGGGATCACCTCCCTTGAGCCGCACGACTCGTTTTCCCTGCTTTGCCAACTGCACCAGTGTCTTGTTGATATCTTCCTGACGCATGACGTGGTGACTGTTTTCCTTTCCCACATAGATACGTTCTGCATCCCGTCTGACCAGATCCAGAATTGGCTCGGCAACAAGCCGATCATAAACCACTACATCAGCACACTGCATCAGGCGCAAGGCACGGAAAGTAAGCAGATCCGGATCGCCAGGCCCCCCGCCAATCAGATACACTTCGCCGATTTCACCGGAGGGTTTTTTTCTGGTCAAGGCTGTTTCCATCAATCTGTCAGCTTCGTCCAGATGTCCGGAGAACACCCGCTCAGCCACGCCGCCCTGCATGATTTCCTCCCAGAAACGGCGCCGATCAGCGGGGTTGGAAAAGTGCACCTTCACTCGATCCCGGAAACGGCTCGCCAACTCCGCTAATCGGCCATACCCGGCGGGAATAAGCGATTCCAGGCGGGCGCGAATGAGCCTCGCCAGTACCGGCGAGGCACCACCAGTGGATACGGCGGCAATAACGGGAGAACGATCAATAATGGACGGCATGATAAAACTGCTCAACGCAGGCTGATCCACCACATTAACCGGGATACGGCGTAGCTGGGCCTGAGCAGAGAGTTGCCTGTTTATTTCGGCATCATCGGTTGCGGCAATCGCCAGGCAGGCTGTATCCAGATCCTGCGGAGTATATTCCCGCCGTTCATGCTCAATCCGTCCTTGTTGTTTCAGCTCACTGAGCGTTGGCCCCAGGGATGGAGCAATAACACAGATTTTCGCCCCAGCCCGCAATAAAAGATTGACCTTGCGACCGGCAACTTCTCCTCCGCCAACGACAACGCAGGGCTTTTGTTTAACATCAAGAAATATAGGCAGCAAATCCATAATAATATAGTTTTTTGAGTTATTTAAGGTTCTGTCGACATTTCAGCGTAGCCATGTCAAAGTGGCGGCAAACCGCACGAAATTCATGTAATTCCTGGTCCACTTTATCGAATCGAGAAAAAACTTTACGAAACTGCTTAAGTTTGCCGATAACGCATTCAATTAAGCCGCGTTCTTTATAAATGTACTTATCATGGTCACGCGGTTGTTTTCGGTTGGCCTTGAGTGGAATAACAGGAATAATTCCTTCACGCATTATTGTACCTGCCCGTTAGCCCGTTTTCCTGGCCAAATGTCAATACAAGCCCGCATCCATCCATTTTACACTCACCTGCTGCTGAATAATTTCTCCGAATGGCAGTTCAACCCGCTTGTTCAAAACATCCCAACCGTCTCATCTACTGTCAGCCTGTTACCGGAACCATGCAACTCAAACAGTTATCGGCTTGGACAAGCTGCCATGCTGAATAGAGTTTTTGCCATCTTTTTCAAGGGATGATCTCAAGCAAAACAACATGTCGTGGACGTTTTTATTTTAATAAACAGTTAGTTAAACTCAACCCAGAATCCACGGGTGAGCAGGTAGAGTGTATGGTTGCGGGGATGAAGGGCAAGTCAAAACTCCTGGAGCAATCATGTTGTCCCAACGAGTTGGGAGGTAATCATGCGTCATCGCAAACACGTAATCCACCCCGCAGCGTAGTTCACCCGGCAGGTGCATTGATTGTCCATGCAAAAAAACTGGTCTATCAATATATCGAACATCATAGCAGCCCACTCCGGAATCCAGGTATCAAGATACCTTCAGATTAATCATCACCATTCCTTTTTCCACCCGGGTGGCATACGTGTGGGTACACCCTTCATCCGGTGGCAGTGCCCCTCCTGACGTCAAATCGATCTCCCAACTGTGCAGGGGACAGGTTACCGTATTGCCATGAACCATTCCCTGGGACAGCGGCCCCTGCTTGTGGGGACATCTGTCCCGTACCGCAAACACTGCATTGGCGCTGGTTCGAAACAGTGCGATATCACCTGTTGGGGTTTGCACGATACGTGAACCCAGTTTGGGAATCTCTGTCAGAGCGCCAATTTCTATCCATTCAGACATGTTCCAAGCCCTTTTAATTTAATTTGAAGCAGTATCGACCATCTTGATGGGTGAAAAATTCCGGCTCTCCTTGTCATCCCCTGCAATCTGTTTCCATGGGTCTTTCCGTGCAGTTTTTTGTGATTGCAGAAAACGTTTATAGAGGCTTTCCCGCCTAACCGCATCCTCAATGACACTCTCTTTTACATATGCCAGGCCTACTCGCTCCAGCCAGGGGGCCGTGCGCTCCAGGTAGTGAGCCTCCTCCCGGTAGAGTTGCATGAAGGCACCACAGAACTCCATTGCCTCCTGTTCGGTTGCAACTTTGCACAGCAGATCAGTCGCTCTCACCCTGACCCCTCCATTACCGCCAATATGCAGTTCATAACCGGAATCCACGCATACTACCCCAAAATCCTTGATAGTGGCCTCTGCGCAGTTGCGTGGACACCCGGAGACAGCGATCTTGAATTTGTGTGGTGTCCAGGATCCCCAGGTCATCTTCTCCAGTTTAATCCCCAGTCCGGTAGAGTCCTGGGTGCCGAACCGGCACCATTCGGAACCGACACAGGTTTTTACCGTCCGCAGGGATTTTCCGTAAGCGTGACCGGATACCATACCTGCTTTGTTGAAATCAGCCCATACGGCGGGAAGATCCTCTTTTCTGATGCCAAACAGGTCAATACGCTGGCCACCGGTGACCTTGATCAGCCGTGCGCTGTATTTTTCAGCGGCATCGGCAATGGCGCGCAGTTCACTGGGAGAGGTCACGCCGCCCCACATCCGGGGAACTACCGAGTAAGTGCCATCTTTCTGTATATTCGCGTGAGCGCGTTCGTTGATAAAACGGGATTGCGGATCATCTTTTGCGTCATCCGGCCAGGCGGAAATAACATAATAGTTCAAAGCCGGGCGACAGCTGCTGCAGCCATCAGGAGTGCGCCAGTCCAGCGTCTCCATCACGGATTGAATAGTAGTCAAATGCTCCTGCCTTATGGTATTACGTACATCGTCATGGCTGTAGTCAGTGCATTTGCAAAGCGGTTGCGTGGTTTGTGCGACAGAGTAATCACCACCAACAGTATCGGCCAGGATCTGCTCCACCAGGCCGGTACAGGAACCACAGGAAGCGGAGGCCTTGGTATGGGTACGCACATCCTCCAGGGTAAACAGACCTTTTTCGATAATGGCCTTGACGATATCCCCCTTGGTTACACCGTTACAGCCGCAGACTTCCGCATCATCGGGAAGTGCAGCCGCGGCATTTTCACCCCCATGACCGGCATTCCCCAAATGCCCTTGGCCAAACATCAACTGCTCGCGCATTTCGCTGATATCGGTGTCATCACGCAACAGTTGAAAATACCAGGCACCATCTACGGTATCGCCATACAGCACGGCCCCTTCGACCCGGTTCTCCTTGAGCACGATTTTCTTGTAGACGCCAGCGGCGGCGTCTTGCATCACAATCTCTTCGGTGCCCTCATCTCCATTGAAATTACCAGCGGAAAATAGTTCGATGCCGGTTACTTTCAGTTTGGTGGAGGTAACCGAACCCTCATAGTGACCGATACCATACTCAGCCAGATGATTGGCGCAGACCCGCGCCTGTTCAAACAGCGGAGCGACCAGACCATAAGTCACACCACGGTGCTGAACGCATTCACCAACTGCGTAGATACGGGGGTCATAGGTCTGCAGGGTGTCATTAACCACGATACCACGCTCGCAATGCAAACCACAGTGCTTGGCCAGCTCGATATTGGGACGAATGCCTACAGCCATGACAACCAGGTCGGCCTCTATCTCACTTCCATCCTTGAAACGCAGGCTCTGTACCCGCCCCTTCCCTTGAATTGACTCTGTTTCTGCCTCCATCAGAAATTTCAGTCCACGTTCTTCGAGGTTGCGCTGAAGCATGGTCGCTGCTGTTTTGTCCAGCTGCCGTTCCATCAGCGTATCAAGCAGATGTACCACTGTGACATCCATGTCCTGCTGAAGCAGACCATTGGCGGCCTCGAGACCCAGCAGACCACCGCCGATGACAACCGCTTTTTTATATTGTTTGCTGGCGGCAAGCATGGCATCGACATCCTTGATATCACGGAAGCCGATAACCCCTTCCAGCTCGTGTCCGGGTACGGGAATAATAAAGGGGCTGGAACCCGTGGCCAGCAACAGGCGGCTGTATTCCTCAGTTATACCATCCTCTGCGGCGACACGGCGTCTGGCGCGGTCAATACTGATAACTCGTTTGCCTTTGTGGAGGGTAATTCCGTTCTGCTCATACCAGTCAAGGTCGTTGAGTATAATTTGCTTGATGGTTTTCTCCCCGCTGAGTACGGGCGAGAGAAGAATCCGGTTGTAGTTGCCGTATGGCTCATCACCAAACACGGTGATATCATACTTGCCAGCCGCCAGCTTGAGCAGCTCCTCCAGCGTGCGTATACCAGCCATGCCGTTTCCAACCAGTACCAACTTATCTTTTTTCATAACGAAATCCACATCATATAGAGGGGCTTTAACCTTGCCAGAAAGCCAAACTGCACAACTTGCTTAATGGTGCTGATGAGCAAATTACATGCCTAGCATCAAGAAAATCAGCTTAACAGACTATTCTAGCGGAAGCTTAGGCATAAAACGAAAAGGTGAACATGAGTAGCCAGAAAAAAATGGCACTATTATGCTGCACATGCACAATGATAGTGCGCAATGCGGGCATGACTGGCGCTGCATTTACAGTGATAAATCAGAGTTCAGCACTTCTGTGGGGATTTGCAAAAAAAGACAGTATATGCGGATATCGGTATAGAGAGTTGCATAAGTAGTCGCAGCCAGTTTAAGCCAAAGAACGAGGAAAACTGCATAAGTTTAGCCACGCTATACGAATACTTATGTGTGAATTAAGAGCTAAAAATCCTCTAGGAGTCTGTCGGGTTTGGGAATAATCTACTGCGCTGATGGGAGAGCGGCCAAAATATCCCCGGTTTTTCGTTAAATAGCCCCACTATTCGCCTCAAAACCGGAAATATTTTGGCCGTTCTCCCACCAGCTCGCTACGATTACCCAAACCCGACAGACTCCTAGCCAACAAAATTAACAAGTTACAGTGCGGGGATAGTTGGAGATCATTATAATGCTAAAGTTAACCTGTTGATTTTTAGTATAGTAATTTAGCTCTTAATTCACATTTATGCGATTGCAGTGGTAGCAACTCGGCAAACCAATACATCTTCAAGTATGATCTGCAGGTCAAGTCCCACAGGTCGGCAGGCCGCTTGGCCTCCCACCATTCATGGAAATCATCCATGTCGAGGTAGCGCCGACCTTGCCACTTCTCGTGGAGCTCGGCCACCAGGGCGCCCATCAGCCGGTGGGCGGATTCCTCGTTGGGAAAGATCCGGATCACCCGCTCGCGCCGGCGCACCTCCTGGAACAGCCGCTCCTGCATGTTGGTCGATTTCATCCGCCGACGGTATTTCTCCGGCAGGGCCAGTACCGCCAGGGCATCCTCAAGGCCGTC
>JAJRUV010000031.1 GCA_024277595.1 Gammaproteobacteria bacterium
AATATATCGAGGTGTTCTATAACCGCCAGAGACGCCACTCAACGATCGGGTATCAGACGCCATTGGGCTATGAGAAAGAGAACCGAAAAGTTGCGTGATTTTTTGTCCGGAAAAGTCTTGCCAGATCAGACAGGCTCCTAGTACCTGCCATTTTCAGCGCTATGCTTAGACCCACTGTCACCGGACGACTCCTCTCCTTGGCGCGAGCCAGTGATGAATCCAGGGCTTCACAGCCCCCTACGCTGCAAGCTCAATTCGGATATTCTTGCCTAGTGCCCTGGCTGCACGCTCCAGGGTCAACAGTGTCACTGAAGGATTGTCAGGGTCGAGCAGGCGCTCCAATGCAGATCGGCTGGTTTTCATCCGCTTCGCCAGTTGTGTCTTGTTCAGCTTCTGCTCCTTCATAAGCGCCTTGAGTTGGAAAGCTATCACGCGCTTGATGGCGATGGCTTCTGCTTCCGCAAGCATACCTTCCTCTTCCAGAAAATCATCGAAGCTACTACCGATGTGTTTGCTCATATCACTTCTCCAAATTCGCTTTGCGTTCTTTGGCCAGTTGCAAATCAGCTTGTGGCGTCTTCTGGGACTTCTTGATAAATCCATGCAGCAAAACCATTTGCTTGCCCTTTACAGCAAACAGGACTCGGGCAATGCGCTTGTCAAGCCGACACCGGATTTCCCAAAGTCCAGGCCCCATCTTTCGCACCACAGGCATACCCAGGGGCCAGCCGTACGGAACTGTCTTGATATCACCGCCAATCGCTTTCTTGTCCTGCTTACTCAATTCTTTTAACCACGCACGAACCGGTTCATTTCCCGACTCCGTCCGGTAAAAAACCACTTCAAGAGGCATATCGGCATCCATATGAAAAAGCGTACCATATTTGGTGCGATTTACAAACCTTTACACACCCAGTCACAAGACAGGACATTTGGCGATCATCAGAGCTAACCCCGAAATCTGCGCAGACCTGATAAGTGTATTTTTGCTCGAGACAGGCATGAGATGCCCAATGAAGAAGAGAAAACCAATGAGCAGGCCTGAATCAATGCTTCTGCAAGCCCCTTTCCTTTATCGATTTGTGCTCTACAAAAAATACCATGATGGCACCAATCTACCCCTCATGGTATTGCCAGGCTTCGCATGACAACCCGCAGAAAATACCATGAAAACCACCATTGACGATGTAAATTACATCATCAATCTGGAGAATTTATTTCTTTATAATCAATATATTATAAATTAAGGCTACTCCCACTCAATGGTGGCTGGGGGTTTTCCCGAGATGTCATAGGTCACCCGGGAGATACCAGGGATCTCGTTGATGATGCGATTGGATACCGTAGCAAGCAGTTCATAAGGGAGGTGTGCCCAGCGTGCAGTCATGAAGTCAACGGTCTCCACCGCACGCAGCGCCACTACATAATCGTAACGTCGTCCGTCCCCGGCAACACCGACGGAACGAACCGGCAGGAAAACGGCAAAGGCCTGGGATACTTTGTCGTAGTAGCCCTGATTGCGCAATTCTTCGATGAAAACAGCATCGGCGCACCGTAACAGGTCGGCATAGGATTTCTTCACTTCACCGAGGATGCGCACCCCCAGCCCCGGACCCGGAAACGGGTGACGATAAACCATGTCGCAGGGCAGTCCCAACTCCAGCCCCAGTTTGCGCACTTCATCCTTGAACAGTTCGCGCAGTGGTTCCAGCAGCTCTAGTTTCATATGCTCCGGAAGACCACCGACATTATGGTGGGATTTGATTACATGTGCCTTGCCGGACTTGGCGCCGGCAGACTCAATTACGTCAGGATAAATAGTGCCTTGGGCCAGCCACTTGGCTTTCTCCAGTCGGGCCGCCTGTTCATCGAACAGTTCAATGAACAGATGCCCGATGATCCTGCGTTTCTGCTCGGGATCGGCAACCCCCGCCAGCGCATCAAGAAAGCGCTGTTCCGCATCCACCCGGATGACGCGCACTCCCATGTGTTCGGCAAAGGTGGCCATCACCTGATCGCCCTCTTGGAGACGCAGCAGGCCGTTGTCCACAAACACACAGGTAAGCTGATCACCAATAGCGCGATACAGCAAGGCTGCGACCACTGAAGAGTCCACGCCGCCGGACAACCCCAGCAAAACCTCATCCTCTCCCACCTGTTTGCGGATACGGTCAATACTGTCTTCGACAATATTGTCCGTTGTCCATAACGAGGGACAACCGCAGATGTCGTTTACAAAGCGGCTGAGGATGCGGGTGCCCTGTTTGGTGTGGGTCACCTCGGGATGAAACTGTACACCATAGAAACGGCGCTGCTCGTCGGCCATTCCGGCAATCGGCGCCGCATCGGTGGAGGCCATCAGTTTGAAACCGGGCGGCACCTCCACCACGCGATCACCGTGACTCATCCAGACATCGAGCAGACCATACCCTTCGGGGCTGGTGTGATCCTCAATATTCCGTAGCAAACGGGTATGGCCACGGGCGCGCACCTGGGCATAACCGTACTCATGTCGCACAGCGCTCTCTACGCGACCGCCCAGCTGCTGTGCCATAGTCTGCATACCGTAGCAGATCCCCAGCACCGGTACGCCCAGTTCAAAAACGGCTGTTGCTGCACGCGGGGTTTCACCCGCGATAACCGACTCCGGCCCGCCGGAGAGGATAATCCCCTGCGGGGCAAACTGACGGATCGCCTCACTCTCCATATCACAGGCATGAATCTCACAGTAAACACCGGCCTCACGCACCCGCCGCGCAATCAGCTGGGTATATTGTGAACCAAAATCGAGGATCAGCAGACGATGTGCGTGAATGTCAGCGGTCATAGTTAAATTCGGTAGTTAGGGGCTTCTTTGGTGATCTGCACATCATGGACATGGCTCTCTTTCATGCCTGCTCCGGTTACCCGCACAAATTCAGGCCGGGTGCGCATCTCCTCAATAGTCGCATTGCCGATATAACCCATGCTGGATCGCAATCCGCCCAGCAGCTGATGGATAACCGGCTGCATGGTTCCCTTGTAGGGAACCCGTCCTTCGATCCCTTCCGGAACCAGTTTTTCAGCATCGCTGCTCTCCTGAAAATAGCGGTCACTGGAGCCCTCCTGACCCGCCATCGCCCCCAGAGAGCCCATGCCGCGATAGGATTTATAGGAGCGCCCCTGAAACAGCTCCACCTCGCCGGGCGCCTCTTCGGTACCCGCAAACATTCCGCCAATCATCACCACATAGGCACCGGCAGCGATGGCCTTGGCCATATCGCCAGAGTAGCGGATGCCGCCATCGGCTATCAGCGGAACGCCACACTCCCGCAACGCCTCTGCCACATTGGTGATAGCCGTAATCTGCGGCACCCCTACCCCGGCAACGATGCGCGTGGTGCAGATGGAACCGGGGCCGATACCGACCTTTACCCCGTCTGCACCGGCCGCCACCAAATCCAGCGCGGCCTGGCCCGTTGCAATATTGCCGCCGATCACATCCACTGTGGGAAAATTCTGTTTCACCCAACCAACCCTGTCCAGCACTCCCTGAGAGTGCCCGTGTGCTGTGTCCACCACAATCACATCCACTCCTGCCTTGACCAGTGCCTCGACCCGCTCATCGGTCCCGGCACCCACACCAACGGCGGCACCAACCCGCAGCTGACCCTGCTCATCCTTGCAGGCATTGGGTTTCTCTGTCGCCTTCTGGATATCCTTGACGGTTATCATGCCGCGCAGCTGAAAGCCGTCATTGACCACCAGAATCTTCTCGATACGGTGGGCATGCAGCAGGCGAACGACCTCGTCACGCTCCGCTCCTTCCCGCACTGTAACCAGACGCTCCTTGGGGGTCATGATGCTGGTGACCGGTTCATCGTAGTGCTTCTCGGAGACGAAACGCAGATCGCGGCTGGTGACGATACCCACCAGATCTTCATCTTTCACTACGGGAACACCCGAGATACTCTCCTGCCGGGTCAACGCCAGCACATCACGAATTGAAGTTTCCGGCGTCACCGAGATAGGCTCCTTGATCACCCCGCTCTCGAACTTTTTCACCTTGCGAATCTCCTCCGCCTGGGCTTTGACACTCATATTTTTATGAACAATGCCAATGCCCCCCTCCTGCGCCAGGGCAATAGCAAGACGCGCCTCGGTAACGGTATCCATGGCGGCGGATACCAGCGGTATGTTCAGTGCAATATTGCAGGTAAGGCGGGTTTTCAGGCTCACTTCGCGCGGCACTACCCGGGAGTGGGCCGGCAACAACAGAACATCATCGAAGGTCAACGCTTCCTGAACGATACGCATGGGCGGGATTCCAGAGTCGAGGCTAACTATCCGCCGCATTATACGGTTTGTCGTCATGCTGGTAAACTTGACCGATATGTCAACGCTCTCCGACCAGCAACAGGATGCGCCTTTCCGTCAGATCATCAGTGTCTCCGAACTGAACCGCGAGGCACGGTCGCTGCTGGAGGCCAGCTTTCCCCTGCTCTGGATAGAGGGAGAACTATCCAATCTGGCCCAGCCCGCCTCCGGTCACCTCTATTTTTCCCTGAAAGACAGCACCGCCCATGTGCGGGGCGCCATGTTTCGCAACCGCGCCATTCATCTCCGTTTCCGGCCGGAAAACGGCATGCAGGTACTGGTGCGCGCACGGGTCAGTCTCTACGAACCGCGTGGTGACTACCAGTTGCTGATCGAACACATGGAAGAGGCCGGGGATGGCGCGCTGCGGCGTGCCTTCGAAGCACTCAAGCAGCGTCTGGATCAGGAGGGGCTGTTTGCCACGGAAAATAAAAAACCGTTACCACCAATTCCCCGCTGTATCGGCGTGGTGACCTCCCCCACCGGAGCGGCTATCCGGGATATTCTGAGTGTGCTGCAACGCCGCTTCCCGGCAATTCCGGTGATTGTCTATCCGACGGCGGTCCAGGGCGAGGAAGCAGCGCAGCAGATTGCCGCCATGATCGAGCTGGCGGGGAAACGCGCCGAGTGTGATGTCCTGATCGTCGGACGCGGCGGTGGATCGCTGGAAGATCTCTGGGCCTTCAACGAAGAGGTAGTGGCCCGGGCGATCCACGTCTCTCCCCTGCCGGTGGTCTCGGCGGTCGGCCATGAGATCGATTTCACCATCGCGGATTTTGTCGCCGATAAACGCGCCCCGACTCCGTCAGCCGCTGCCGAGCTGCTGAGCCCAGATGGTCAGGAGCTGCTGCAGCAGTTGCTGCGTTTGCGCGGCCGCTTGATGCAGGCGATAAACAGACAGCTGGCACAGGCCCGGGAACGGCTGCAGTGGCACTGCAGGCGGCTGCAGCATCCGGGACGACGGCTGCAGGATATTGCGCAGCGCCTCGATGAACTGGAGCAGCGCCTGCACACCGTCTGCAACCATCAACTACGTCACAAACAGGCCGATCTCAATGAACTTGCAGCGAGGCTGCACCACTGCACTCCTGCTCATCGTATGCAGATGGTATTAACAAAATGCACAACTGTCCGAAATAATCTGTATTCAGCAATACATCATCAACTGGAAGGCCGCCGGCAGCAACTGTTGATGCAGACCAGCCGGCTGGATGCAGTCAGCCCTTTGGCGGTATTGGGGCGTGGCTATGCCATCATTCAGCGAGTACCGGATGGTGAAATCGTTCGTAGCAGCCGATCAGTGAATGTTGGTGATCATGTTGAGGCCAAACTGGGAACTGGAAGCATCCTTTGCCGGGTGCAGGAAACAAGGAATGATTGATATACCGATCTTAAATCAAAATATTCTGCCTGTGGTCCACATTGCTGCGTCCTTGGCTCGACGACTCTTCTTGTCGATTTTCAAACAGGCACAGTTGTTTTGCCAGCAGGGTAAACCAACGCAAGTTGACGGCAGAATTTTCCTTCGTAACCGATATGGAAACTCTCTGTGGGCATTTTTCTGGCTCACGCTCATTCCAGTCTCTGCGACCAACAGTATCGAGTTACCGCGAGCCTCCAGCGTTCCTGGCGGTGTGGCGGTGATTGAACTTCCCGCAACAGGAAAACAGCGACCGGAGGCCTGGTACCGGGATAGAAAAGTCATGGTAGTCAATAACGCTGATCACTGGTATGCCGTTATCGGTATTCCCTTGAGCGCAAAGCCTGGCAAACATGCCGTCACCGTAAAAGGCGCGACCAAAAAAAAGATCGCTTTTCCAGTATCGGAAAAAAAATACCGCGAGCAACACCTCACCATCAAAAACAAACGCATGGTCAACCCCAATGCGGATGATCTGAAACGTATCCGCAGAGAGAAAAAAGAGATTGTTGATGCTTTCAATCATTGGCGGGATATTCAACAAATCGATGCCAGATTCATACTGCCTGTCGATGGACCAATGAGCAGTCCGTTCGGGCTACGTCGCTTTTTCAATCAGCAACCCAGAAGACCCCATAGCGGGCTGGATATTGCCGCACCCAAGGGGAGTCCTGTTCACGCGCCAGCTATCGGAATTGTGATTGCCACAGGAAACTATTTTTTCAATGGGAACACTGTTTTTATTGATCATGGTCAAGGGTTGATCACGATGTATTGCCACATGGATCACATTGATGTTAACAAAGGTGATGTATTGGCAGAGGGGCAGATGATTGGCACGGTCGGCATGACGGGTCGGGTAACCGGCGCACATCTGCACTGGTCGGTCAGCCTGAACAATACCCGCGTCGATCCTGAGCTTTTTTTACCTGTTTCCAAATAACATAGCCGGGAGAAATACAATGGCGCAAGTTATTCTGTTTGAAAATAAAGAGCACAAAAATATTCTGCTCGAAGATCACTCCGAGGGAGAGATGATACCGTCAAACCAGCATCTGATAATTCACAAAGAGAAAGGAATGCTGCTGGATCCCGGCGGACATAAAATTCATTCCCGAGTCTACACTGATTTATCAGCTTTGTTGTCGCCAAGCGACCTCAAATACCTGTTCTTCTCCCATCAGGATCCGGATATTGTTGCTGCTGCCAATTTCTGGTTCATGATGACACCCGCTGACGGCCTGATCTCCGAACTCTGGCTGCGTTTTATTGCCCACTTTGGAGTGGACAGAATGGTATTTCACCGTATCAAAACCATTCCGGATCGTGGCCAGTTTGTAGATCTGGAAGGCGTTCAGCTTTCCATTGTACCCGCACATTTCCTGCACTCCGCAGGTAATTTTCAGGTTTATGACCCGGTTTCAAAAATTCTCTATTCTGGTGATCTGGGTGCATCCATCGGAGTTGACTACCGTATAGTGGAAAATTTCGAGTCACATATTGACACAATTAAAGGGTTTCATCAGCGCTACATGCCAACCGTCAAAGTTTATCAGTTGTGGGCAAAAATGGCTCGCAAACTGGATATTGAAACCATTGCTCCCCAGCATGGCGCCGTTTATCAGGGCAAAGAGAACGTAAACAAGTTCATCGACTGGGTGGAGAACCAGCCCTGTGGCCTGGACATAATGAAGGACACCTACAACATTCCCTAGCAGGCTGTTGAAAAACCCTCATGCGGCACGATCCGGCGTTGGAATCCGGCTCAAAATGCTCATTTACTCCGTGTAAACTGCGCTTTTTCAACAGCCTGCTAGAACGCTGCCAGGCGAAGTCCGTTGGCCTATATAACATTAGCTTATTAAGTTATAATGCACTATCTGATAATGCCAACCGCAACTTGACTACAATATAATTCGGGGAATACATGTCTCAAATAACGCTGTTTGAAAATAACGATCATAAAAACGTTCTGCTTGAGGACTACACCGAAGGCGAAATGATACCCGCCAACCAGCATCTTATCGTACACAATGGTAAAGCCATGCTGCTGGATCCCGGTGGGCATAAAATCCATTCCAAAGTATATGCCGAACTTTCCACTCTTATAGCGCCACCGAATCTGAAATATCTGTTTTTCTCTCACCAGGATCCGGATATCGTTGCCGCAGCCAATTTCTGGTTCATGATGACCTCTGCGGAAGGATTAATGTCGCAGCTCTGGACTCGTTTTGTCGCCCACTTTGGTATTGACCGGGTGGTATTTAACCGTATCAGAACCATCCCCGACGAAGGGATGGTTCTCGATCTTGAGGGTGTTAACCTGCTCATCATTCCAGGACACTTCCTCCATTCCGCCGGCAATTTTCAGGTTTATGATCCGGTTTCAAAAATTCTCTATTCTGGTGATCTGGGTGCTTCTATCGGCACGGAATATCGGATTGTCGGTGACTTTGATGCCCATATCCCCCGCATTGAATGGTTCCATCGTCGCTATATGCCTACAGTAAAAGCCTTTCAACTATGGGCTACCATGATTCGCGAACTGGATATCGAAACCATTGCCCCGCAACACGGAGCCATCTACCAGGGGAAGGAGAACGTCAACAAGTTTATCGACTGGGTGGAAAATGTGCCCTGTGGTCTGGATCGAATGGATAATCTGTTCCGTATTCCAAAAGTGGATTGACCCACAACCCCAAAGTATATCTGTCGCAAATAAAATTTTGCATACTGGATGCACAAGTTTGTGTATCTGGCAATACGAAAACATGTCGCTCCAGTGTTAATCAAGCGGATATTTCCAGCACGGCCAGGTATGCAAAGGCACAGCCATAGCTGCAAGTTTTTTCACTTGTGAAAGGGATACATTTCCAGACAACCCCATGAATCACGAATACTGAAAAAACTCACTTCAAATTGCGTTCACTACCGGATATGTTAGCCAAACGGGCTCTGAACCCCGAGACCACGAACCATAAACCGGCTGCTATCACTCCACCTATGGCCCCGTATAGATGTGAGTCCACCACAACCCGTCCGTTAATCAGGTTCTCGGAACCAGGCATGGCTCCGGCGAACTGTTCCCAGGCAAGTTTCGCAGTGATCAGCAGCAGCACAATGCCACCAGAAATCCGGTTGAAGCGCATCTCCCGTATGATGCCCGCCAGCATCAGGCCATGCAGGGCTCCGGACAATCCCACATACCAGTGAAGCTCGGGATTCAGCCACCAGAGTCCGATACCAACCGCCAAAGCCGAGACAGTGACCACCCACAACCAGTAGAGCACCGAGCCATAGCGCCCAAACAGCAACGCAATTGTCGCCATGCCAGCCATATTCAGAGTCCAGTGCGGCCAATTAAGATGCACCAGTTGGGAACTAAACAGCAACAAGACATGACCATTATCCAGCAATGAACGATCAAAACGCAGCCAGTTCACCCATCCCAGCAGCTGAAACAGGGTGCTCGTTACAAACAGCCCCACCCACACAACCCAGTGAGAGCGCCATAGTTCACTCATCTGAAAACGCATTCACACTCCATTAGTTTGCAAATAAATGTTTATATTGATTAAACTGTTGTGATTCAACATAACGGCACTCAATGAAAACATGCACGCCAGCACTCAAACAAAACCCCGCGTACTGGTTATCGACGATATCCCGACAAACTGCCGGATTTTACTGGAATCGCTTAAAAGTGATTATCACATCGATATCGCAACCAGCGGTGAGCAGGCGCTTGCAACAGTCATTGTAAACCAGCCTGATCTCATTTTGCTGGATATAATGATGCCAGGCATGGACGGCTATGAAGTCTGCAGCCGTCTCAAGCAGGATGTAACCCTTCAGAATATTCCGGTTATCTTTCTTACTGCTAAAAACAACAAGGATGATGAAGCCAGAGGGTTTGAGTGGGGAGTGGTTGATTACATTGCCAAACCGTTCTATATCCCGATAGTCAAAGCGCGCATCAAAAGCCATCTGGAACAAAAGAAAAAACATGACCTGCTGGTAAAGCTGGCCTCCATCGACCCACTAACCGGCATTCCCAACCGTCGTCATTTTACCAACGTTTTTGATGTGGAGTGGAGACGAGCCAAACGCGGAGGAACCGCTATCTCCTTAATGCTGGTGGATGTCGACTATTTCAAGCAGTATAACGACACCTACGGACATAGCGCAGGTGATGAGTGCCTAAAGAAAATTGCTCAAGGGCTGTATCACTCCCTGAAGCGACCGGGAGATTGCGCCGCTCGTATCGGTGGTGAAGAGTTCGCCATTCTGCTTCCTGAGACGGACGCCCTTGGCGCAGCAATCATGGCCGACCGGATCCGCATGGATATCGAGAAGCTGAATATACCCCACAGCAACTCCAAAGGGTTTGACCACGCCACAGTCAGTGCCGGAGTGGCAACCACCACACCGAGCGAGAAAATGGATCGTCAGGTATTGTTAAATGCCGCAGATGAGATGTTGTACCAAGCAAAGGAGCGGGGGCGTAATCAGGTGATTGGTAGAGAGATTTAGAACCAAACGTCGGTAGTACTGCAGTCTTCTACCTCAGAAGTTGCGCTGGTAAAACTCCGCGCATTACACTTAAAAAACCGGCACTTTCATGACGATACTGCCTGGCGTAATGCCGGGTCCAGTTCGGAATAGCGAAACTGAAACCCTGCCTGTTGAAAACGCGCCGGCATCACCCGCTGCCCTCCCAACAGCAGATCCGCCATTTCACCCAGCAGCAACCGCAGCATCCCGGCCGGCATGGGTAAAAACGCCGGACGTCGCAACACATTCGCCAGGGTTTGGGTAAATTCCTGATTGGTCACCGGGTTGGGCGCCGTAGCATTGAAGATGCCGTCAAGGGAAGCATCTTCGAGCAGGGCACAAATCATGGCGATATGATCGTCGATATGAACCCAGGACATCCACTGTTGCCCATTGCTAAGACGGCCACCCAGCCCCAACCGGAAAGAGCGAATCATGGGCTTCAAAAAACCACCACCCTCCCCTATCACCAGACCGGTGCGAAGGATGCAAACCCTTACCCCGTATTGCCGCGCTTTATCCGCCTCCGCCTCCCAGTCCCGACACAGTTGATGGCTGAATTCATCGTGGCTGGCTGATGTTTCATCAAGTGGAGTATCTCCTTGGTCACCGTAATAACCGATGGCGGAACCGCTAATCAGTACGCCCGGTTTTTGATCGCTTTTACTGATAAATTCAATCAGCCTGGCAGTCGTCTGAATACGGCTGTCGCGAATGATTCGTTTGCGTTTGTCTGTCCAGCGCCCGGCAAAAACGGGGGCTCCAGCCAAGTTGATAACGGCATCAAAATGATCCGCCGGGGTAAGGGTATCGAGTCCGGTGATAAAATTAATCTTGTTGTCGCCAATAGCTTTGGATCCGGCCGCAGGGGCACGGCTCAGAACCGTTAGGGAGTGATTTTGAGCCGCAAGCAACCGACACAGCTGTTGGCCGATAAAACCGGTGCCGCCCGTAATCAATACGTTCATGACATCACCAAACTCCAACTATTAACCCGGCAACAATAATATACCCAAGCTACCTGGAAGTGCGGGATTTTTGAGTCTGACTGAAACCGCAAGGCAAGGCGAAATTCGCAGAGAATGGCTCGCCTTTTTCAAGAACTGCAACGCGGCATTGCGGTTTCAGACGGACTCAAAAAACTGCATTTCCAAGTAGTTTGAGTATATATGTTGGGTTCAGGGCGTCAAGCCTGCGCTGGATCAAGGCGCAGCGCACAGCCAATGGCGATTCTATTGGCAAGCGCTGCAACGCCAGTAAAACCACTTTATCACAAAAGGTGACAGCAGAGTGGTCAAGGCAAGAACCAGCACCATAGCCGCATAAATCTCGCTGATGAAGGTTGATCGACAAACCGATATAGACAAAAAACATCGGCGCCAACAAGTGGATGATCGGCCTCATCTAACCGCCGACACAGTCGACGAACCTCTCATTGCTCCTCAGCGCCAGACCCTGCGGCATGAAAAAATGACGTAACAGCAGCACCAAGCCCGCCGCAGGAAACCCCCTGCCCGGCGGCGGCCCAGAATCCATGTTTTATCTTATGAAACCATCTGTTCCGGGAAAAAACCGCCCACAAAACAAGAAAACGACCTCTGTTAATCTCCGTTCGAAGAAAAAGCGGTCAGCAGATGCAACAGGCTAAGGAACAAGTTGTATATCGAGATATACAGTGTAACGGTAGCCATGATGTAGTTGGTTTCTCCGCCATGAATGATGTTACTGGTCTCATAGAGAATCAGCCCGGACATCAGCAGGACAAACATTCCGGACACAGCCAGTGAGAGCAGCGACATTTCAAAAAAGAATGCCCCCAAGCCGCCCAGGAAAGCAACAATGATCCCCACCATCAGGAAACCACCCATGAAGCTGAAATCCTTGCGTGTGGTCAGGGCATAAGCGGATAGTCCCAGGAAGATGGCGCCCGTGCCGCCTAGAGCGGTCATCACCGCTGAAGGACCATTAGCCAGAGCCAGATACTGATTAAGAATAGGACCGATGGTATAACCCATAAATCCGGTAAGGACGAACACGCAGAGAATACCCAACCCGCTGTTACGGAACTTGCTGGTCAAAAACAGCAGCCCGAAGTAACCTGCCAACGAGATAATCAAACCGGGATGGGGAAGATTCAGCATCATGGAGACACCTGCCACCGCAGCACTGAACAGCAGGGTCAGCGACAACAACGCATAGGTATTTCGCAGTACCTTGTTGGTAGCCAGTACCGATGCCTGTGATTGAGCAACAGAAGAATTAATAATATTCATCTTTAGAGATACCTCGGTTTTTCCAATACCATTTCAGGGAAAAGTGCTATGCCGACAAACTACTCCGCACAGGCAATGAGAGTTTAGATGCTTGCCTGAATATATAAAACTCGAATATTATTTGGCATTCATTCGTAATTTCCGATGCACCCAAATGTCCAAAATCAACTATAAACATCTGCGCTATTTTTGGGTAGTCGCAAGAGAGGGAAGCATCGCACGGGCCGCCCGGATCCTGCACCTCACCCCGCAGACCATCAGCGGCCAGCTGAGCCTGTTCGAAAAATCACTGGGAACAAAGCTATTCATTCGCTCAGGCCGGAGCCAGGTGCTGACCGAAGCCGGACACACCGCGCTGGAGTATGCTGACGATATTTTTCTGCTGGGTGCGGAACTGGAGGATCAGTTGAACAGCCGCCCGGCTGGTCGGCCATTGCGCTTTTCAGTGGGAATTACCGACGTCGTTCCCAAACTGATCGCCCACCGGTTGCTGGAGCCCGCTCTGCAACTTGCGGAACCAGTGCAAATCATCTGCCGGGAGGGCAAACTGGACAATCTGCTGGCGGAGATCGCCATACATAAACTGGACATGCTGTTGACCGACCGCCCCATCAGCCCCGGCACGAATGTACGCGCTTTTAACCATCTGCTTGGCGAGTGTGGTACCACTTTTTTTGCTGCACCCAGGCTTGCCCACCGCTGCCGCGACAGCTTTCCCGCCTCTCTGCACAGTGCACCTCTACTGCTACCTACACGCGAAACCGCCATCCGTAACAGTCTTACCCAGTGGTTCGACGAGTTGCAGATCCATCCCGGGGTCATGGGTGAATTTGATGACAGTGCCCTGATGAAGACATTTGGTCAGGCCGGTGTGGGCATTTTTACCGCGCCAACCGTAATCGAGAATGAGGTGACAAGACAGTACAAGGTCGAAGCAATCGGACGGGCAGACAGTGTGCGTGAACAATTCTATGCCATATCCGCCGAGCGAAAACTGAAGCATCCGGCAGTAATTGCCATCAGAGATACCGCCAGGCAACAGGTTTTTCGCTGAAACCAACTTAGTGTATCAACACACAAGCAATCAATTACCTCTATGATCTTGCAGGGTACTGTGACATGGCTAAAGTTTGTACGTAACCGGGTGTTTTTAATAGTCTAACAACGATGTTCCGAGATCCCTTTTCGTCCTGACAACTGAACGGGGGGAATCAAATCCCGATATTTTTTGTATCTCCGTAATTAGTGAAGGGGTTCCTTTTTTATGTTGCTCGATGTGCACCGGCAGGTAACCGAAACGGGGAGCGCACCAGAACACGGAGTAGCGCTTCCCTTTCGGCTTAATCTCCCGCACGCCGACTACCTCAATTTTACCCAGCCGGGTGGCAAGCATCTTGCCTTCTGTCACCCTGTAGTGGCGATGCTTTATCCGTTTACCGTCCAGCAGGGAATAATGAAACTCCCGATCTCCCTGACGCAGACGCTCCATAACAGCAAACTGGACACTGGTTTGATCCTGCGCATTATCTGGAAGTTTCCACTGGTTGCCGGAGTTGTGATCAATAGCAATCTTCCTGCTCCAATCATACTCCAAATCCATATTTTTTTTGCGGTCGCCGCCACTCTCCCGATAGCGATACCGGAGGGGAATGACGTTGCCATCCTTCAGCATCCACTGACTGCGCTCTTTCGTATCACCACTGAGAATCCATGCCGCCAGACCACGCGGCTCGGCAACGGATTCGATGATATAACTGCCATCTTTTACCAACCGCCCGTTACGCTTCAGTTCAGCCAGGGTAATTCCTGCCTGGCTGAGGGTGTAAACTGCAGTGAAACGGTCAGGAAGCGGTGTCCCGTCCGCAGCCGCAATGCCGGATAACAAAAGCAAAAATAAAAGTGCCAATCGTAATGTAATCATTGACTGTCCTCCCAATAAACAGGCTTCATCAACGGCTGGCCATCCAGGCTGGCCACATCACCCTCCAACCTCAGCCGCCCTTCGGTAAACCAGCGGATTGCCTGTGGATATATCTTGTGCTCCAGAGCCAGCACGCGGGCTGCCAGGGTATCAGGAGTGTCACAGGACAGCACCGGCACCTCAGCCTGGATAATCACCGGGCCGCCATCCAGATCGCTGGTAACGAAATGGACGCTGGCGCCATGCCGGGTATCATTTGCTTCCAAAGCACGCTGGTGAGTACGAAGGCCACGGTATGCGGGCAACAAGGAGGGATGAATGTTGATCATCCGTCCTTGATAGTGGGCAACAAATCGAGGCGTAAGAATGCGCATGAAACCAGCGAGTACTACCAGTTCGGGATCGTAACTGTCGATGGCTTGCTGCAGAGCATGGTCAAAGCTGTCCCGATCGACAAACTGACGATGGTCGACGACCTGTGTTTCGATTCCGCTGTTGCATGCACGCTGCAGCCCGCAGGCATCGGGACAGTTGCTGATTACGGCTCGGATCTTGGCCGGCAGGTTCTGCTTTTCCACCGCATCGATGATGGCCCGCAGATTACTGCCACCACCCGAGATCAACACCACGATGGGGAGTGGTTTCATCCCTGGATCAGCACCGGCTTCTCATCCGCTCCGCGAGCACGAACCCGGCCAATCTGCCATACCGTCTCACCCGCCTGCCGCAGACTGTTCAGCACACTGGCAACATCCTCCTCCGCTACGCACAGCACCATCCCGATGCCGCAGTTAAAGGTGCGGTGCATCTCTTCCGTCCCGATATTTCCCTTGTCTTGTAACCAGTCGAATACCGGTGGCTGCTGCCATGCCCGGACGTCAATCTCGGCGCAGCACTGAGTCGGCAGCACTCGCGGAATGTTCTCCAGCAAACCACCACCAGTGATATGGGCCAGCGCATGAATATCGACCTGCAACAGTAGTGACAGCAGCGGTTTGATGTAGATCCGGGTCGGCTCAAGCAGCGTCTCCCCAAGGGTGCGCTGGTGAAACTGCTGGCCAAGATCGGTATTGTCAATCTCGAGAATCCTGCGAATCAGGGAGTAGCCGTTGGAGTGCGGCCCCGATGATGCCATGCCCAGCAGAACATCGCCCACCTTGACCTTGCGTCCATCGATAACGCGGGATTTCTCCACCACCCCCACACAGAAACCAGCCAGATCGTAATCACCGCCAGCATACATACCAGGCATTTCCGCCGTTTCACCGCCAATCAGCGCAGCTCCCGCCAGCTCACACCCACGGCCGATCCCTTCGACCACTTTGGTGGCGATCTCCACATCCAGGCGGGCGGTGGCATAGTAGTCCAGGAAAAACAGCGGCTCGGCACCCTGTACAATCAGATCATTGACGCACATGGCAACCAGATCGATACCGATAGTGTCATGTTTGCCGATCATTGTCGCCAGCTTGAGCTTGGTACCCACACCATCGGTTCCCGCCACCAGCACTGGTTCCCGGTAGCGATCCAGCGGCAGTTCGAACAAAGCGCCAAACCCTCCCAATCCCGCCAGCACACCGGGACGACGGGTACGGGCAGCTATCGGTTTGATCTTCTCTACCAACCTGTTGCCGGCCTCGATATCGACACCGGCATCCCGGTAACTGATGGATGATGATGGGGTTTCTGAATTCAAAAAGATTCTCCGTTAAACTGTGGTGCGAGCAAGCTGCTGTCGTTTGGGTTATTCTATCAATCATGGGATTGACAGGGAAAGCATACTTTGTGTTAACCCGAGATATATTGTTACCGGGTGTAAAAAACACAGGTATGCAAGGGGAAGATGCGCCAGGGCGCAAGAGGGCTTGATGTTGCATAAATCATTTTTAATTGTAATTTTGTCACTGCTTTGCTTCTCTGCGGGGTGGGCGGAAACGGTCGTTGACCTTTATGAGTCGGAGATTCCAGTCGAGGATCAAAGTCCGGAAGTGCGCCAGCAGGCCGTCCACGACGCGCTTGAAGAGGTGCTGGACAAGGTCGCCAGCGTGCATGGAACAACCCTCACAAGGAACATCCGGGATAAGGCGCTGAGGCGAGCCGAACACTATATACAGCAGTACCGCTATACGGAACTGGGGCTGTGGATACGCTTTGACAACCGGGCAATTGACGAGCTGCTGCAGCAGAATCCGAACAACAGGACACTGCCGGTAGAGGAGTTCCTGCTGAAAGTGACCGGAATTGGCTCCCTGCCGGATTACGTGCAGGTAACCCGCTATCTGGCCTCGCTGAAAATTTTGCACGGCACAGAGCTACGTATAGTGGCGCCGGACAGTGCACTGTTTCAGATCAAAGTACGCGGCGAAGCAAGGGCAGTAACCCGGGCCATTGCCAGCGACCATTTTCTGCTGCAGATAGATGAAGATCCGTCAATACTCTCTTTTCACTATTCCCGTTGACAGAATAGCGGCAGACCATACAGGGACGTCAGGAATGCAGGCCAAAGACATACCTAACCTGATCACGGCATTGCGCTTTTTAATGGTGCTGCCAACACTGCTGCTGTTGCTGGATGAACGATACTCCTTGGCACTGTTAATCTTCACCATTGCCGGAATCTCCGATGGAGTTGATGGCTTCCTTGCCAAGCGCTATGGTTGGACCAGCCGCCTGGGAGCCATTATGGATCCCCTTGCTGATAAGCTGTTGCTGGGCACAACCTTTATCGCGCTCGCCTGGTTAGGCGACCTGCCTGTCTGGCTAGTAGCGGCAATCATTATCCGGGATACAGTGATTGTTTCCGGCGGGCTTGCCTACCATTTCCTGATCGGCCACTACGAAATGGCTCCCTCCCTGATCAGCAAATTGACCACCTTCAGCCAGATCATGCTGGTGGTCATCGTGCTGGCTGTATACGGCGGACTATTTTCCATGCCGCCGCAACTGCTGGACGGCCTGGAGATCGCGGTACTGGTATTGACCCTGGGCAGCGGGGCTTCCTACGTCTGGAGCTGGAGCAAGAGAGCACTGCAGTCAACATGAATCAACTGCCACTCGGGATAGGTTTGCACGAGGGCATAACCTTTGACAATTTCTGCTTCGACAACAACAGGGAAGCTCAACACGCCCTCACCCGGGGCAGGCAGCAATTCGTCTACCTCTGGGGTCCAGCGGGAAGTGGCAAAAGCCACCTGTTGCAATCTTTGGGACACCAGGCCGCTCTATGCGGAGAGACTTCCGCCTATCTACCCTTGACGGATGCAGCGGAGCTATCACCAAATTATCTGCACAACCTGGAACAGCTGTCACTGGTCTGTATCGATGATATCGACAGCATAGCGCAGCAGCCGCAGTGGGAAGAGGCACTGTTTCATCTCTACAACCGGATACGGGCCGGCGACACCCGTCTGACGCTGGCGGCCAGCAGCAGCCCCGCAACCATCCCCATCGCACTACCCGATCTGCGTTCACGTTTATCATGGGGGCTGGTGCTGCGGCTCACCTTGCTGGATGACGATAGCAAACTTGCTGTTCTACAGGAGCGAGCCAGAGCCCGCGGCATGGAACTGCCAACCGAGGTGGCCCGTTATCTGCTGCACCGCATATCACGGGATATGAGAACGTTGTCAGACTGGCTGGAAAAACTGGACGAAAAATCACTGGCCGCTCAACGCAAGCTGACCATCCCGTTCGTCCGTGAACTGCTGCTGCCGGACAAAGAGAAGTCCACTTGATTAGCAGCAGGTTATATCCAACGTCTTACCCGGGATCGATAGGCATCGAACTGCCCGGGAAACAGCTTTCTTAGCACCCGCTCCTCCGGAATTATCTGAAATCTTGTGATATACCAGATAAAAAACAGCAACACAGCAAGATTGAGAATATTCTCCAGCCACAACGCCCAGGCGGACAATATCAGCAGTACGCCAAGATACATCGGGTTTCTACTAAACTTATATACTCCCACATCTACCAACTGCACAGTATTCCCCGGCTTCATCGGATTCACCGTGGTGCTCGCCCGGCGAAACAGCGCGACTGCGGATATCTCTACGCCCAGTCCAGCTGCAAGCACCAGCAGGGAAAGCGAATCCGGCATATTCAGTACTATCCAGGCTGCCGCGCTGGATTCAGCGATTGCCCACATTGTTACCGCCGACATCAGGGCCAGCAAAGGAGGAGGTATTTTCAGATCCATTTCAATCAAGAAACCGTGGATACCGTCATTCCGGTGTGCTCCTGGCCGGAATCTATAGTTCGAGCCACTGGATTCCGGCTAGAATCATGCCGGAACTTGCACCAATTACAACTGCTTTCTTCATATCTGCATTTTAGTGCAGCAGACAAACATAACATGAGAGTGGGAAACTGCGATTTCTAGGAGTCTGTCGGACCTGGTATCGAAACGCGGGCCGCCAAGGGCATCCAGTAAAAAATCATGGTCTTTTTCTTGGACATGAAGAGAATCCGCACTTGTTTTCATACGGCAAGGGTCTCCCTGTCAACCTTTCATCCCCTCAGGGCATGCATACG
>JAJRUV010000032.1 GCA_024277595.1 Gammaproteobacteria bacterium
CTTCTGAAGGCCGCGCCTTGCAGACCGTTTGATTTTTTAAAAAGGTCTGCAAGGCGCGGCTGCGCGATTCCTGCCGCCATGTCAAGTTATTTGGGAAACTTTCTGATGTTTTTTTCTCCTCTGAAACTCTAAACTCTAGCTTGGTAAAAAAGAGAGCAAGCATAGCTCAAACACCACCATACTGGCTACGCTCTCCTATCCAGCGCTCTATCAACGGTGTCACCTGCTGCGGATACTGCTCCAGCAGCAGTAGCGCCGCATTCGCCACCTCAGGCAGCAGGTCCTGATCCTGCTGCAGATCAGCAACCCGAAACTGCAACATACCGGTCTGACGCGTACCAAGAACATCGCCCGGACCACGCAACTCCAGGTCTTTCCGGGCAATAACAAAGCCATCCCCACTCTCACGTAGAACAGCCAGCCGCTGATGCGCGGCTTCGCTCAGCGAACCATGATACATCAGAACACAACTGCTCTCCCGACTGCCTCGCCCTACCCGCCCCCGCAACTGATGCAATTGGGCCAATCCCAGCCGCTCGGGATTCTCTATTATCATCAAACTGGCATTGGGAACATCAACCCCGACCTCAATAACTGTCGTCGCCACCAGCAAATCGATCTCTCCCGCCTTGAACGCCTTCATCACCGGCGCTCGTTGTTGGGGCTTCATGCGTCCATGCACCAGCCCAACGGAAAGATTGGGAAGCGTTTCTCTTAACAACGCCGCACTGTCTTCAGCCGCCTGGGCAGCCAGCGCCTCTGACTCCTCGATAAGCGTGCATACCCAGTAGGCCTGGCGCCCCTCCCGGCAAGCGGCGCCAACGCGCTCAATAACCTGTTCACGGCGACTGTCCGGCAGCGCTATCGTAGAGACCGGCGTACGGCCAGGGGGAAGCTCGTCGATGACCGACACATCCAGATCGGCATACGCCGTCATGGCCAGGGTGCGGGGAATGGGCGTTGCGGTCATAATCAATTGATGAGGATAACTGCCGTCACTGCTGCCCTTCTCCCGCAGGGCAAGACGCTGGTGAACACCAAAACGGTGTTGCTCATCGATCACCACCAGCCCCAGTCGGTGGAACATCACCTGCTCCTGAAACAGGGCATGAGTGCCCACCGCGAGATGGGCCTGGCCGCCGGACAGTGCCGCTAGCATAGCCTTTTTTTCTGCTGCCTTGAGTTGACCCGACAGCCAGTCCACCTCGATCCCCAACGGCGCCAGCCAGTGGCGAAAATTGGTGAAGTGCTGCTCAGCCAGCAACTCGGTCGGCGCCATTATCGCAGCCTGAAAACCCGCTTCTACCGCCTGCAGCGCAGCGAGAACGGCAACAATGGTTTTGCCGGAGCCGACATCTCCTTGAACCAGCCTTTGCATGGGGAAAGCGCATCGCAGATCCTGCTGGATCTCATTCCATACCCGTTGCTGGGCAGAAGTGATGGAGAACGGCAGCTGCGCCAGAAACTGTCCAGTCAACAAACCAGTATCCTTCAATACAGGCGCGGAATGATGCTGCATGGCACTGCGCAGTTTTCGCAGACTCAAATGATGGGCCAGCAACTCTTCAAATGCCAACCGCCGCTGGGCCGGATGGCGCCGCTCATCAAGCAGTTCAAGCGAAGCATCCGCGGGAGGCTTGTGAATGCAGGCCAGCGCCTTATCCAGTGGCAGCAGGTCAAATTGCTGCCGAACCTGCTCGGGCAGCCAGTCGATTAGCGCACCCTTTCGCAAATAGTTACGCGCCTGCTCCACCAATAAGCGCAGGGCTGGTTGATACACACCCTCACTGACACGATAGACAGGTGTCAGGTATTGCTCTGCGGGGGAGGTATTCTTGTTTTTTTGCTCCAGCAGATGAAATTCAGGATGAATCATCTCCAGGCTGTTCACCCCTTCACGCACCTCACCAAAGCAACGCACGCTTGCCCCGCTGGCCAGAGTCCCCTTGTGAGCAGTTCCAAAATGGAAAAAACGCAAAACAAGATGGCCGGTTCCATCAGAGATCATTGACAACAGCATGCGGCGGCGACCAAATTTTATCTCGGTGTGCTGAACTTCACCCTGGACAGAAACCACCATACCAGGCTGCAACTCCCCCAACGCAACCATCCGGGTGCGATTCTGGTAACGTATCGGCAGATGAAACAGCAGATCCTGAACGGTTGAAATATCGAGGCGACCCAGGCGCTCTGCCATTTTTGCGCCAACCCCCTTTAGCTCCGTAACCGGAATGGAATCCG
Source organism: Gammaproteobacteria bacterium (assembly GCA_024277595.1). Classification (GTDB taxonomy): domain Bacteria; phylum Pseudomonadota; class Gammaproteobacteria; order Thiohalospirales; family Thiohalospiraceae; genus DRMK01. The sequence continues at coordinate 2,242 of JAJRUV010000032.1, forward strand.
CTTGCGGAGAAAAACTGTCGCGGGATCCCATCGCCCGGTCAGCGGTTCAGACCAGCTCCATCACGGCATCCATTTCAACCACCGCACCCCTTGGCAGCACAGCAACGCCAACGACCGCCCGTGCAGGATACGGTTGTTTGAAATAATGCGCCATCACCTCGTTGACCAGCGGGAAATGGGACAAATCGGTAAGGTAGATATTCAATTTGACGATATCGGCCAGCGAGCCATCCGCAGCTTCCGCTACGGCGCGGAGATTGTCGAACACCTGGCTGATTTGGACGGTCATATCCCCGCCAACCAGCTCCATGCTCTCCGGCACCAGCGGAATCTGCCCTGAGAGATAGACTGTTCTGCCAATCTTGACCGCTTGTGAATAGGTACCAATGGCGGCAGGTGCTTTTTCGGTAAAAATCACTTCCCGATTCATCCAATGCTCCTCGTTAACTCTGCTTGCGCACAATACGCATAACATTTTCGATACCGCGAATACGGCGAATGATCGCTGCCAGATGACGCCTATCACGCACGGTGATAGTAAACAGCAAGGCACTGTGCCGACCATCCCGCTCTTCCATATCCACACTCTCTATATTGGCATCCAGCGCCGAGATAGCAGCCGCTACCGTGGCCAGAACGCCACGTTGATTGGCCACATCCATGCGCAGTTCAACCGGGAAAACACCCTCAACTCCCTCTTCCCACTGGACATTAATCCATTTATCAGGATCATTCCTGAATTCGTTGAGATTGTTGCAGTTATCGGTATGAATTACAATTCCGCGCCCAGCGCTGATAAAACCCAATATGCTATCACCCGGGATAGGGTGGCAACATTTGGCATAGGTCACAACCATTCCCTCGGTGCCCCTGATCGCAAGGGGAACAGAACTGGGTATCGGAGCCAGATCCTCTCCACCGGCCAGTTTTTCGGCCAGCGAACGTGCCACAATGGGCGCCATGCGCTTTCCCAATCCTATTTTTGCCAGCAGATCATCCAGAGTTGCAAGATTCAGCTCTTCCAGTAACTGCGTCAGCCGGGCGGCTGGAAGTTTACTGCAAGAAAGGGAGTAGTGAACGAGGCTTTTATCCAACAACCGTTTGCCCAGAGCGACGGCTTCATCATAGTGAATACCTTTCAGGTAAGCCCGGATGGTGGAACGCGCCTTGCCGGTAACAACGTAGTCCAGCCATGCCGGATTGGGTAAAGCACCTGGCGCAGTGATAATTTCAACAGTCTGTCCGTTAAGCAACCGAGTGTTGAGAGGCATTAAACGGTAGTCAATTTTAGCCGCCACACAACCATTACCAACATCGGTATGGACTGCGTAGGCGTAATCCACCGCAGTCGCCCCCCGGGCCAACACCAAAATCTCCCCCTTGGGAGAAAATACGTAGACTTCATCTGGAAACAAATCAACTTTAACATGCTCCAGGAACTCTATGGAATTACCGGCATTTTGTTGCAATTCAAGCAGTTCACGAAGCCATTCGCGGGCGTGATGTTGCGGTATGGAGCTATCGCTGCCAGTCTTGTACAACCAGTGGGAAGCCACTCCTGCTTCAGCAACCTTGTGCATGTCTGCAGTACGGATCTGTATCTCGATGGGCACACCGTAAGGGCTGAACAACACAGTATGCAATGACTGATAACCATTAGCCTTTGGAATGGCAATATAATCCTTAAAACGTCCTGGCACCGGTTTATACAGACTGTGGAGGATACCCAGCATGCGATAGCAGGTATCGGCTGTATCGACCACAACCCGAAACGCATAGACGTCAAACACCTCGCGAAACGGCAACCGTTTCTGCTGCATCTTCTGATAGATGCTGTAGAGGTGTTTTTCGCGTCCCATTACTTCACCTTCCACACCCTCCTGGCGTATCCGTTCGGTAATGGTGGATTCGATTTTTTGCACAATCTCCTTTCGGTTACCACGAACCTTGCGCATTGCGTGGGACAATATCCGGTAACGATTGGGATACATGGCAGAAAAACCATGATCCTGCAGTTCCACCCGCATGGAGTTCATTCCCAGCCGGTTGGCGATAGGCGCGTAGATCTCCAGTGTTTCACGGGCAATACGGCGGCGTTTATCGGGACGTAATGCGCCGAGGGTACGCATATTGTGCAGACGATCGGCGAGCTTGATCAGGATAACCCGGATATCCCGCACCATGGCGAGCATCATTTTTCGGAAGTTTTCAGCCTGGGCTTCAGCCTTGCTTTCAAACTCGACCTGGGTCAGTTTACTGACACCATCCACCAGCTCGGCAACTTCTTCACCAAACGCTTCGACGAGTTGTTGTTTTGCAGTGGGAGTGTCTTCGATGACGTCGTGCAGAATAGCCGCGACAATACTCTGGTAATCCAGGCGCATCCCGGCCAGTATCTTCGCTACCGCCAGGGGGTGGTGTATGTAGGGTTCGCCAGACAGTCGCTGCTGCCCGGTGTGCGCCGCAGCGGCAAATTCGTAGGCCCGATAGACCTCTTCTATCTGTTGTGGCTCCAGATAGCTCTGGAGCAGACGGAGCAACCTGGCAACATCGGATGCCGGGCCCTTTTTGCGCCCGGCAAGTTTCAGTAAAGCAAGAGTCGCCCGGTTACTCGGCCGGGATCGGCTGTTCTTCGGTAACAGGCTGCTCCACAACTTTTTCATCGAGTACCTCGTTGGTGGTCAGGCCTGCGGCTATCTCCCGCAACGCCACTACGGTGGGTTTGTCATTTTCCCAAGGCACCTTGGGTTCCTGACCCAGCGCAATCTGCCGCGCCCGTTTGGACGCTACCAGCACCAGTTGAAAACGATTATCGACATGTTCAAGGCAATCTTCTACAGTTACACGCGCCATAGCTTAGGAAACTCCCGATTATCCAGATCAAACAGCGGATAATTCTACTGGAACAACAGATCCCGTTCCACTCCTTATTTTTGGACGACAAGACGTGTCAGCAGTTCATCCAGTTTCACCTGCTGCACCTCAACCCGCAGCCGCCGGGCCAGAATGATGGCGCGCAGCTCCGTCAAGGCAACTTCAAAATCATCATTGACCACCAGAAAATCGAACTCATCGTAATGACTCATTTCACTGACCGCATCACGCATACGATGGTCGATGGTCTCCTGGCTGTCCTGTCCACGGCTACGCAGCCGCTCCTCCAGAATTTCGCGCGATGGCGGAACAATAAAAATCCCCACCGCCTCCGGCAGCGTCTGCCGAACCTGGCGAGCACCTTGCCAGTCGATCTCCAGAATAACGTCGATGCCTTGTCGTAACCGCTCCAGGATGCTGGCGCTGGCCGTTCCGTAATGGTTACCAAACACCTCGGCATGCTCCAGGAAGTCATCGTTGGCTACCATGGTCTGAAAGGTCTGTGGATCGACAAAATGGTAGTTGATACCATCCCGTTCACCTCGCCGGCATGGCCGTGTCGTATAGGAGACAGAAACCTCGATTCCGCAAAGACGCTCCAGCAGTGACTTTACCAGGCTGGTTTTACCCGCCCCCGAGGGCGCCGCAATGATATAGAGCGAACCGATCATCCCGGATTCCGCAGCTGACCGCTTTGATGGTTAGTCAATCTATTGATGTGATTGATATTTTCCGATTTTACCCGGTTCGCCTGATAAGTGAACTGTGCTACGGATTCCAGGATCATCATTCGATATTCTGCACCTGTTCCCGCATCTGTTCTATCAATACCTTTAACTCGACAGCAGCCCGTGTTGTCTCCGCATCGGCCGACTTAGCGGCAAGGGTATTCGCCTCCCTGTTCAACTCCTGCATCAGGAAATCCAGCCGCCTTCCCACCGGTTTGTCTTGTGCCAGGACATGCTTTACCTCTTTCACATGCGCAATCAGGCGTTCCAGTTCTTCGGTCACATCAATCTTCTGTGCAAACAGCAGCATCTCCTGCTCCAGTCGGGCAGGATCCAGCTCTTCCCTTATTCCAGCCAGTCGTTCTTCCAGCCGCTCCCGCCACCGCGCTGTCACCTCGGGCAGATGTTGCTGCAGTTCCGCCACTGCTTTCTCAACGGCGTTGCAGCGCTGCTCAATCAGGCGTTTCAACTGCTCGCCCTCCCGGCCGCGAGTCGCTGTGAACTCATCCAGAACTTGCTCCAACAGTACCAGCACCTGCTTCTTCAAAACCCCCGTTTCCAGCTTGGGCAGCAGAAGCACATCGGGCCAGCGCAATACATCCATCGAGCTGACCGCTGAAGGATTGTACAGCATGGCATCGATGGTTCGGCTGGCTCGCGCCACCTGGCGAACCAGTTCTTCATCGATAACCAGCCCGGTCCGGGCGGCAGATGGACGATAATTCAGACGGCAGTCAATCTTGCCCCGCCCCAGCCGTACTCCGATATGCTCACGGATGACCATCTCCAGAAAACGCAGCTCATCGGGAAGACGAACACTCAGCTCCAGATAGCGATGATTTACCGAACGCAGCTCCATATCCAGTGAACCCGCTTCGCCATGCCACTCCGCCCGGGTAAAGGCTGTCATACTTCGAATCATCAGGTCCGCACTCCGCAGTTGAAATACACAAACATTCCGTTCTCTCCCGGCAGGAAGAAAACAGTCTAACCGAATCAGGTCGATTGCGGCTATAATTGTCCGCAATTCATAACCACCAAACACAACCACAGGACAGCGAATATGCGAGCAGACGGACGCACCCCGGAGCAGATACGCTCGGTCAGGATCACCACCGGTTACACTAAACATGCCGAAGGCTCGGTGCTAATCGAATTCGGTGACACACGAGTCATCTGTACCGCAAGTGTGGATGAACAGGTACCCCGGTTCCGCAAGGGATCCGGACGGGGCTGGATTACGGCAGAGTACGGTATGCTACCGCGATCCACCGGCAGCCGGATGCGGCGTGAAGCAGCCCAGGGGCGACAAGGTGGACGCACCATGGAGATCCAGCGGCTCATCGGCCGTTCCCTGCGTGCTGTTGTCGATCTTGCCGCACTGGGAGAGCGAACCATCACCGTTGACTGCGATGTAATCCAGGCAGACGGAGGCACTCGCACCGCAGCCATTACCGGCGCTTATGTCGCACTGGTCGCTGCAACCAGACACTTGCTTGAGAAAAGGGTTATCAAAAAAAATCCCATTCATGGCCATGTAGCCTCTATCTCGGTGGGTATCGTGGAGGGTCAGGCGGTGGCAGATCTGGATTACCGGGAAGACTCCACTGCGGAGACCGACATGAATGTGGTGATGAACGAAGCGGGTGCATTCATCGAAATTCAGGGGACTGCCGAGGGTCACGCCTTTCGCCGTGACGAACTGAATGCCATGCTGGATCTGGCGCAGTCCGCCATTGTACAGTTGATCGAAAAACAGTGTGCAGCACTGGAGATGAAATGCAACGCATAGTGCTGGCCACCAGCAATCCGGGCAAGGTTCGCGAGCTGAAACAACTGCTGGAGAAGATTGATATCGAAATTCTGCCGCAAACGGAGTTTGCTGTACCCGGTATTGAAGAGACCGGCCTCAGTTTCGTGGAAAACGCACTGCTGAAGGCACGTAATGCAGCCTTGCATACCGGTCTTCCCGCCATAGCCGATGATTCCGGCCTGGAAGTTGATGCACTGCAGGGAGCGCCAGGAATCTACTCATCAAGGTACGCCGGCCCCGAGTCCACTGACCAGAGCAACATCAACAAACTGCTGCAAACACTGCAGGGTATCCCCGAAGCACAGCGCACCGCCCGTTTCCGCTGCCTGCTGGTCTATTTGCGGCATGCCAAAGATCCCTGCCCCATTGTTTGTCAGGGTACCTGGGAGGGATCTATCCTGCCCGAGCCTTGCGGAGAGCACGGATTTGGATATGATCCCGTATTTTACGTTCCTGATTCCGGCTGTAGCAGTGCCCAGTTGAAACCGGAACTGAAGAACTGCATCAGTCATCGCGGGCAGGCACTGGCACGGCTCAAACAGGAGCTTTCCAGTTACCCCGGGTGATGTCGATGGCTGCAGAACCGATATTGTCGGGATACCAATCCCAACCCCATTTTACGATATCACCACCCCTGAGTCTGTATATCCACATTCCCTGGTGCATCAGGAAATGCCCCTACTGCGATTTTAACTCGCATCAGACAGATAACGGCTCGCTGCCAGAGTCCGCCTATGTGGATGCGCTGATCGCCGACCTGGAAAATGATCTGCCGCTGATCTGGGGGCGTACCATCACTACGATATTCATCGGCGGCGGTACTCCCAGCCTGTTTTCTGCCTACAGCATTGAGAAACTGCTGGCGCAACTGCGCGCCCGTTTGCGGTTCGGCCCGGACACAGAAATTACCATGGAAGTGAATCCCGGCGCCAGTGAGGCAGGGCGGTTCAGGGCGTTTCGTGCAGCCGGAATAAACCGCCTCTCCATAGGCATCCAGAGTTTCGATGATAACGCGCTACGAAAGCTGGGCCGCATTCACGACAGCAAACAGGCATGGCGTGCCTTTGAGCAGGCTCGCCATGCCGGTTTCGGCAATATCAATCTGGATCTGATGTTCGGCCTGCCGGGACAGACTGCTGCGATGGCCCTGAACGATTTGCAAACCGCCATTGACCTGCAGCCGGAGCATATCTCCTATTATCAACTCACCATTGAACCCAATACGCCATTTCACCATCACCCTCCGGCCCTGGGTGATGATGATTTGATATGGAGAATGCAGCAGGAGGCCGAACAGTCGCTTGGCCGACACGGCTATACACAATACGAGGTATCAGCCTATGCCAGACAGCAATACCGCTGTCAGCACAATACCAATTACTGGCAATTTGGTGACTACCTGGGAATAGGTGCCGGCGCTCACAGCAAACTGACCAATCCGCATGCACAATCCATCACCCGGCTGGCAAAAACCCGCCATCCCCGGCACTATCTCGCCAGTGCCGATTCTTCCGCTTGCATCCAGACCAGGAGTCTGTTGCAAGCCGGTGAAATAGCACTGGAGTTTATGATGAATGCGCTACGCCTTACTGAAGGGTTTGAAAGTCGGCTGTTTACAGCTCATACCGGGCTACCCCTGGCCTTTCTGCATGCGGAACTGGAAACGGCAACAGAAAAAGGATTGATCAGCAGGGATGCGCTCCATATCTGTCCCACCGAACGGGGTAAACGCTATCTGAATGATCTGCTGGAGCTATTCCTTCCAACATAAAAAAGGCCGCTACCAGCAGCCTTCTCCAGGCAAGAAAAAATATTATCCTGGATTCCATGGTTGAGCGCCACGATGATGTATCAACACATTGACAGACTCACAATTGACCGGCTGGGTGCACTACGCTACGGGGCGGAGTGCGCATTTGCAACGCCATCGCAAATGCACACTCCACCCCGCCCAGCTTCAGATTCCAGGATTATACTTCCATGAATTGCCCATCAGTCAACCGGATGTGAGATTTGGAGCTACCACGCTGTTTTTGTGAGATATTCTGCAACTGGCGTCGCGCCGCATCAAATGCATCGCGGATTGCCACATAGAGATCCTCATGTGGCTCTCGCTTAACCACCACCTCAGAACCCGGAACAGTGATATCTATGCGCGCATTATACATCACACCCTTGTGCTGATGACGATGAGGTGCCTCCACTACCACCCGGCAACTCATTATCCTGTCATAGAACTGTTCCAGCTTTTGTGCTCTGTCCCTTACTGCAGCCTCGATAGCCTCGGTAAGTTCAATATTTCTGGCGGTAATTTGCAATGGTAACTTCATCTGTATCCCCTTTGATGTGCTGTTCCAGGTAACCACCACGACTCCGTTAGGGTAATACGTCGAGACTCCAATGCCCATTGCTGGCCATCTGTAACGAGGTGCGTCTTGCCATGGATACTGACACACTAACTCAATCCCGACTTATCACCATGAAAGAGTACTGGTGAATAAAGCGATTCTGGTGCTATCCCCCCTCTTTTTCGTAACCCGGATCTAATGATAGACCATTATCTGAATTATTAAAGTTTTATGAATTACCTGTTTTCAATATGCACCGCCAACACATCACAAGGAGCAGCGTGCAGTACCGCATTTGCTGTAGAACCCAGTAACCGTTCTAACCCATGACGTCCATGACTGCCGATAACAATCAGATCGACATTCTGTTCCTTGGCATACTCGATGATAGTCCACTTAACCGAACCAACCTCTACAGACCAGCCCGCATCCTGCATCGCTTCCTTCTCAACCAGTTGTTTGAGTGAATCCTGCGTAGATTTCAGCATCTGCTCCTCAAAATCCACCGGCAGCGATGGCACACCTTCATAGGGCGGTGCCATAACCACGGGTTCAACCACATGGATAACGCTCAGTTGAGCTCCAGTACACTCCGCAAGCTCGTGGGCGCGCCGACAAACATTTTCTACACCTGGCATGAAATCAACGGCAAGCAGGATATGTTGATAGGCATTCATGATTGTTTACTCCAAGAAGAAAATCAGACAAGCGACAACAGCAGCAGCACAAACAGCACGACAAGACCAATCGGGACAAACAGACTCTTCCAGTCACCAGCCATCGCCTTGGGGGCATTCTTGAGCTGATTTTTCAAACCCGGAAAAAACCAGACCACGATTACCACCACAAGCAACCCCAGCAGCACCTGTTCCCAAACAGCCATTGTTCCCATACTAGCCACCTTGTTCCATTATCAAATGGTCTATACCACCAACGAGACTTAACCGATTCGCTCAAGGTGAACCGGGCCATTCTTGATGCCCCAAACATTTTGATTATGCGATTGAGTTGGCAGAGGTGCAAACAAAAAAGGGCGCAATCTAGCAGGCTGTTGAAAAAGCCTCGGGCGAGTGCGAGACAAGGCGGAATCCGGCGAAAAAACGCAGTTTACACGGAGTGAATGAGCATTTTGAGCCGGATTCCAACGCCGGATCGTGCCGCATGGGGGTTTTTCAACAGCCTGCCAGAGCACCCTTGATGATCACATCGACGGTATGCTACCCACCCATACCAGCATTTACCCGTTCACGCAGCTCTTTACCGGCTTTAAAATGAGGTACATATTTACCGGATAGAGAGACTGCTTCTCCCGTTTTGGGGTTGCGGCCTACCCGTGGTGGCCGGTAATGCAGCGAAAAACTGCCAAAGCCACGTACCTCGATCCGCTCGCCAGCCGCCAGAGACTGGGCCATGCAATCAAGAACAGCCTTGACTGCAAGCTCAACATCCTTCTCTGGCAACTGGACTCGCATCCGTTCTGCGAGCCGTTCTATGAGTTCTGATTTGGTCATAACATCACCCCGTTGGTAAATACATAAGGTTCAAAAACCTGCCGAATTCAGGAGTAACTACCGCGCTGCCAGGAATCTTATAGTGCTTTCGTCCTGCACACAGCAACTGTCTGAATCCCTCAGACAAACCTCTACTATTTTTCCATCTGTTCCTTCAAGAGGTCACCCAGACTGGTGGTGGCTTCTCCGGCTGAACGACTGTAATCCCGAATTGCCTCGGCTTCCTCAGCAGCTTCCTTGGCCTTGATGGAAAGACTGATACTGCGGTTCTTGCGATCAAAACCGATGATCCTGACTTCAACTTCATCGCCGGCATTAAGCACACTACGCGCATCTTCCACCCGATCTCGCGACAGTTCGGATGCCCGAAGATAACCTTCAACACCATCACCTAGGTCAATAACGGCACCTTTGACATCAACCTCAGTCACTTTACCATTTACAATCGTTCCCTTGGGATGTTCACCAACATAGCAGGACACCGGATCCTGATCCAGCTGTTTGAACCCCAGTGAAATACGCTCACGTTCCGGATCGACTGCCAACACAACAGCTTCGACCTCGTCCCCTTTCTTGAACTGGCGCACCACCTCTTCCGAATTATCACTCCAGGAGATATCTGACAGGTGAATCAGACCATCGATACCACCCTCCAGTCCAATAAAGATCCCGAAATCGGTAATTGACTTGATGGCTCCGGAAATCTTGTCGCCCTTGTTGTGGGTTGCGGCAAAGGACTCCCAGGGATTGGAGAGACACTGTTTCATGCCCAATGAGATGCGGCGACGCTCTTCATCAATATCAAGCACCATCACCTCAACCTCATCGCCCAGCTGCAGCATTTTTGAGGGATGAATATTCTTGTTGGTCCAGTCCATCTCGGAGACGTGCACCAAACCTTCAACCCCATCCTCAATCTCAACAAAGGCACCATAATCAGCCATGTTGGTAACCTTGCCAAACAGGCGGGTGCCGATAGGATAACGGCGCGAAATGGCCACCCAGGGATCTTCGCCCAGCTGTTTCAGGCCAAGGGAAACACGTTGGCGCTCTTTGTCGAATTTAAGAATCTTGACCTCAATCTCATCGCCCACATTAACCACTTCGGTGGGATGCTTGACCCGTTTCCAGGCCATATCGGTGATATGCAACAGGCCGTCAATACCGCCCAGATCCACGAATGACCCATAATCGGTCAGGTTCTTGACGATGCCCTTGACCGTTATACCCTCTTCCAGACTCTCCAGTAACGCATCACGCTCTTCGCTGTATTCGGATTCCACCACGGCGCGGCGGGATACGACTACGTTGTTACGCTTGCGATCCAGTTTGATGACCTTGAACTCCAGATCCTTCCCCTCCAGATAGGCTGTGTCACGCACGGGGCGTACATCAACCAGAGAACCCGGCAGGAAGGCGCGAATTTCACCAACATCAACAATGAATCCACCCTTTACCTTGTCAATAATGCGGCCGGTAACGATTTCATCATTCTCAACCGCCCGCTCCAGCTTGCCCCAGGTTTCGGCAAGCTTGGCTTTTTCACGCGACAAGCGAGTCTCGCCAGAACCGTCTTCCACAGCATCGAGGGCCACATCAATCTGATCACCAACCTGCACCGCAGATTCGCCTGCCTCATTGTAAAACTGCTCAATGGGGATAACCCCTTCGGATTTGAGACCGGCATTGACCACGACAAAAGAGGCGCCAACCTCCACCACCGTCCCTTTGACAATTGATCCGGGACGCATCTGGGTGTTCTGTAGACTCTGTTCAAACAATTCTGCAAAGCTTTCGCTCATCGCTATCTGTTCCCTGCCAGCAATTTGCTGACCAATGTTGTTGCCGCGTTGGTTAAAAACAGCACCTACGCGGGTTGATTAATGGAATATCCGGATCAGTTTTCCGCAAAAAACAGCCCGGACAGCTTAAGTTACCAACCGTTGACTACAAACCGCCATCACCTGATCCACCGCCTGCTCAATCGTCAATTCAGTGGTATCGATGGTGACTGCGCCCCCGGCCGGCCTCAGTGGCGCAATGCTGCGCCCAGCATCACGCTTGTCTCGCTTGGTGATCTCCTCAAGGAGATCGCTAAATATAACATTTGATTTTTTTTCCTTCAACTGCTTATAGCGCCTTTGGGCGCGTTCTTCCGCGCTGGCGGTCAGAAAAACTTTTACTTCGGCATCGGGAAATACTACCGTACCCATATCGCGGCCATCTGCAACCAGGCCGGGGGGAGCGCGGAAAGCACGTTGCCGTTCAAGCAGCGCAGCACGCACGCCAGGTAGTGCTGCAATGCGCGAGGCCTCATTGCCAATCGCTTCGCTGCGAATGCAGGTGGAGACATCTTCTCCCTCCAGAATAATGCGTACCGCCGAACTGTCGTCTGTCACACTGAATTGAACATCCAGATAAGCAGCCAGCGTCTCCAGCGCCTCGATATTATCCAGGGTAATGGCGTGATTCTTCGCTGCCTGAGCCACCAGGCGATAGAGAGCGCCGCTATCGAGAAAATGCCAACCCAGCTGTTTGGCCACCAGTTGGCTTACCGTTCCTTTCCCGGCGCCGCTGGGACCATCGATAGCAATGACCGGCACTTTATTTACCATGCCGTTTCCTTGACAGCCATACCCAGACGCCAGGCGCACTCAACGAAACCCGGAAATGACGTTTTTACGTTCGCACAGTCATTAATCACCACCGGAGAAGAAGCCCGCAATCCGGCCATGGCAAACGCCATTGCAATGCGATGATCACCATGGCTGTCAACCGCTCCCCCTCCCATCTGCCCACCCGTTATGACAATACCATCCTCGGCAGGATGCGCGTCAATCCCCAGTTTGAGCAGACCATCGGCCATTGTCTGGATGCGATCACTCTCTTTGACCCGCAGTTCACTGGCGCCAGTCAACACCGTTTCTCCTTCCGCACAGGCGGCGGCGACAAACAGCGCGGGGAATTCATCAATGGCCAACGGAACTTGCTGCTCCGGAATTTCAATCCCCTGCAGACGGCTGCCACGAACCCGGATATCGGCAACCGGCTCCGCACCCGCCTTGCGCTCGTTCTCCAGGGTAATATCCGCTCCCATCTGACGCAGGATATCGATCACTCCGATACGGGTGGGGTTGGTGCCCACGTTCGTCAACAGCACATCCGAGCATTCAGAAATGGCCGCACCCACCATAAAAAAGGCGGCGGAAGATATGTCACCGGGCACCTCGATATCCATCGCATTCAAGGTGCCGCCCCCTTGCAGACAGATCTTTCCACCACCATGTTCTACCGGGTACCCAAAGCCCTGAAGCATTCTTTCCGTATGATCCCGGCTGGGACCCGGTTCAACCACGCAGGTACGGCCATCGGCATACAAACCGGCCAACAGCAAACAGGACTTTACCTGCGCACTTGCCACTGGCATTTCATAGTCGATTCCCTGCAACTGCTGGCCACCGCTGATTTTGAGTGGTGGTGTACCCTCGCTGCTAGTATCAATCCGGGCTCCCATTGATACCAGTGGCTCGGTAACACGCCGCATCGGCCGGCCGGTGAGCGAATCATCTCCGCTCAGGGTGGTATCGAAAGACTGAGCTGCCAGCACTCCCGACAACAGACGCACGGATGTTCCGGAATTGCCGAGAAACAACGCCCGTGGCGGCGGTTTCAACCCATGCAGACCAACACCATGCACTACCAGATGCCCCTGCTCCGGCCCCTCGATCCGCACTCCCATGGCACGAAAAGCCTGCAGGGTTGCCATTGGATCCTCCCCTTCCAGGAAACCGTGAATCTCGGTAACGCCGTCAGCAAGTGAACCCAGCATAACGGCTCGGTGCGATATGGATTTATCACCCGGAATCCGTATCTGCCCTTTCAGACTACTGCCCCCAGCGGCAACTGTCATTACAATATTCTTTTCACTCATAGCTGTTGCCCGCCCTAAAAAAACCCGGATTGACTCCTTACCCGCAAAACTTGTCACGCGCCTGTTTGGCACGGAGAAAAGTCTGCTTCAGATAGTCCCCGTCCCCACAGCGAATCGCATGGGTCAATTGCGCCAGATCACTACTGAAACGCTCCAGCATGACCAGCAGTGCTTCCCGGTTAGCCAAGCAGATGTCGTGCCACATCTGCGGATCGCTGGAGGCGATCCGGGTAAAGTCGCGGAATCCCCCTGCCGCAAACCGGAACATCTCTTCACTCTCATCCATACGTGCCAGGCAGTCCACCAGGCTGTATGCCAATAGGTGGGGCAGGTGACTGGTCGCTGCCAGCACCTCATCGTGGTGGGCCACACCCATCTCCACCACCTCCGCCCCGCTCTGCTCCCACATGGTGCGAACCCGGTCAACGGCAGCGTGCTCGGTCTCCGGCATTGGGGTCAGTATCACCCGTCGTCCCTGGTACAGATCAGCAAATGCCGCCTCCACCCCGCTCTGCTCAATACCGGCAATGGGATGACCAGGCACAAACCGGGGGGGAACTCTGCCAAATGCACGCCGCGCGGCCTCCACCACACTGCCCTTGGTGCTGCCGGTGTCAGTGATGATGGTCTGCTCCTCCAAGTAGGGAGTAATCTGCCGGAACAGCGGCTCCATGACACCCACCGGTACAGCAACCACCACCAAATCAGCCCCCTGCAACGCCTTGCCGATCTCGGTCTCAGCCTGGTCGATGACTCCCAGTTCCCGCGCCTTCAGCAAGGTCTGTTCGCGGCGGCTCCAGCCAACCACCTGTGCTACTGCGGTACGATTTTTGAGCGCCAGCGCCAGAGAACCGCCGATCAGACCCACGCCAAGGATTACCAGTCGCTTGATCTTCACGATGTCAGCACTTTTTGCAGCGCACTTAGCATTATATCATTATGCTCCGATGTGCCGACAGTAATACGCAGATGGCGCGGCATACCGTAGTTGGCAACCGGTCGCACGATCACCCCTTCGCACAACAGGGCTTCGTACACCGGAGCTGCGTCATCTCCCACATCCACGCAGATAAAATTCCCCACCGAGGGAATGTACTTCAGCCCCAACCGCTCGAAACCGGCCATCAGCTGTTTCAATCCGCTGGCATTCATCCCTACGCTACGCTGCCGGTGAACATCGTCATCAAGCGCTGCCTCCGCTGCGACCAGAGCGATGCGGTTTACGTTGAACGGGGGACGCACCCGGTTCATCAACTCCGCCACCCGTGGATGAGAAACCGAGTACCCTACCCGCAGACCCGCCAGACCATAACATTTGGAAAAAGTGCGGGTTACCATCAGGTTGGGATAGCGCTCCACCCACTCCACAGTATTGGGGTAACCGTCCGCGCCGACAGCCGGATCGCTGGCGTACTCGAAATAGGCCTCATCGATCACCACCATGACATGATCGGGAAGATCGCGCACAAACCGCTCCAGGGAGCCGCCTTCCAGCCAGGTGCCGGTGGGATTGTTGGGATTGGCGATAAAGACGAGCGCGGTGTTATCCGTTACCACTGCCCGCAGTGCATGGAGATCGCAGCCCCACTCCCGCGCCGGGGTGGCAATCCCCTTGCCATCGGCCGCCTGGGTGAGAATGGGGTAGATGGCAAAAGAGTGCTCGGAAAACAGCACCTCCCGGCCGGGTGAGACAAACACCCGCACCACGAAATCCAGCAGATCGCTGGAGCCATTGCCCAAGGTAATCTGGTCAGTAGCAATACCGCAATGCGCCGCTATCTTTTCCTTGAGTCTGAAACCGTTGCCATCCGGATAGAGCCAGACCTCCGGCAGCGCCTTCCGGGCCGCCTCCAGCACGTGTGGGCTGGGCCCCAATGGATTCTCGTTGGAGGCAAATTTGAGGGCATTACTTACCCCGTATTCACGCTCCAGTTCATCGATAGGCTTGCCCGGTTGATAAGGGTTCAGACTCTGCACACCGGCAGCAGCAAGAGAGATAAAATCGGTCATTTCCAGGGGATGTCCTCTATATCAGCCGGTCGTTACTACCTGATCCGATGGGATAGAACGGGGGGCTGTGTAGCGAAATTCGATTGGGAAACCCGGCCAAAACGGCTTTTCCGCAGTAGATTCACCCTAGATCACCGCCTTGGGATAGGAGCCAAGCACCTTGAACAGGGAGGCTTCCTCCTTCAGCTCTTGCAGTGCGGCGGCGACCTTCTCCTCCCTCTTGTGACCATCGAGATCAAAGAAAAACACATACTCCCACATCCCCTGTCGAGAAGGGCGGGACTCGATGCGGGTCATGGAGATACCGTTGCGGGCCAGTGGATTGAGCAGCTGAAACAGGGCACCCGGCTTATTGCGCGTCGAAACCAGCAGTGAGGTCTTGTCCACCCCGCTGGGCGGCGCATCATCCACCCCGATGATCAGAAAACGGGTGGTGTTGTTGGGGTGATCCTCGATATTGCGCGCCAGGATATCCAGTTCATACAATTCGGCAGCCACCTCTCCAGCCACCGCCACAGCGCCTGCCTCGCTGCCGGCCCGGCGAGCCGCCTCGGCATTGCTGCTCACGCTCTGGCGGGAAATACCCGGCAGATTACTGTCCAGCCATTCGCGACACTGCGCCAGCGACTGGCTGTGGGAGTAGATCTTGTCGACCTCGTCCAGCGATGCCACCCTGCCCATCAGATGATCATGAATACGCAGATCCACCTCACCGCAGATCTTGAGGGGCGAGTTGAGCAGCATATCCAGCGTGTGGTTGACCACTCCCTCCGTGGAGTTCTCCACCGGCACCACGCCGTAATGGGCGCTGCCCGACTCCACCTCTCGAAACACCTCGTCGATGGCGCTCAGCGGCAGGGTGGTCACCGAGTGACCGAAGTGCTTGTATACCGCTGCCTGGGTAAAGGTTCCCTCCGGCCCGAGAAAGGCAATTTGCATCGGGTGTTCCAGCGCCAGGCAGGCGGACATGATCTCGCGAAACAGCCGCGCCATCTCTTCACCATCCAACGGCCCCTCGTTGCGCGCCAGTACTTCACGCAGAATACGCGCCTCCCGCTCCGGCCGGTAGAAGCGCACGGCGGAACCCTGCGCCTGCTTGATGTGACCCACCTGCTGGGCGCAAGTGGCCCGCTCGCTGATCAGGTGCTGTATCTCGCAATCCAGTTCATCTATCCGGGTGCGGATCCTGTCGAGCTGCTGCTGTTCGTTCATTGTGCTTTCGGCCGGGAACTATTCACCATGGCCATCAAGAGTCCGCACTGCTGACACCCCTTCTATAGCGCCGATGCTTCGTATCACCGTATCCGGAACCGGCTGATCCACATCCACCAGGGTGTAAGCCAGCTCGTTACGGGACTTGTTCAACATATCCAGAATATTCAACCCTGCATCAGCAAGCTCTGTAGATATCTGTCCCAACATGTTGGGAACATTTGAATTTACTACTGCTAAACGGTAACTGCCTTCCGCTCTGGGCATGCGCATTTGCGGAAAATTCACCGAGTTGCGCACGTTACCATTTTCCAGATAGTCACGCACCTGCTCGGCAACCATAATGGCGCAGTTTTCTTCTGCCTCCCCCGTGGAAGCACCGAGATGCGGCAACGCAATGACCTGTTGATGATTCTTGTTGAGCTGGCTGGGGAAATCACACACGTAGGCATACACCTTGCCGACATCAATGGCCTCCACCACTGCCTGCTCATCCACAATGCCGTCACGGGCAAAATTCAGGATCACTACCCTGTCCTTCATGCCGCGCAACCGCTCGGCATTGATCAAATGACGGGTCGTCTCCATCAGCGGCACATGGAAGGTAACGAAATCCGCCCTGGCCAGCAGGGCGTCGATACTCTCGGCCTGCTCCACATCGGAAGAGAGCCGCCAGGCTCCCTGCACCGTGATACCCGGATCGAAGCCGATTACTTTCATACCCAGTTCCAGCGCTGCGTTGGCCACCTCCCGGCCAATGGAACCCAGTCCGATGACCCCCAGCGTCCTCCCCGGAAGTTCGAAACCGGCAAAACGCTTCTTGCCCGTCTCCACCTGACGATGCAGCTCACCGTTATCAGCATCTAGGTTGTGCACATAGTCTCGAGCCTGACAGATGTTGCGGCAACCCAGCAGCATACCGGCAATCACCAGCTCTTTCACCGCATTGGCATTGGCGCCCGGCGCATTGAATACCGGAATCCCCAGCAGGCTCATCTCCTCTACAGGGATGTTGTTCACCCCGGCTCCGGCCCGCCCCACTGCCTTCAGCGTCAATGGAATCTCCATCTCGTGCATATTGAAAGAGCGCAGCAAAACAGCATCAGGATGCAAAATCTCCGAGGCAATCTCGTAGCAATCGCGCGGCAGCCGCTCAAGACCAGCAACGGAAATATTGTTCAAAGTCAATATCTTGTGCATTTTTTCTCCAGAATAATCTGGGGTTTATTCAGAAACTGTGCTCTTTCTCTACCCGGCAGATACGAATCCCGAACTCTTTGATACCAGCGAAGCGCATTGCTCTGTGCCTCTCTGTGTTCCGCATTGTTTTTCCAGCTTCCGGGCTGTTCCAGCAAGAGACGGAGATCCCGAGTCCGTAACGGGCGGGTTCGAAACCAGGAAAACCGGGTTGTCGTCTGGCAAGCTCCAGCATCCGGTTGGCCGTTCGACTGTAATAACCCCGTTCATCCTCCAAACTACACAGCAAGCTGAAGATAACGGCATAATAGGGCAACTCGGGAGTATCTGCGATCATCGGCCAAAAACACTCAACCGTAACGCTTCTGGAAATCGGCCATAAAAGCCACCAGTGCATCGACCCCCTGCTCGGGCATTGCATTGTAGATGCTGGCACGCATTCCACCCACCGAGCGATGCCCTTTCAGGGTGAACAGTCCCTGTTCTGCGGCCTCGCCCAAAAATGTTCTGTCCAGCACGGCATCGGCCAAGGTAAACGGGACATTCATCCAGGAGCGGCAGGCAGTATCCACCGGATTACTGTAGAAACCAGAGCCATCGATGGCTGCATACAGCGTCTCTGCCTTGCGCTGGTTGATCCGGGCCATCGTTTCCAGGCCTCCATTGCGCTTGATCCAGTCAAACACCAGCCCGGCCAAGTACCAGCCATAGGTTGGCGGCGTGTTGTACATGGAGCCATTGTCCGCATGAATTTTGTAGCTGAACATGCTGGGGGTGTGCGGCAACGTTTCCCCAATGAGATCCTCCCGGACAATGACCACCGTCAAGCCGGCCGAACCGATGTTCTTCTGCGCCCCGGCATAAATCACGCCAAAACGGCTCACATCCAGCGGGCGTGACAGGATAGTGGAGGAGATATCTGCCACCAGCGGCACACTGCCAGCATCGGGAATATAGGGGAATTCCACCCCGGTAATGGTCTCGTTCGGTGTGTAGTGCAGATAGGCGGCATCAGGATTCAACTGCAGATCATCCTGGGCAGGCACGCTGTATTCGGCAGTCCCGGCTACGTTCACTTCACAGTAAAGGCCACCCTCGGCAATCGCCTTTTTCGACCAGGAGCCGGTATCAATGTAGTCCGCGCTTTTTTTTGCACCGAGCAGATTCAATGGCACCATGGCAAACTGGCTGCTGGCTCCTCCCTGCAGAAACAGCACCTTGTAA
Organism: Gammaproteobacteria bacterium; assembly: GCA_024277595.1. Classification (GTDB taxonomy): domain Bacteria; phylum Pseudomonadota; class Gammaproteobacteria; order Thiohalospirales; family Thiohalospiraceae; genus DRMK01. The sequence goes on from JAJRUV010000032.1 coordinate 21,090, forward strand.
CTGTCGGGGATCGCCATGATTTCACGCAGATCCGCCTCAGTCTGTGCCGCTATGGACATAAACTCCTTGCCACGGTGACTCATCTCCATCACCGACATACCGGTACCACGCCAATCGAGCAGCTCCTCGCGAGCCTGCTGTAAAACCTGCTCCGGCAACATGGCGGGGCCGGCGCTGAAATTGTAAACACGGGACATTAACAGGTTCTCCTGAAAAACAACGATAGCAACTGCCCTGCCTTCATCTCCTGGAAGGAAACACCATGATGTTTTCGCTGGTGCCCACACATCCAGCAGGAACAGCGTTTGGGAGTACGTGCGCGAATTCCCCGTACCCTTGGCGCGGTCGCGGAGGAAACCCCTAGATAATTCGCCCGTTTGCGCTTGAGGCGCCCCGCCTGGTGACGAACCCAGGCCTTTCCCCTGCTACCCACCAGCATTAACCCTGTTCAGCGGGAGAAATCGCTTCCTCCTCCTCTTCTCCATTGTCGAGATCGACGATCTGCTCCAATCCCACCAGCAATTCGCCCTTGCCCAGTTTGATAAGCCGAACCCCCTGGGTGTTGCGCCCCACCACTGAAACCTCGTCAACACGCGTGCGCACCAGCGTACCGCCATTGGTAATCAGCATGATCTCATCGTCATCACCTACCAGAACGGCTCCGACTACCCCGCCATTACGATCACTGGTCTGAATAGCGATAATGCCCTGACCACCCCGGCCTTGAATACGGTACTCTTCCACTCTGGTTCGTTTGCCATAACCGTATTCTGTCGCGGTAAGAACATAACCCTCATTGGCAATAATTAGCGATATCACCCGTTGATCAGACTGCAGTCTGATTCCCCGCACACCCGCTGCAGTGCGACCCATATCCCGAACCTGGGATTCGTTGAAATGAATGACCTTGCCGGCACTGGTAAACAACATCACATCACGACTGCCATCGGTGATATCCACGCCCACCAGGGTATCGTTGTCGCGCAAATCGATGGCAATAATGCCATTGGCGCGCGGCCGGGAAAAATCCTTGAGCGGTGTTTTCTTGACCGTCCCGCTGGCAGTAGCGAAGAACACAAACTTGTCCTTCTCGAACTCCCGCACCGGAAGTATCGCATTGATGCGTTCCCCTTTCTCCAGCGGCAACAGATTGACGATGGGTTTGCCACGCGCATTGCGACCGGCCTGGGGAAGTTCGTAGACCTTCATCCAGTACACCTGCCCGCGGCTGGAGAAACAGAGAATGGTGTCGTGGGTGCTGGCTACGAACAGCTTGTCGATGAAATCCTCTTCCTTCATCGAGGTAGCCGATTTACCCCGCCCGCCGCGCCGCTGGGCGCGATAATCCGACAAAGGCTGTGACTTCGCATACCCTTCGTGGGAGAGTGTTACCACTACCTCCTCTTCGGTGATCAGATCCTCCAGCGTCAGATCGGAGCGGGTAGCGTGGATCTCGGTGCGGCGCTCATCGCCATACTGTTCCCGGATGGCAATCAACTCGTCTCGAATCACCTGCATCAACCGCTCACTGCTACCCAAAATCTCAAGAAGTTCTCGAATTTCATCAAGTAATTCCTGATATTCTCTGAGTATTTTGTCTTGCTCAAGACCCGTAAGACGATGCAGACGCATCTCTAAAATAGCCTGGGCCTGAACCGGCGACAGATGATACAAACCTTCCACCATCCCGAACTCTTTGCCCAACTGCTCTGGCCGTGATGAGTTGGTACCGGTCCTCTCCAGCATCTCTATCACCAACCCCGGCTCCCAGCCTTGGGCAAGCAGCTTCTCTTTAGCCTCGGCGGGTGTGGCCGCTGACTTTATCAAGGCGATAATCGGATCGATATTGGCCAGCGCCACCGCCAACCCTTCCAGGGTGTGAGCGCGATCACGCGCCTTGCGCAACTCGAACACAGTACGCCGAGTCACCACCTCACGACGATGACGAATAAAGGCTTCCAGCATCTGCTTGAGATTAAGCAACCGGGGCTGGCCATCCATCAGCGCTACCATATTGATGCCGAATACACTCTGCATGGCAGTCTGTTTGAACAGGTTATTGAGCACTACCTCTGGGACTTCACCCCGCTTGAGTTCGACCACCATGCGCATACCGTCCTTGTCGGACTCATCACGCAGCTCGGAGATCCCCTCCAGTTTTTTCTCCTTTACCAGCTCGGCGATTTTTTCCAGCAGACGCGCCTTGTTGACCTGATAGGGCAGCTCATTGACAACAATACGTTGTCGGCCGCTGTCCATCTCTTCAAACCCGGTACGGGCACGCACATAAATCCGCCCGCGTCCGGTAAGGTAGGCTTCGTGGATACCGTGCGCACCATTGATGATCCCGGCAGTAGGGAAATCAGGGCCCGGTATATACTGCATCAAACCGGCAATATCAGTATCCGGCTTGTCAATCAGTGCCAGACAGGCATTGACCACTTCGTTCATATTATGCGGTGGAATATTGGTCGCCATTCCTACCGCGATACCGGCCGAACCATTGATCAACAGATTGGGAACCCGGGTAGGCAGAATGGTCGGCTCATGCTCCGATTCATCATAGTTGGGCGCAAAATCGACGGTCTCCTTGTCAATATCGGCCAACATATCGTGGGCGATGCGAGCCATGCGAATTTCGGTATAGCGCATCGCCGCCGGGGAGTCCCCATCCACAGATCCGAAATTACCCTGACCGTCAATCAACATATAGCGCAGGGAAAAGGGCTGCGCCATGCGCACAATGGTGTCATACACGGCGGTATCACCGTGGGGATGATACTTACCGATGACATCACCGACGATACGCGCAGATTTTTTGTAAGGCTTGTTCCAATCATTGCCCAGTTCACTCATCGCATACAGCACACGACGATGAACCGGCTTGAGACCATCTCGTACATCAGGAAGGGCACGTCCTACGATTACGCTCATGGCGTACTCCATGTAAGAGTACTTCATCTCGTCCTCGATATTGATAGGGATGAGTTCTTTTGCGAATGATTCCATCAGGCAGTTTCTTCAGAATTCAGATCCGGTCATTATAACACAACCGCTCAACTCAACCTATGGACTAAAGTCCACAGGTTGTTTTCGGAACGACTGAAAGTCGTTACTCATCAAATGCAATGTATCGCTCCGCGATGTTTTTTTACATGCTAAAGCCTTGCACTAAAGTGCATGGTTTCAACTGGCGGCCTGTGACCAATGAAGGCTGAATGACAACCAAGGAGATAATCATCGGGATGAAAACAGCAAAATCCGGGTATCCCGCAAGTTCATTCCGCCACAAACAGACTCTTCCCCGCGCAGCTCTGCAAATACTCCAGAAACCGTCTTCGCAGCACATTGTGAGTAAGTGACTGAATATGCTTTGCCCCCGGCTCCAGCCACAGTTCTTTTGGTGGTTCTGCCGCCTCGAATAACAACTGGCTGTGATGCGATGGCACAATTTCATCATCCAGCCCGTGAATCATCAGCACTGGTATGGGACTTATCTTGGCAATAGACTGCAACAAATCGGGATTATCCGTAAAAGCGTACGCCAGCACGCCGCTTAGCGGCCGGGTTACCAGCAGCAGTTCAAGCTTTTCCCGTGCGATACGGCGAAATCCTGAAAAGGAACTATCCAGCACCAGACAGGATGCCGGATAATGATTCTTGTATTGGCTGACGGCGGCAACTGCAACTGCCGCTCCCAGACTCTGGCCAAAAACGATAAAATTTTGTTCCTGCTGCGGTATCTCTTGCTGCAATCGCTTCATGACAGCCGCAAAATCATCGATGGAGTTTTGAATAGTCGCCTTTCCCGTTGAGCGGCCAAACCCCCGGTAGTCGTAAAGATAAACATTATAGTGCTGCTCGGGCAGCCAATACACGCTGGCAATATGGTAACCGATGTTCTGGGCATTGCCATGCAAGAAAACCACACTCCCCTTCACCGGAGACTTGCCGGGTAACAACCAGCCATCCAATTGTTCCCCGTCCCGGGTTTCAACAACCAGTTGCCGATACTCCAGCCCGATACGATCCGGATACATCACCAGTTGTCTATCGGGAATAAAAAAAAGGTTGGAACAGCCGGTCAGAAAAAAAAGCAGGCCATAAAACAGCATGCGCAGATACCGCCCCCAAAAATACCGTTTTTCATGAAACATGATGTTCTCGGCAGCCTGCCGCTCCTGTACACTCTACGCTGATGACAAATTCAACAATCCTGCTATCTCATAACAACCAACAAAATACTTTGTCACGGATATGGTTTCCTGAACTGAAAGAATGAGTTGACTCCAAACCCCAGGTTTTTATAATGACAGACTGTTACCATGAGCTAAAAAACAGGACTTAAACTATAGGGTAAACGATTAGCGGCAGTTCTACTGCTTGGCTTACTCTCTTTCCCGCTCATCTCCGCAGCAGACAGTGGCCCGGGGTGTGGTTTAGGACAGCAAATATGGGCTGGCAAGAGCGGACTGGCAGCACACGCGTCAGCAGCCACGACCAATGGTACCTCCTCAAGTTTCGGGGTTCAAAACGAGCGTTTCCGAATAAAATCACTCACGACTTGAACTCCATTTTCAACGTAAAAATATCAAGCTGGAGTGCCTGAACAAAGAACTCATCAATACGAACATCAATTGCCTCCATGACTGTCTCTGCCATTTTCCCGAGCTTTTCTTTTAGCAGGCTGTTGAAAAACCCTCATGCGGCACGATCCGGCGTTGGAATCCGGCTCAAAATGCTCATTTACTCCGTGTAAACTGTGCTTTTTCGCCGGATTCCGCCTTGTCTCGCACTCGCCCGAGGCTTTTTCAACAGCCTTGCATGTCCCAAAAGCAGTATGCTGAGGCTCGGGAGAGGTAGATCGACACAGCCTTGGTGATCCACACCGTTAGCAGCACGGATCGCCTCCCCCTTATCTGACCACAACCCGAACAGTTGCCTGGGCCTGTAGCCTCGCAAGAATGGGAGATCAGACATGAACCTCAGCAAAAGAATCGCAGTTGGTGTCGATGTAAGCAAGTCCAAGCTGGATGGTTTTCACA
>JAJRUV010000033.1 GCA_024277595.1 Gammaproteobacteria bacterium
AAGAGGTGCGACAGGTGAGAGCGCCTTATCGCCACTAAACCCAAATCCGCCCAGAAAATTTTTCAATGATTGCTCTGTTGCCAAACGATCCAGTTGTTGAAGGTGTTCGATGGGCGAGTTCTGGCCATTGAGTTGCTCCAGCTGATGTTGCGCAAAGTAACCAATCTTTAACTGCCGGGCCGTTTCATAGCATCCTGCTGCGGGCTTTAACTCACCGGCCAGCAGTTTAACCAGTGTGGATTTTCCTGCTCCATTGGGGCCAAGCAGGCCGAAGCGGTCACCCGGAACAAGAGAGAAGTCAGCCTGTTCGAAAATGATTTTGTTGTCATAACCTGCCGCCGCTTTGTGAAGCTGAAGCAGAGGGGTTGGTACCTGCTCTGGCCTGGCAAAGGAGAAATGAAAAGGGGAATTGACATGAGCGGGAGAGATTTCTTCCATGCGCTCCAGTGCTTTCAGGCGGCTTTGTGCCTGGCGTGCCTTGGTGGCTTGAGCGCGAAAGCGATCTACATAACTTTTGATATGAGCAATTTCCCGTTGTTGCTTGATGTGGGCAGTTTGCTGCTGGGCCAGCTTTTCAGCACGATGTTGTTCAAAGCGTGAATAGTTGCCCCGATAGAGTGAGATCTTCTGATATTCGATATGGGCTACGTGATTAATACAGCGATCCAGAAAATCACGATCATGCGAGACCAGCAGCATTGTACCGGGGTAGTTTTTGAGCCACTCCTCAAGCCACAGCACCGCATCGAGGTCCAGGTGGTTGGTGGGTTCATCAAGCAGTAACAGATCCGAACGGCACATCAGCGCTTGCGCCAGGTTCAAACGCATGCGCCACCCGCCGGAGAAAGCGGAAATCGGAGCATCTTCCTGGATTGTTGTAAAGCCCAACCCGCTCATCAGCCGGGCAGCGCGGGTTCGAGCGGTATAGCCATGAATCGCTTCCAGCTGACCATGCAACGATGCCAGCCGGGTACCGTCATTCTCTTGCTCTGCCTGGGCCAGTTCGCTCTGGATGCGGCGCAGCTCCCGGTCGCCGTCGATTACATACTCAATCGCCGTGATATCGACCGGGGGTGTTTCCTGGGCGACATGAGAGATTACCCAGCTGGGGGGCAGACTGAAATCTCCGGAATCAACGCTCAGCTTGCCCAGAATTAGTGCAAAGAGACTGGATTTTCCGCTACCATTTGCACCGGTTATGCCAACCTTGTCACCAGCATGTATACGCAAAGAGGTGTGCTTAAACAACGGGATACCGCTGCGGCGCAAGGTGACTTCATTGAAAGCAAGCATACAAAAACAATGTTGGGTTGCTGATATTGCTATTACTGACTTCGGCTCGTCTATTCATCTGCCAGGCAGGTTACACTTCACGTCGCCCACCTGCTCGTTTTAGGTTTAACCTGGCGTTGGCAGAAAATTATTTCTGCTGCAGACGGCCGGCGATGCGCAGGCGCAGGGCATTGAGTTTGATGAAGCCCTCAGCATCCTGTTGGTTGTAGGCGCCTGCGTCATCCTCGAAGGTGGCGATGCTGGCGTCGAACAAGCTATTACTCTCTGAAGTGCGTCCCACTACGGTGACGTTTCCCTTGTAGAGCTTGAGGCGAACCTTGCCGTTTACTGTGGCCTGAGAGCTGTCGATCATCTGCTGCAGCATCTGCCGTTCAGGTGACCACCAGTAGCCATTGTAGATCAAGGTGGCATAGCGTGGCATCAGTTCGTCCTTGAGGTGGGTTACTTCGCGATCCAGGGTGATGGATTCCATGGCGCGGTGGGCCTTCAGCATGATAGTGCCCGCCGGGGTTTCGTAGCAGCCACGGGATTTCATGCCTACATAGCGGTTCTCTACAATGTCATCACGGCCAATGCCGTTGGTACCGCCCAACTGGTTGAGGTTAATCATGATCTGCGCGGGAGTTTGCTGTTCGCCATTGATAGCGGTGATATCGCCGTTGCGGTAGCTTAGTTCGATATAAGTAGCTTTATCTGGCGCCAGCTCGGGAGTAACTGTCCAGCGCCACATATCTTCCTCAGGTTCGGCCCAGGGTTCTTCCAGAATACCCCCTTCGTAGGAGATATGCAGCAGGTTGGCGTCCATGGAATAGGGTGATTTTTTCCCTCTTTTTTGTTCGATCGGGATGCCGTGTTGTTCGGCATAGCCAAGCAGTTTCTCGCGGGAGTTCAGATCCCACTCCCGCCACGGGGCGATGACGTGAATATCCGGTTTGAGGGCATAGGCTCCCAGCTCAAAACGTACCTGGTCGTTGCCTTTGCCGGTTGCACCGTGGGAGATGGCATCGGCGTTAGTCATGTTGGCAATGTCTATCAGGCGTTTGGCGATCAGCGGGCGGGCGATGGAAGTGCCGAGCAGGTACTCTCCTTCGTAAACGGCATTGGCGCGGAACATGGGGAAGACATAGTCGCGGGTGAACTCTTCACGCAGATCTTCGATGAAAATCTGTTTTACTCCCAGCGCCTCTGCCTTGGCACGGGCCGGCTCTACCTCCTCTCCCTGGCCGATATCGGCGGTGAAGGTGATCACTTCGCAACCATACTCATCCTGCAGCCATTTGAGGATGATGGAGGTGTCGAGCCCTCCCGAGTAAGCCAGTACCACTTTGTCGATCTGTTTTGACATATCTGCATTGCTCCGAATAGACGTGTAATTCTAACAGGAGGGTAACTATTCAGCATAGTTGAAAATGAGTATGTAACTGTTCAGATTGCCCCTGAAATTTGTCAGTTCAAGGCGAAAAATGTAAGTTTACACGGGTAAATGATCATTTTTTAACGCAGAAATGGCGGATTTCAGGGGTGAGCTGAATAGTTACACAGGAGGAACGGTTCTGCGGGAGGGGTTACTGTTGTTTCTCCAACTGGATATGGACACTTGTTTTTTTTGTCCGGCCGCCTTTTTTTCTGGCGCCGTGGTTGATGGCTATGATGCGTTCTGCCGGAATATTTTTGTCCAGCAGATATTCCTGTACTGCATCCAGCCGCATATGAGACAGTTCTTGGTTATAGATTTCATTGCCGGTTTTGTCGGTATATCCATTGAGAATGATGCGGGAGACTGCCGGATCCACCTCTAGATAGGAAGCGATACGATTCAAGACTGCTTTGCCTTTCCGGTCAGTTGATAACTATCACCGGGAAAATAGATATCCCCATTCCGCAGGTCATTAAAGCTGTCAGGATGCAATGCATCGGTACATTCCTGAAATATGCGCAGGGCAGGGCGCAGGTTAACCGGGGAGATGGATGCAGTAATTTGATCGCGGGCATCTGCCCAGTCCTTGAAGGTTAGCAAGGGAGACATCCCTTTTTCCAGTTCATAAAGGGTACGAAGGGCGGTATTGCGGCTAAAAACCACGGGTGTTTTTCCGGTACTGAGGGTGACTCTGGCAATTTCTACGGGATCGATCCTGGGTTTCCAGGGTGGTGTGATGGCACGCAGATGCGCCGTGCGCCGTTTCCCCCCCGGCTCCCTTGTCAACCGGAATGAGAGCGTTAGATCACCACCTGCCCGGCTGGTGAACAGTGCCTGGCCAAAATAGGGAATATTCTGTGACAGGCGGCATGCCAGCCGATTGCCGCTACTGGACCATACTGACTCATCAGCCGCGACGTCAAAACGCAGCTCACCTGCCTGGAGCGCCAGTGATGGTAACGAAGTAATAACGAATAGAGCAACCAGCCGGCGCAAAAGCATTTACAGGATCCATTGAAAGCCTATGGGTACTACATCGACTGGGATCAGGGTTGCCTTTAGCAGCAACTGTGTTTTCAATAAGCCCTATTCGTCCTGGAGGATCCTACCGGGTCCTCCAGGACGAATAGGGCTTATTGAAAACACAGTTGCTGTTAGGGCGCCCAGGGGGCAACAGGCAATTCAACGTAAAAAGTTGTACCGGTGCCGGGTGAGGTGTTAAATCCTATATTTCCCTTGAGCTGCTCGACAATGGTTTTACAGATGCTCAAGCCGAGACCGGTACCTCCAGATTTCCGATCATTGGCGACATCTGCCTGGACAAATTTGTCGAAGATCAGAGGCTGAAGTGATTCGGCAATTCCGGGACCTTGATCTGTAATGGAAAAGCGGCCCATGGCATCATGGTTGTCGATTGCTATGGTTATCCTGGATGAGGAGGGGGTAAATTTGATGGCATTGGACAGCAGATTGCTTATCACTTGCATTAGCCGGTCGGAATCCGCTTCGACGCGAACATTTTTGTCTTTCTCATGGAGCACCAGTTCAATCTGTCTGCGTGCGGCAAAAAATTTCAAGTTGGTTACCGCCTGGTTTAGCAGTGGCTGGAGTTCCACTGGTTCTATCTGAAGTTTTACCTCACCGCTCTCCAGCATTTGCAGGTCGAGAAAATAGTTGATTAAATCTCGTAGACGGGCGCTGTTTTCTGTAGCGATATCGACCATGTTTCTAGCTTTCTCCGGCAGTGGGCCGGGCACCTCCCTGGCTAAAAGGGCGAGACTGCCCTGAATAGCAGTCAAGGGCGTTCTCAGTTCGTGTCCGATGATTGAAAAAAACTCGGATTTTACATGCTCCAGGGATTTCTGCTGTGAGGAGACGATCTCCATGATGATATCGAAGCTTTCTTCATCCTTGCTGCAAGCACGAATTTGTAACTGCTGTTTTTTTGTAATCATGTTGAATGGTGTTAATAAGTTAGAGCGACATTTATAATCATGGCCTATCCCGGTTTTATGAAGACCGGGGCTGAGAGGCTGATGAATTTTTTTGCAAGTTCCCGCTGCACGTCAGTATTGTTCTACGGGTGGATTAGTTGCGTATTTCCGACTAAATTTCTTGCTTCGTTGTTTTGTTGCCGACAATTGCCGCGTACTCATTTGCTTCCCCACCATGTCGCGAGCAGCTATTATCTGTTGCCGCTGCTTCTCGTCCGGCATATTAAGGGCGGCGACATGAAGCCAAAGAAAAGCCCGTGAGAGATTGGTTCGAATACCACGTCCATCCCTGAACATCAGGCCAACCCGGTATTGAGCCATTGCATCGCCATTTTCAGCACTTGCCATCATCCATCGCCAGGCCTGTTTCAGGTTTGGGCGATGCATGCCAATGCCGCGGTAGTACATGTCGGCAACGGCCACCTGTGCTGCTGCATCGCCGTTTTCTGCCGCTTTGAGGAACCACTTAAGTGCATGTGCCGGGGCTTTGCGCACGCCGATTCCGCTGTAATACATTGTTGCCAGGGTGCGTTGGGAAATACTATGTCCGTTGCGGGCTGCCTTGTTAAACCAGAAGGCTGCTTTTTTAGCATTTTTTTCTGCTCCGTTCCCGGTAAGGTAGCTGCGTCCAAGCTGGTATTGGGCTCCCTTGTCTCCCAGGTTTGCCAGCACCTCCTGTCTGGCCAGATATTGCCGGGAACTCTGGATTGGCGTTGTTGCTTGCTTTTTCTCCGGGGAAGGGGGATGCACGGGCATCTCCTGTGCGCAGAGCAAGGAAGGAAGGATCAGGTAGTACAGTAGCGCCGCAAGCCGCATTGTCAGGAAATCCCAGGAAGATTTTATACTGCAGTTATCGGTTCAGCCGATGTTTTTCATGAGTTTATTGTGTGGTTTGGTGATCAGACATAAAGAAAGAGCCCGGTATTAAACCGGGCTCTTTGTTACTCGATGCTCATCCCTGAGCTTTGCAGTTACTCCGAAATTCAGGTGTTGGACACCTGCTTTACAACTCTTGCTACTCTGCCGGGGCAGGAGCTGCTTCTTCTGGAGCAGCTTCTTCTGAAGGCTGCACCAGAGCTGCGAACTCATCCTTGTCCAGGCCACCGTCGGCATTGCGATCTGCATCAGTGAACAGAGGTGCCAGAGTCGAGGAACCTGCAGCTTCGTCCTTGCTGATGGTGCCGTCGCCATTGGCGTCCAGATCAGAGAAAGAAACGCCTCCCGCCAGTGCGGCGGCAGAGAAGAACAGACCAACTGTGGCAAGTGCTAATACACGTTTTTGCATGTTAAAACTCCATTTAGTAAATTATAATATATAAAAATACACAAACTACACTGCTGTGCGCTTAGGGTAATGCACAAGCGGTGCCATGTTGAGCATGTTTCTTTTTAATTCAGTCGGTTATATTGTTTTTTCTGTTTTTTTGGTGGAAAGAAAACAGCAGATAGTGTCGTGATATAGGGACAAAGTTTCTGTATTTGTGGTTAACGTATTAATAATTAAGTAAAAATTTTTGTCGTTAAATTGTAACGTTTATGTGAAACGATTATGTTTCCCGTTTTGAACGTGTCCAGATTTTTACCGAACGCCGCATTTCAGCGCCGGTAGCGAGTCTTTATGTCTGTTCAGCTATTTTGTCCTTTATGTGGCAAGAAAAATCATGAACAGGCTCCGTAGAGGGTGCTGCCAATCAAGGCCAAGGACCAATTTTGTGTCCCAGTGATGTGAGTCCGAGAGCGGTTTGCCCATAAATGCTGCTGTTGGGGGTAGCAATGGCCTTGTATGCATTCAGGGTTGCGTCACACTTAACGGTGATCTTGTAATTGCCTTCTTCCGAAGGAGCATTTGTTGTACCACAGGGAGTACAACCAGAATAGGTGCCAGTATCCAGCAGACAACGTTCCAATCGGGTCTGGATGGTTGTCAGCGTAATGACTGCATCACTAACCTGCTGCCTGGCCATCTGCTTTTTAAACATCGGCCAGGCTATTCCCGCCAGGGCGCCGATGACCGCCACGGCAATCATGACCTCAATCAGGGTAAGGCCTTTATTGTTGGCGCGATGGTTTAACGGGTGGGGCATATTTGTCACCTTTCTCTGTTTGTTTCCAGCCCCGTGTTTGCATCGCAAGCAGTGGGGTTATTTTTCCGCACTTTGCGGGGTTCGTGGTGAAAGGACATGTATCAACGCACCTGCCGCCATGACTTACGCCCCGTTGCTTCGCCGGGATTGAGCTTGTATGGTTCATTGGCCGGATTGCCAGTCAGGTAGACATAGTCCATGTCATTGGTGGTAGCGAATCCGGGTGTATTGGTGATCTGTTCAATTTTCAGGCCACTCGCCGCTTTTCCATTGACCTGGTCGGTGTTATCAAAGCCACCATCCTTGTCCAGATCAAAAGGAGTGGTTTGCAGGCGGCTGCCATGAAAGGCGTCCAGCACCATCAGCCAGCTTTCGCCGCCGGATTTGCAGGTGTTTCCTGACGGTCTCATGGTGGTGAAAATGATCTGTCTGTCGCGCAGTACCGGGTTGCTGATCTGTCGTTCGCCATTTACCGGGAGATTGAGATACCAGCCGAGATCCGATGGTGCCATGTTGTTGTTACTGGTTATTCGTATTTGCTGGCCGCTGCCACCAAAGCCGGTTTCATTTTCAATGGTTTGCTCCTGCAGTCGATGTAGTGTCACAGGAGTATTATTGTCCAGAACTCCGTAAAAGGTCTGTTTCCCGGTGCTGGTTATATCGCTGTTTTCAATAAATTTTCCGGTTCCAAAATAGACCATGATTCCGCTACCAAACGGGGTGCGGCCGACTTCGGGACGGACGGTAACAGGTTGCCGGTTGCCGGAACCATCTATCTGAGTCTGGAATAGAGGAGTGGGACCAGCTCCACCGAGACTTGCCACTGACCAGTTTGAAGAGTTGGAGCTGTTGACATCGAATTTCCACAAATTACCGAGCAGATCACCGGCATAGATGTAATCAACCTTGTTATCTCCATCAACATCAACCGGCGTGGCGCTGGCCAGGCCGTTGGGAGTGGAGCTGTTTCCGGCTCCGGTGTCGAGCTTGATGAAATCACTGCCTGACCAGCCGTCCAGTCCTTCCTCGATGAAGGCGATGTAGAGAACAGCGTTGCCACTGCCACTGTTGTTGTAGCCGTTGCCGAAGATCACTGCCCACTTGTCGTTCTGCATCCTTGTGATGGTGGGTTGGCTGTAGGTAAAGCCGAGATCGGGGTCATCCATGGCGGTGAACTCCCACAAGACATTTCCGGTTGCGCTGTTTTCGTTGCTGAAACTGCTCGGATCAGTAACATCCAGCAAATAGATTCCCCTGCCGCCTTTTCTTAACCCGCCTGCCAGCAGGGTGTGCCAGTTACCGCTATAGTAGGCGTCTCCTGCTACTGGAGTGGCATCCACAAAAAACCGGTGGATGTAACCGGGTTCGGAGAGGCTGGCGAGCTGGTCATAGACGCTGCCCGGTACATAGGCGAATTTTTCAACCCCGGTTGTTGCATCAAATGCGTGCAACATGCCGTCATTGGCTCCGATATAGAGCATCTGGGGACGGTTTTTGTTGTACTCGCGGAAACTGGCGTAGCCAGACATGCGGTCATAGCGAAATGCTGGAGGCCCAACAAACAGTGGAGATGAGTTTACGATATCGCCCAGCTTGCTGCTACGGTTGCGCAGGGTGCCACCGTTTTTCTGCTCCAGGGAGTCATCACCGCGTAAATAGTTGAGGATGTTTGCAGATGTCAGGGCGGTTTGCTGGCTGCCACTCAGACTATCCCAGCGGAAGGGTTTTCCGCTGTCGCTGTTACGGTCGTAGGTGAGTATGGTTCGGCTGGCGGCGGGAGGCAGTTTGTCTGCTGCATCCCATTCGGATCCTTCGGGACCGGTACCGGAGGTGTCGAGTTTTCCAAAGTTGGCCGGATCGGTCAGCAGCGGGTAGGAGAGAAGCTGCCCTGTCCACTGCCCATTGTCGAATCGAGCCTGGTAGACTTTGCTGTTGGTGCTTATGTAACCAGTGCTGAGGGCGACTGTTGCGGCTGATGCATTGCTGCGGCCGGTGATTTGCTCCATTGTTTTGTTCAGGCCGGCGAGCAGGCTGTCAGGTGCTGCGGCAGAGAAAAAGGCCCCCTTGCCATTAAAGGTGGCATGCCACAGATCATCCAGTTTTGCCGGTTGATCGTTGGGTTCGCCATCGTTGTCCAGGATACTCCACGGATTGCCCCAGTTATCGTTCTCTGCCAGCACCGGATTGGGCCAGCCATCGCCATCCGTATCAACCAGGTTACCGTACAGACCAAAAGAGATTCCAAAAGTAACCATATGCTGGTGAGTTGCGCTATCGAAGTCGTCAGCGGCAACGATGTTGGGTAGCAGGCTTAAATCCTTGTCATAGTAGTATTTTGCAACATCCGCCAGTGTTGGTGATACCCCGTCACTATCTTCATCGCCTACCGAGGGGCTGCCTTTATTCCAGTATCCATCGGTAACCAGAACGGCAAAATGTTTTTGACAACTTCCCCCCTTGTTTTCCGGCAGAATGGGATCTGCTTTTCCGCTGAGATTTCCGGCGTAATAGTTGCCAACTCGCTCCAGGCCTTTCCGAAGCGGGGTTCCGGCGTATGGCCAGTCAAAACGGAACAGCTCATTCAGCAAGTTTCTGTTGTGAGTTGCGTGGTTTGTTGCTGCGGAAGGAAATTCTATAAACAAATTATTATAGTTGTTGATAACACTGATGCCGTAACGGAAATTCGGGTACTTGTTGATTACCTTTGCGATAGTGAATTTGGCAGCAAATGCACGCCGCCGCTGATACTGGTACCAATTGGCAATGTTCTGCTTGATTGCATTCACTTTTACGGGATCGGTAATGGCTGGCAGGGGCGTCTCCTGTTTGCCCAGCCCGCTGGTATTGGGGGTGTAGGTTATATATGTTACCTCTATCCGGTTGCTGTCGAGCACATGGTAACGAGTATGGGAGTCCCACAGATCTACTTCGCCATTGGGATTGCTGTGTCCATTGTAGTTGCTGCCACGTCCTGGGCGGGCACCACTGTAACCCTTGTCGTCCTCCCATACTTCATATACGAATCCGCCATTATTTCCCAGATTGAGTATCAACGAATAACCCTCGCTTCCCTGGCGTGGATCGCTCCGTACGCTAGTAAATGATGCATTTTGGCAGGGGTTTCCGTTGTCATAACAGGGTCCCTCCCAGGGGGCATATTTCTGATCCGGATCGTAGTATACGATGTTGAAATCAGCCGACAGAATTCGCCAGTCATTCTGGTAGGGCATGCTGTCGGGCAACCGGTTCTGCGTATTGCACATTAACATTGTTTTAAAGAATTTATTGATGCAGCCCCTGTACTTGGAATTATCGTAGTAGGTGTTGTCCCCGTTAGGGAAAATATAGACAAATGCCCCATCGGCGGTATTTTGACCGTCCCATGCGTAATATTTGCCGTCAGAGGTTCTGTTCTGGCCACACTCCCAGCTGCCTGCTCCTCCGGGGGCATTGTTGTCGTATTCACAGAAATTCCAGTGATTGACGGTCAGAATTTCCCAGTCCATCGAGCCGGAGTCATCGAGCTGCAGAAAAACATTGGGAGCTACACTGGTGCTCAGGAACAGAGGTGAGTCGGGCAAGTCAAGTGAAGAGCCGAGTGTCCCTGTTGTTCCAGTCAACAAAATCAACAGAAAAAACAGTTGATTGATCTTGCTGATGGCTGTTTTGTTATCTGTGTTCATTTTTTCTTTCTCGCTGTGATATCAGTTGAACCGCTTCATGAAGTGGCTTTGCAGAACCACTTGTGCGCCAGAACCGTTTCTGGCTCCCATAGCGGTGATGGTGTAGTAGTTCAGGCCGCTGCCGACAACGTTTGCCTGGGCGTTGTTCTGCACGAAGGATCTTTCTTCGATGAGGAACTGGGCTGTTAAGTCTGGATCAGCCGATGCGTTGCTGGCACCTCTGTCACGCCACCACTGCGCAGACTGAGACTCCCACCACAATTGTGCCGGGTTACCCGACTCCGTTTGCAGAGCATTCCGGCTCCATACGGCGCAGCTGCCAGCGCTGCATACCACAGGTTCTGCCGTGAGCCCCTCCAGAACCTGCTCACCGGCGCGCAGCGCTGTCTCCGCGGCCTGGAATGCAAGGGCGCGCTCCTGGAAGTTTCGGGCCAACTTTCCTTCCAGACTGGCGGTGTTGATTGCTGTTACGCCGAGCACGGTAACGACCAGCATGATCATTAGCACTGCTGCCAGTATTGCCCCTTGCTGGTGGTGTATGTTTGCTGGAAGTCGCCGATGCATCATTTCATTACTCATTGGGATTGCGCAGCTGTATCGTAGTGGTGAAGATGCGTCGGTGATGACGGTCGCTCGGGGTGGTGGCAGTGGCGGACAACATCGACAGGGTCTGCGCACGAGGTACACGGCTGGTCGGTTGGCGAATCGTCCTCAGCATCAGGGAGATGCGCACACTGACCACATTGGCAAAGTTTGTTATATTGTCCGCAGTCTGGTACTGGTCAGGAACGCCGTCACTGCTGGTGTCCTCTCCGTAGACAACCTGCATGTTCTCCACGCCTTCTACCAGCTCCTGGGCATCGGCAGAGCTGCCAATTTTCCGATAGAGAGAAGGAATACCTGCGGTATTGTTTCTGACAAAGAACGCCACCGTGCGCCCCTCGAACAGGGCGCTGTCAGCTACGGTAAACGGGACACTGCTGTTGCCTGCCCCGACCCAGCTGCCGCCCGAGTAGTCGGGGATGGTCAGTACACTACTGGCGCCGAGCGCCAGTGTGCCGATAGTGAAGCTGCGTGCTCGTTCACAGTCGGAGATAATTGCCAGATCGCTGGCGCACAGGCCGCTGTATCCGGTTGCACCGCCGCTGCAGGTATCTGTGGAAATGTTGTTGACCAGCACCTCACTGTTGTTTTGCTTGTCCTGGGAGAGGGCAAGCCCGGAGCCGTGGGCGTAGCGAATAATGATGATATCGGAGCCCGGTATGAATGGCTGTCCATTCAGCGGCGTGGCAGCCAGCGTTGATTCGGTTCCGTTGCCACCACTCCAGCTGTTGGCGACAGCATCCAGGGAAAATGAGTTGCCTGGTGCGGTTCCATCTGCTTCATAGCCTTCCACTGCGATGGCAAAATTATCAACATAGCTTCCGCCAGTGTCCATATAGGCGGGAACAATGCTGCTGGCGTGCCTGCACCCCAGATAACCGGCGTTGCGGATCTCCTCGTTGAGCAGCTGTATTGCATAGCGGCTGCCCTCCTGCATGCGGGCCAGCTCATCCTGCAGCACAGAAGCGCGTTTGGTTTTGATAAAAACCTGGCTGATGCCGGCGAGTACGATCAAGCCGACCACGAGTGCCACCATCATCTCCACCATGGTAAAGCCGTTTTGTCTTGACACTGTTTTCCGGCTGCTGATTGTCATGGTTGCACCGTGAATGTCAGACATTTCAGATCGCTGCAGCTGGTTCCGGTTGTGCCGGTGCGTTCCTGATCCCACTTCACTGTAATAGTGAACTGGTTACCACTGGCCACAACGACTCCGGTTCCCGAGGGGAGGGTGTTTTGCAGCGCAGCAAACCACTGGTAGGCGTCCATTTGAGCGATATCGGCGGATCCGCAGGTTGCGCTGTAGCAGTTTGGCTCACTGCCAGGTTGTGCCGAGATAGCGTTATAGAAGCCATTGCTTACCCCCAGAGGATTGGCCCGAATTCGTTCCGCCATGTCTGTAGCCAGCTGGATGGCGATGGTGTGCTGATTTGCAACCTGGTTGTCCCGCAGCGCTGAAGCCTGCAGCCCGGCCAGGCCAAGCATGCTGATAGAGAAGATTACCAGTGCTACCATTACCTCGACGAGGGTAAAGCCGTGCTGGTCAGTCATGTTGTTTGCTGCTGCATTGGTTGTAAAAGTTATGTGTCAGGTTTACCCGGTTGAACCAAACTGTGTTTTTTTGCCGATTAGGCCTGTATTCCGGTTTTGACAGAGTGGTTTCAGTGTGGTGCATTGTTGATGTTTTTCAATTATAGTTAACTGTTTTAAATGAATTTTTGCAGGAATTATTCCTCGCTTTCTGAATTGTCACTCGATTTTCCAGAGCACCATGATTAACATCGGCTGTGTTGTGATATGACTTTAGGGGTGTGAATGGACTGTCTGATAGTGGGTGGGGGCTTGATCGGTATGCTTTGTGCGCACGGGTTGGCGCGTGAAGGGGCTATGGTTCGTCTGGTTGACAAGGGTCCGCTTGGCCGTGAGGCTTCCTGGGCAGGTGGCGGCATTCTTTCGCCACTTTACCCCTGGCGCTACGATTCTGCCGTGACAGCTCTGGCTTGCTGGAGTCAGCAGCACTATGCGGATTTTTCCCGGCAACTGCTGGATAAAACTGGAGTAGATCCGGAATGGGAACGCAGCGGTTTGCTGATTCTGGACGGGGACGAGTCGGCAGAGGCGCTGCAATGGGCCAGGAAAAGCAATGTAGTAATGGAGAAGCTGATCGCAGATGCCGTGCTGACTTGCGAACCGGCCTTGGGGTCGCGGTGGTTGAGCGCATTGTGGATGCCCGGGGTGGCCCAGTTGCGTAATCCCCGACTGTTGCGGGCACTCAAGCAGAGCCTGTTGCAGCATGAGGTAGATATTATCGAGCATACTCCCGTAAAGCGGTTGATGGTGACAGGAAACAGGGTAACCGGGGTCGAGACAGCCACTGGCCGACTGATGGCCGACAGGGTTGTGCTGGCGGCTGGAGCTTGGAGCGGTACACTTTTTCCCGCGTTGCAACAACGGATAGAGCCAGTGCAGGGGCAGATGATTGCATTCAGGGTTCCACCTGGTTTATTGTCGCGTGTCGTATTGAATAACGGTAATTATGTGATACCACGGCGCGATGGATTGGTGCTGGTGGGAAGTACCGTGGAGTATCGCGGTTTTGACAAGGAGACAACCGCCGAGGCTCGTGAGCAGTTGCAGGTTGAGGCATGGCGGATGATTCCTGCCCTTGCTGCTTGCAGCGTTGAATATCACTGGGCCGGGTTGCGTCCGGGTTCTTCGGCCGGGGTGCCTTATATCGGTGAACATCCGCAGATTCGCGGTCTGTTTGTCAACACCGGCCATTTTCGAAACGGTGTGGTAACCGGTCTGGCCTCTGCCCAACTGTTGAATGATATGCTGCTCGGTAGAAAACCAATTGTAATTCCCGAGCCTTATGCTATATTAGAATAGATATTATTTCTTAAATAGAGTTTATTTTTGTGTGTGTATATACTTGATATGCCAAGAGGCATCCTGTCTGAAGGCAGCTATTTACCGGGGGGTAAAAAATCAAATGAATCAACAGCTAACAACAAGTGAAGTTATTCACCGTCTGCGGGAGCATGGCGTCAACCCTACCCGGCAACGTATTGATATTGCCAAGGTGTTGTTTGTCCGGCCGCAACACTTGTCCGCAGATGATGTAATGCGTTCTACATACGAAGAGGGTGCAAATATCTCCAAGGCTACTATCTATAACACGTTGTCTCTGTTCTCCAGCAAAGGGCTGGTGCGGGAGATCATTGTGGATCCCAGCCGGGTATTTTACGATACCAATCCAACCGTGCATCACCACTTCTATAATATTGATACTGGTGAACTGCAGGATTTTGATGCCAGTCTGCTGCAACTGACCAATATGCCCCATCTGCCATCGGGAACGGTTGCTGACGGTGTGGATGTGATTATCAGGATTCGTAACGCATCCTATCAGTAACAACCTGCAAGCTTTCAAGTCTGGCAGTGGCTGCAATAAAACGTTGATCGCTGCGTCTGGCGGATTTTCCGGATCGGGTTGTCACACTGCGGGCAGGGTGTGTCAGTGCGTCCATACACGCTGAGTTTCTGCTGAAAATAACCGGGTTGTCCGCTGCTGTCATGAAAATCCCGCAGGGTGGTGCCGCCGCAGGTTATTGCCTGTTGTAGTGTCTGTTTGATTGCCGTGGCGAGAAGACGGTAGCGTGCCAGTGAGATCTGTCCGGCGGGGCGAACGGGGTGGATGCCCGCCAGGTGGAGTGACTCACAGGCGTAGATATTGCCCACTCCGACCACGATTCCACCATTCATGATGAACTGCTTGATTGCGACTCTTCGCCCCCGGGCGCGCTGGTGCAGGTAGTTGCCACTGAATTTTCTCCCCAGTGGTTCAGGTCCCAGTTTGCCAAGCAATGGGTGAGTTTCGGGTTCTGTTTCTGTCCACAGTACGGCACCAAACCGGCGTGGATCACGCAGACGCAGACGGCTGGTGTTGTCGAATACAAAGTCCACATGATCGTGGCGTTCTGCCGGTTGGTTTTGCGTCAGAATACGGAGACTGCCCGACATGCCGAGGTGCAGGATTATTGTGCCGGTGGTGGTTTTTAATAACAGATATTTGCCACGGCGCGTCACTGATTCGATAATCTGTCCGCCAGCCTTCTGTTCCAGATTCCCGGGGATCGGCCAGCGCAACTGGCGCTGTCGTATAATGACCGCGCTAATCCGGCGGCCGGTGATGAGGGGCGCAATCCCGAGGCGAGTGGTTTCTACTTCAGGGAGTTCCGGCATCTGATTTTGATACAGGCAGTTCTGTTAACCTGGCTGCGCTGTCTGGCGGCAATATATACAGCAATTTCAGATCCGGACGTGCCAGTTTCAGTTCGGGTTGGCGCTGAATAATGACAAAGTATATCGCATTGTCTTGTCCGGCCAGTCGCAAGGAGACTGTTTCACCCTCTGGTTTTTTGTTGCCCAGTGGCTCGATACTCATGGCTTCGCTGTGCTGCCATTCATTGACAAGCGCTTCAATCGCTTCGGTTGTAATCTGTTCAGACGCGGGTTTTGCGTGCCAGCGATCTCTCTCATGCCACAGATACAAACCGGGAAGGGTAAGTCCCTCGATGTCGCTGTTGGCCGGTAGCAGCGCATGATCAGCAAATGCTGCGGGCCTGGCAATCACAGAGTAGTATGCGCTGTCATTGACCAGATGAATTTTATCGGTTACGGCGACATAGCGGTGTCCACTTAATGGTTCGGTATTGCCGAATCTCAATGTCAGTTGATTGAATGTCAGTACTACCTTCGGTGGATTTAGCCCAAAAATGCTGAGGTTGCGGTCTTGAATATTGAAACTGCCCAGACTGGGCGTATCAGCCAGCTGTAATAGAGAGTCAACACGATACTGACTGGCGGGGAGAGGGAGAGGTGTTGTCATCTGCCAGAGACCATTGCCCTGTTTTTGCAGCGTGATCTCCGGGTTGCTGTCTTGCTTGACGTGAATACGGGTTATCTCACCACGGCTGAGCGGGGTAAGGGGGGACGGGGAAGCGGGATCGTCAGTTCCTCCTGGTTCGTATATAACCAGTGCGGCCAGCAGGGCGGCGCTCACAAGCAAAAGAAAATTGACCAGAGTGCGTCGTTTCATTCCGGGCGGTACCTTATCATCCTGAAAAAATACTGTTAACCCGATACATATTGTTGCCGGGTCAACAATCGTTGCATAGATCTTTCCGCAACAGCTCGATCACTGCTGCCGTGTCCGGTCGGATACTGCGCCACAGATAGAACGATTCCGCCGCCTGCTCCACCAGCATGCCGAGTCCATCCACGCTTTTTGTCGCGCCGTGCTGTTCTGCCCAGCGCAGAAAAGGGGTGGGTTCGGCACCGTACATCATGTCGTAGCACCAGCCCCTTTCGGCCAGCAGATCGGCAGGGAGTGGCGGCAGCTCTCCCACCAGGCTGGCGGCGGTGGCGTTGATGACCAGATCGAACTGTTGACCGGCCAGAGCAGGGAGGCCGCAGCCGCTTATTTCTCCCAGCTTGCCGAACTCCCGGGCAAGCGTTTTGGCTTTGTCGGGGGTGCGGTTGGCGATCACCAGTTGGGCGGGGTTTTCGGTCAGCAGCGGTTCTACCGCGCCGCGTGCCGCACCACCGGCGCCCAGTAGCAGGATCTCTTTCCCGCCGAGCCGGGTCTGGTGATTGTCGCGGATGTCGCGCACCAGTCCGATGCCGTCGGTGTTGTCGCCGAAATAGCGGTTATTGCGAAACAGAACGGTGTTAACCGCGCCAGCCAGACAGGCGCGATCACTGAGTTCGTCCATCAGCTCCCAGGCGATGCGCTTGAACGGTACGGTGATGTTCAGCCCCTTGCCGTCACTGGCCTGAAAATTGCCTATCGCCTGTTCCAGACCGCCGGGATCTACCTGGATAGCGCTGTATTCGATGTTCTGTCCGGTCTGCGCGGCGAACAGGGCATGGAGCCGCGGCGACTTGCTGTGCCGGACAGGGTTACCCATCACTGCATAGCGATCCGGCTTGTCGAAGTCGAACAGATCGCTCACGGGCTCTCTCTTAGCCAGATGGCCGCCCGTTTGGCAAAATAGGTGAGGATGCCATCGGCTCCGGCTCGCTTGAAGGAGAGTAATGCCTCCATGATCACTGCCCGTTCATTGAGCCAGCCGTTCTGCGCGGCGGCCATCAGCATGGCATACTCACCGCTCACCTGATAGGCATAGGTAGGAACCCCGAACTGCTCCTTGACCCGGCGGACGATGTCGAGGTAGGGCATGCCGGGTTTGACCATCACCATGTCGGCTCCTTCTTCCAGATCCAGCGCTACCTCCCGGAGCGCCTCGTCACCATTGGCCGGGTCCATTTGATAGGTCTGTTTGTCGCCCCCGCCCAGGTTGGCGGCGGAACCCACCGCATCGCGGAACGGGCCGTAGAAGCTGGAGGCGTACTTGGCGGAGTAGGCCATGATGCGGGTGTGGATGTGGCCGGTCTCCTCCAGGGCGTCACGAATGGCGCCGATGCGGCCATCCATCATGTCGGAAGGAGCCACCACATCGGCACCGGCCTCGGCATGGGAGACTGCCTGGCGCACCAGCACCTCCACGGTCTCGTCGTTCATCACATAGCCGGATTGGTCGAGTAGCCCGTCCTGACCGTGGGTGGTGAAGGGGTCGAGCGCTACATCGGTCATCACTCCCAGGTCGGGATGTATCCGTTTCAGGGCGCGCACCGCCCGCTGGGCGATGCCGTCCGGATTCCATGCTTCGCGGGCCTCTTCGCTCTTCTGTTCCATCGGGGTGACGGGAAACAGAGCCACCATCGGGATGCCGAGCCGTACCAGCTCTTCTGCTTCCTTGAGCAGCAAGTCGATGCTGATCCGCTTCACGCCAGGCATGGAGGGAACCGCCTCGCACCGGTTTTCACCATCCAGGATGAACAGCGGGTAGATAAGGTCTTCCACGTCGAGACGGGATTCGCGCATCAGGCGGCGGGAGAAGTCGTCCCGGCGCATGCGTCGTTTGCGGACGCGAGAGAAATGACTGTGGCTGGTTCCTGATTGAATCAATGGTCTGCTCCTTCTGTTAACCCTGTAGATTTTTTGCCAACAATCCCATATTGCCATAGTCGACAGGCAGCGGGATCCGAACCTGATATCCTCCACCGGGAACCTCCTCCATCCGGTTGCCGTTGAGATCTTCCATGTGTTCCAGTGTCAGGGTCTGATTGCCGGAGGGCTGGATCAGTTCCAGTTGGTCGCCGATACGGAACTTGTTTTTGACATTAATCTCTGCCAGACCGCTCTGCTCATCGATGTGACAGATCTCGCCCACGAACAGCTGCTGTTTGCTGTGGGAGTAGTTGCTCAGGTAGTTCTGGTACTCCTTGCTGTGGTGGCGCTGGTAGAAGCCATCGGTGTAACCCCGGTTGGCGAGATTCTCCAGCTCCCCCAGCAGGAACGGGTCGAAGGGACGACCGGCTAGCGCATCGTCAATGGCCCGGCGGTAGATCTGGGTGGTGCGTGCGACATAGTAGTGGGACTTGGTGCGTCCCTCAATCTTGAGTGAGTCCACACCGATTTTCACCAGCCGCTCCACATGCTCCACGGCGCGCAGATCCCTGGAGTTCATGATATAGGTGCCGTGCTCGTCCTCCATGATGGGCATCAGCTCGCCGGGGCGGCCCTGCTCCTCGATCAAATAACCCCTGTCGGCCAGGGGATGACGCTCACCGTTGCCGCAGCCGGCGAAGGGTTCGGGATTGTGTATTGCCTTCACGGCATCGAATGCGATGGGTTGCAGGTCACCGCTGATATTTTCGGTGGCGTTATGCACCTTGTAGTCCCAGCGGCAGGAGTTGGTGCAACTTCCCTGGTTGGGGTCGCGATGGTTGAAGTAACCGGACAGCAAGCAGCGGCCGGAGTAGGCGATGCAGAGTGCGCCGTGTACGAACAGCTCCAGCTCGATATCGGGACAGCGCTGACGGATCTCCTCCACCTCGTCCAGCGACAGCTCGCGGGAGAGGATGACCCGGGTTATCCCCTCTCGCTGCCAGAATTTTACTGCCGCCCAGTTGACCGTGTTGGCCTGCACCGAGAGGTGGATGGGTAGCTCTGGCCAGCACTCCCGCACCTGCATTATCAGGCCCGGATCGGCCATGATGAGGGCATCCGGCTTGAGTGCTATCACCGGTTCGATATCTCGCAGGAATGTGGCCACCTTTGCATTGTGTGGCATCAGGTTGCTGGTGACAAAGAATTTTTTCCCCGCTGCGCGGGTCTCCTCAATGCCGGTAGCCAGGTTCTCCAGGGTGAAATTGTTGTTGCGTACTCGCAGGCTGTAACGCGGTTGTCCGGCATATACCGCATCGGCACCATAGGCCAGGGCGTAATGCAGATTGTTCAGGGTGCCGGCGGGCGACAGTAGTTCGGGTTTGTTCATTGCTGGGGCGAGATTCTGGCTCTATGCTATATGGAATGACATTTTACCAAAGTTGAGGCGATAATGATGTTATCGCTGCGCATCATAATTTACGGTTGGTTCGGGTTGACTGCTCTGTGGTTGTTGCCGCAGATGGCAGCAGCGGAACAGTCACCCGAGGTGATGCTGGAACAGGCTGCTGAACAGATGCTGGCTGCACTGCGCGAGCACGACTCCGAGCTGCGCAGCAATCCGGAACAACTGCATGCTCTGGTGGAGGAGGTGCTGGTTCCCCATGTGGATCTGGAGGTGGTATCACGTTGGGTACTGGGAAAATACTGGCGCAGCGCCACTCCCGAACAGCGCGCCC
Organism: Gammaproteobacteria bacterium; assembly: GCA_024277595.1. GTDB lineage: Bacteria > Pseudomonadota > Gammaproteobacteria > Thiohalospirales > Thiohalospiraceae > DRMK01. Next base: position 19,829 of record JAJRUV010000033.1, read on the forward strand.
GTTTTGCCCGGGAGTTCAAGAGCATGCTGATTCGGTTCTACTCTTCGGCCTTGCTGGAGTACGCCGACTTCAAGTTCCGGTTTTTCGCTCCCAAAATGAAAAAAAAAGCTCGCCGGATGGTGGTGCGCTCAGAGGTTATGCGTAGTGCTGGAGCACCACATTCGGTGAACTACAGCTTGATACGACGCGATGGCCAGTGGAAGATTTATGACATAAAAATCAATGGAGTGAGTGTGGTGACAACCTATCGTTCCAGTTTTGCGGATGAGATCCGGCGTGGCGGGCTGGACCATCTGCTGAAAAGAATGGCCAACTGGAACCGGCGGGATATCTTCTTGCCGGATGAAAAAAAAGCAGGTGGATAACCACCTGCTTTTTTAGTGTCTCGGTCGGGGATGGTGGAAACCCCTCGATTTCAATCGATTCGATATGGTCGAGGGTTGTTCAGTTCACCTGAGCGCGGGTCAGTTAACTCGATGTACTGGCCTTTTTATCCGGGCTGCCCTCTTTTTTCAGAAGAATCTCGATTTTTGCCTTTTCACGGAGTTCCCGGGTGTGAGTGACTACATTTGCTCTTACCGCTTCCGATTCCAGATAACTGAGCAGAAAATCCCTCACTTTTTCGTAGGGAGTGAAGCTGCCAAGCTTATTGCCAGCGATCATCAGAACATGGTAACCAAATTTTGATTCAATTACATCGCTGATTTTCCAGGGCATGATTGAAAAGGCAACATCATCAACCTCTTGGGGCAGCACTCCTTTCTTGATGTAGCCGCGCTCCCCACCAGCGATTTCCAGGCCCGTCTTCTCGGACAACTCACTGGCGACTTCAGCAAAACTTTTTCCCTCAACCAATAATCTTTTTGCTTCCTGTGCTGTTTTTTCTATTTTTTCCTTCTCATCAGGAGAAGCACTATTTTCAATCTTTATAAAAACCTGGTTTAGTTTTACCTGCTCGGGGATTCTGAAGCTTTTCTTCTGTTGTTCATAAAGCGCCTTGATATCATTTTCTGGAATATTCGGTTTGGTCAGTCCTTTTTGGTCAAAGTAGGCTTGAACAAGAAAAGACTTTCTGAAATAAGTACGTTTTTTCTCCAGCGAGGTGTCTTTCGTGCTCAAAAATTCATCATATTTCTTTTCACTGCCAAAGGTGCTTGCCAGAGAGAGCAATTTTTGATTAACCTGTTCTTCGACATCAGGAGGATCCTCCATCGCCATGGCGGCCTGATATATAACCGCTGAGTCAATCAGCTCATCAAGAATCTGCATCTGTACGGCATACGCCACATCAGACTGGAGGTTGCCTGCCTTCATTCCGTATTTTTTACGTTTGTTAAAGCGCAACGCCAATGACTCGCCCAACTCCTTTTCATAGATGGGAATATCGTTGACTTTTGCAACAATTTCACCTTGCGGCTTCTCCTCTTGCTGTTGTGGTGTGCCGTAAGCGGTAGAGGTTATCAATAGCAGAACAGTGACAAGAAGTATGGAATGTATTATACGCATCTGTTTTTTCCTAGTTGATGGTTATATCTGCGAAAGAGCCAATTTCCCCAAAGGGTATGAAAATAACCTTGAGCGTTTTGCCGGTTGCATCGAGCTCAAAATCGATCTGCTGCGGCAGTTGTTGCCGGTAACCTTTGAAAATGTGTACAGCGGAAAGATCCCGGCGAAAGGTGCCGTTTTCGGACACCCAGCTGATGATGCCATAGAGAGAGTTGTTTTGTATGGATATGCGATACTGCCTATTGTCCAAAATGGCTGTCTGCCATCCGGCCAGCCACTGCTCCGTTCTTTCCAGGTGTATCGGAAAAACCTTCCTCAGGTTGACCAGTCCATAACCAAATAGTTCATCTCTGCCTGCATCTCCCAGATCATCAACAGATCGCTGCAGCATCAGCCGCAGATCCTTGTTGTTGGTCTCACCGTCCCCGTTGAGGTCTTCCAGCTTGCCGGATGACAGTATCAGGGCAGCCATGCCGGTTACATGAGGGGCTGCTTGCGAGGTGCCGTCCAAGCTGCCGTAGCCGCCGCCCGATGTGGTTCGTGCTGTTGAGTATATGGATACACCCGGGGCGGAAAGTTCCACTTCGGGGCTGATTGGTGCATGGCTGGCCAGGTTGTTCTCTTTGTCGGTGCTGGTCGCGGCAACAACAGAGCTGTAGGAGGCGAGGGGGCTGGCTGGTCCTCCCTTTGTATTGCCGGCAGCAGCGACAATCAACAGACCGGCTTCGTATGCCGCGTCACAGACTGTCTTGAGCGCCTCACTGCCCTCTCCTTCAATACTGATGTTGATAATGTCCATTTTGTTGTCAACGGCCCACTGTATGGCCGCAACTATGTTTTCCATCAGGCCGTCACCACGTTGGTTCAGCACCTTTAGTGCGTAAAGTGAGGCTTCGGGGGCGACTCCAACAACCCCGATGCCATTTTTCTCGGCAGCGATAACTCCCGCAATATTGGTGCCGTGGCTGTTCCAACTGTCATCCATGGGGTCGTCGTCATCAAAAACAAAATCATATCCGCCGAGGTAGTTGTTATCCAGATCTTCATGATTGTAATCGATACCACTGTCAATTATGGCGACTTTTATCCCTTTTCCGGTGACGCCCTGGGCGTGTGCCGCCTTGCTTCCGATGCGTTGTATTCCCCATGAGCGCTGATATTCATCTTCTGTGCTGGCGGAAAAAAAACCGGATGTGGCGGACTGCGGGGGCAGATAGGGGGAAACCATTGTCTTGATTTCAGTGTTTTCTTCAACATAGGCTACAAGCGGATGGTTGCGGAGGATGGTGAGGTTGGTTGATGGTATTTTTGCCACTACAGCCGGAATCAGGGTGTACTCACGGGAGATCTGCCCACCAAGATCGTTGATCAGTTTCCGGTGAGTAGAGCCGGGTTGTTCATGAAACCCGATAATAACCCCATGATCTGCCGCCATGCCGGTTTGTGGGGAAACAATTCCCGTGACAAGGAGCATTAAGGAAATAAGGGAATGTCTGAGCTTTAGATCGGGCATACGGTTTCTCCGCCTTGTTACGCGTGCATTTTATGTATTTGTTGGCGAACCGGAATAACTGTTCCGGATACCTACTGGCTGGTTGTTCAGAACGCCCTCTTTCCTGTTTGTTGCCTGCGAGAGGAAGGAGTATTCCCCTCCCGAAGAGAGGGGAGTCAAATGGTTTATAAAGTGGGCTGATACCTGGAGTTTTTATTTAGTGCCAGGAAGACCACCAGCTCTCTATTAACCACCATTTTGGACGTGCTGGAGTGGAGGGGGAACTGATGCAAGCACTCTCTGCGCTGCCAAATACGCTGGTAACTTTAACAGAACCCGATGCGTCCAGACCACAATCAGCGATGATTTTGGATGTTGTCCAGTTTTCAATACCACATTTTTCCGCAGTGCCGGTGTCAGTAAGTGCCACAGGAAGGTTTTCATTTTTCAGATAACGGCCAAAGCCCTTGCCTTCGACTGTAACAGTATTGCCGGTGCAAGTAACCTTGTCGATAATTGTAGCGGGCAGTTCCGCACTTACAAGACCATAGCCGTAAATATCGTCTTTTCCCGTCAGCCCGAGTTCCCGGGTCGATAATTGCAGTTTTGTCCTTGTGTCTTCATTTATGTCCAGGCCGGAAATGGCTGGGTAATGTGCCGCTTCCGACATTATCAGGGCGGCGGTTCCTGCTGCATGGGGGGCGGCCTGCGAGGTGCCGCTCAGGGTTCCGTATGCGCCGTCTATTGCGGTAGAGGGGACGAGTACTCCGGGTGCGCTCAACTCTATTTCCGTATCGATGGGTGCAAAATCACCGCGCTGATCATATGCGTCGGTTCCGGTTACAGAAACTACTGAACTGTAGGTGGCCGGGTAGCTCGTTCTTGCGCCGTAAGTGTTTCCGGCAGCAGCGATGATTAGCAAGCCAGACTCATGGGCTGCTTTGCAGGCTGCTTCGAATGCTTCCGTGTGTCCACCCTGAATACTGATATTGGCGATATCCATATCATTATCGATACTCCACTGCAGCGCTGCAATAACACTGTCTACCGAACCGCTGCCTCGTTCATCCAGAACCTTGAGGGAGTATAGGGATGCCTCCGGAGCTACGCCAACAACGCCGGTACCGTTTTTCTCGGCGGCAATGATCCCTGCTACGTTGGTGCCGTGGCTGTTGTAGCTGTCATCCAGTGGGGGGGTGCTTTCATCAATGAAGTTATAACCGCCGCGGTAATTGTCATCCAGCTCCTCGTGATGAAAATCGATGCCGGTGTCAATCACTGCTATTTTTACCCCTTTCCCGGTAATACCCTGCTGGTGAGCTGCTTTGGCTCCGATGTGCTTTACTCCCCACGAGCGGTCGTACTCATTTTGAGATGTGTCGGCGGTAAAGACTCCCGGAGAGTAGATAATCGCGGAACCCGCGGGCGGTTCTATAATGGTGATTGTCGCGTTTTCTTCAATATAGGCTATCAGTGGATGGGTGCCCAGTTCAGATAGAGCGGATTCGGGCAGCGTGGCTACTATGGCAGGTATTAAATCATATTCACGCTGGATAACGCCGCCATGATTGTTAATCAGCTCTCGGTGTGGTGAAGCAATTTTTTCGTGGAATCCAATAATCATTTTCTGTTCCGCAGCTATCGCCGTGGTGGAGAGAAAAAAAACAGTAATGAGAAGATGGTTGTGTTTAGTAAAATAAAACATAAAACTTTCCTTGTGTGTTCCTGCCAATCCATTTCAAGCTGTTTGAACAGGTGTTTACTTGCGTGTATACCAGAATCCATATCTGATAAACAGCGATACGATACCGCTAGATTTGTTGTTATTTGGTTGTTCTGGTACGGTTGTTGGCGAGCATTGGCTGTTTTTCCGGTATAGGTAGATGCTCACGAACTTCAGAGAAATCCGCACTGCTCGGTCTATTGCCCGCCTGCTCAATATAACAAATATGGCTGGCAAGCTAAATAAGGGTGCTTAAAAAAACCTGCTATAATTTTGCGCCCGGAATGCAAATTTCTCGTTTCCTGAAGAAAATCCAAAAAACAGTTATTCTAGGAGTCTGTCGGGTTTGGGTAATCGTAGCGAGCTGGTGGGAGATCGAGTCAAATTGGCCGCTCTCCCCTCAGCGCAGTAGATTATTCCCAAACCTGACAGACTCCTAGAGCATCGATATCACCTCCGTGACCACGTCCAGGAGGACCACCAGCTCCAGACATCCCACCATTTTGGCCTACTGCTGCTGGTATCATCGTTAGAACCAGAGCTGCCGGTGCCTGAGTTGGTGGTTCTTTCGCATGTGGCATTGGCAATTGCACTGCCGAATACTCCGTCGACCTTTATGTTTTCCTCAATGCCAGAGCCGCAGTCGGCAACAATGTGGGTATCACTCCAGGAATCCACTTTGCAGTTTTTCAGCGCTGTCATGTCGGAGATGCTGGTTCCCGAGTTTTTTGCGTCCAGGTAGCCGCTGAATCCGCTGCCAGTGACAGTGATTTTGCCATCGTCGCAACTGACCTCGCCTATGGTTACGTCAGGTGTGACGACCAGGTTGGCGAGAGGGCTTTTTACCGTACCCTTAACCAGTTGAACATCGTAACTTCCTGGTGGCAGGTCATCAGGTAATCTCACCTCAAGGGTGGTTGGCGTGACGGTGTCGGCTTTATACTCGTGGAAATTTCCGTCCCTGTCAGTCAATATCACGCTGGCGACCAGCTCAACAGGACCATCTGGACTCTGCAGGGTACTGATAAAGCCGGAGCCGGTAAAAGTAAGCACCCTTGGCTCCGCATCGACTGAAGCACTCCGCATTCCCCCTCTGCCACCCCGCATTCCCCGACCCCTCGTTCCCATATGGCCAAAAGTGGGAACAACGTTTGTGCCGGAAGACGGCCCGTCTCCCGTCTGAAGTATGGCCTCGACACCAGCCCCCTCAAAATTGCCGTGACAGCCCCGGCAATTGGCCGGACTGCCGATATGGCCCCAGAAGGGTTCTTCCTTGCCCGGCGTTATACCATCACCCTTCTGGTCAAATTCGATGTTGTGCAGGGAACTGATGCCATGACATTTCTCGCAACCCCGGATAGTGTGGTTCGGGGGAGTAAAGTCATGGCACAGGTTGCAGCCATGCACCGAACCACTGTTCGGCTGGCCAACGCCTGTCCCGTGATGGGTGTTGAAATTGGTTGGCACAACTCTGCCGCTGACTTGATCTGTTCCGGAGTAGTGGCAGTGGGAGCAGTTGCCTTTGCGCCGACCGTTGTATGCAGCAACAGGAGGATTAAACTGGTTCGACCGGCTGCTGGTATCGTAATTGTCGCCCGGCCAAGGTGTTATCAGTGAAATGTCGTAATCCGGGATGTGGCTATCATCATTGGGATCATCAATGAGACTGCCATGACAGAGCTGGCATTTGGCCTCCTGAGCCTTTTGGGTCAGGTGGTGAACCGAGGCAACTCCTGGTGTTTGTGCATGGCAGTTGAGGCAGTTGCGAAACTCGGGTTCGGTTGGTTCCAGAACAAACTTGAAATATCCGCCATCCGGCATGGCGGGATCAGCAACCCAATCTGTCAGGTGACAGGTCAAGCATTGGTGAGTGCCACCCGGTGATTTTTCCGGGTAGGGAGAGGCCGAATATTCACCAATGGGGGTATTAACCCGCAGGTGGTGCCGATCCGGCAGATATCCGGGATTGACGGGAGCCGGAGCATTTTCCGGATCACCGTGGCAGCCAAGGCAGGTTTCAAATGTCATGTCGTTGAATACGCCATCCGGAATGCCGATATTCTGGTTGACCGGAGGAGGGGGAATGCTGGCAAATACTGTGGCGCTCATTGCCACTACCGGTAGTAGTATCAACCCTTGCAGCAGTTTCTTTATCACAGCGAATACCTCTCGTTAGACCGGTTTTGTTACTGACAGAAGAAGCGAACAGAGTGAGTTGTCATCTGCAACTGCCACCACCGCCCATACCCCCCATACTGCTCCCTCGCATGCCACCTCTACCACCTCTACCGCCCCCCATGCCTCCTCTGCCGCCACCCGTGTAGTCATACGTGCCATCGTCATAAATTGTTATACCGTGGCATGCATTACACGGAAGCCCCCTCATGGGGTGCCGGTTTCTCATCGGAGGGCCGGTTACAGTGCTTGCCGGATGGCAGTACAGGCAGTCCCGGAAAACATCAAACTTGTAGGAAACGGTCTCTTCATCCCAGGTAAAACGATGGCATGATGTGCAGTCATAAACGTTCCCCAGTGCTTGGCCCGGAGGTCCGGTAGTGCACTTTACCTCGGTACCCACTTTGAGATGATGTTTATCCGGGTTACGCATTCCCAGCCACTCGGCCAGAGGGCTGTCTCCTTTGTTAAAGCGCGTCTCGTGGCAAACCCGGCATTTTACTTCTGTTACTTCACCGCCAAACAGATTCATTCCCCTCATGGCGTGGCCAGGGAGGGGGAGCAGCACGCCAACCAGTAACACGGTGAGTGGCAGTAAAAACAGATATGGTTTTTTGTTGTTCAATAGCATATGAAATCTACCCTGCTGGTTGATAACGAACAAATTGTCCCGGGGTGGTGCTGTCTGGTTTTTTCATCAGGCATAAAACCGGTTTCCTGGTTTTTCCTGTGAAAGGGCTACATGTCTTTAAGGATATCGGTTATTGGTTATGTGAAAATTACCTGAATTAAAAAACAAAATGTAAATCCGTTGTGTTGTACTTGTTATTCTCTGGCGTTTTTGTCTGTTTTGTGATTTAGACTCAGTACAGTCTAGCCTATAAATTCAGGTTTGTCTCTTGGTGAAAGTAAAAATTACGAGCATAATTTTTCTGAGCCACACATTTTTCTGCGCTCAAAGGGCTACGGGGAAGCAGGCGGCAATTTTGTGAGTAACGATGCTTTAAAGCGAGTTGCCAGGGGAGGTAACAATCTGCTGGTCGCCAGCGAATATTCTGTTTACCCTCATTGCTGGTTCGGTGCGCTCTTTTCGCGTCGACGCGGCGGGTGGTGTTTCCAGGAGAGAGTGCAGACACACCTCGACATACCGGGTTTTAAAAACCCGTGGGTGGTTAAAGGGAAGATAATGGCGACAGTCGGAAGCTCGCCAACAATCCAGAATGCTGTCTGGCAAAATAGCCCGCAGCGACCCGGGTGCGATAAATTTTTACGTCAAACATAAAACTCCGGCACCCGCCCGTGCAAACGGGCGCCAGAGTCAAAAAAGTCACTGATCGAAACTCAATCAGCCATTTTTTCTGCTGCTTTCTTGCGTCTCAGGGCAGCCAGACCAACAAGAGCTGAACCGAAGAGCAGTGCAGCCGGCGGGATGGGAACAGGCGCGGCGTTGAGCGATGCATTATACCATCCTCCACCGGTAATACCGACACCGGTATCGCCGACACCCATAGCGGTACCCGAGACTGTAATGTTGTATACAGCATTGGTTAATGCTCCGCTAAACCCCCAGCTGTCGTTTGACCCGGTAATCTCCAGGGGTGGGTTTGGGGAACCGGAAGCACTCATGTTTTGAATGTCAAAATTCATGCCGCTGAAAGTAAGCGGGATATCGGAAAAATGAACGCGGACATTCGCTGCACCCGGTGCTTCATTTACCTCCAGTGTCCAGGTATCCGAGAACGCCTTACCGGTTCCCGACACGTTATCGTGATATACCGATGTGCTTTGACCATCATACAGGGTGTTTAATACGGAAACCCCATCGTATGTGCCCGGCGAAATTGCCATATAGGTCGCCGCATGCACTCCTGTGCCGGCCAGCGCCAGTAGCGATGCTGCCAGCAGGTGTTGTAGTTTCATTATCATCTTCTCCTTGCCAATTACCAAACGGGATACGCTCTACGGCTCGAACCCGATACCTCAGTCACACAATCGGGCTAACTGGGCACGCTGTTTTTGCTGTAATACGCACAGCAAATAGGGCAATTAGCGTGCCTGTGTCTGTAGGCAGCTGATTGGTAACAATATTTTGACAATTGTTTTTAGACAGGGAACAAGCGGGTGTAAAATTATCTGACATGGGTGTTGTGGAGGGTTGGCTATCTTTGTTTGCGTTGGTGTTTCCAATGCCGTTGTTAACTATTTGTTGTTATATGGAATTATTCTAATAATGCTTGAAAACTTTGGATCTGCCAAGGGCGGGGGCTGACTCTGGCCTGTAAGAAAATCTGACACAGGGTGCGGTCGCCATTTTTTCTGCCGCTCCTGCTTTGGGTGGAATACAGGGGTTCCCTGTTTTGCGGGTCTGCATTGATGACGTAGAAAGAAGTTGAGGCGGTTTTAATTGGGAGGGAGTTATAAAAACTTCGCTCTGAACCCCATTTGCTGCGGAGGGGATCAGAGCGAGTTTTGCCGATCGATCAGGTCACACTTTTTCAGCTGTTTTTACGACGTCTCAGGGCAGCCAGACCAACGAGGGCTGAGCCGAAGAGCAGTGCGGCCGGTGGAAGGGGGACGGGCGCTGCATTGAGCGAAACCTCATAGGCTCCCCCGAAACTATAGCCATTTACCGTGTTGTCACCTGTGGCATCACCACCAATTGTGAAATTGTATGTGCCATTTTCAAGCGTACCTGTGTAAAACAAGCTGTCGCCTCCACCGGCAAAGGTTGGACTTCCGGTGACCGCCAGGTTATCAATGTTAACGGTATACCCAAGCAGGGAGCCGTGAACATCAGAAACGCTGATGTTAACATCAGCGGCACCGATTGTTTCATCCACTACCAGCGACCAGCTGTCGGAAAAAGTTCCATTCGGGTGTATTGTTATGCTGCTCTCGGTATCGGATAGTGCCGCCCCGGATCCTGTCAGCGTAGTTGCTGCTTCTGCTCCTGCACTGGCAAATGCCAGCAGTGATATGGCGAGTATGTGCTTTGCTTTCATCGCTAGTTCTCCATGTGTTTAGATAGTAAAGCTTTGCAGAGGGTTTAACCGTCTCCGCGCCTTTTTATGCAAAAGCAGTTTAGTGCAATTTTTACGCCATTGTTAATTTTTCATTGAATATGCAGTGATATTTCAATTGCTTCCACTTTCGGCGATCTGTTTCTGTAAAGCTGTTTGACGCTTTTTTTTGTGACGGGCGTCAATATTTGGTTTTTCATTAATATCTGGTTTTTGGCTTAACGCCCTGTTATTGCCTGTTATTTATCCTGTATGGCATTGTTTTTGTCTGGGAGGGGGTGAGAGCGAGCCTGTTTTTCATGGTAAAAAAAACTGACATATGGATTTTCTGGTTATGGTATCGGTATGCTGGCAAGCAGGTTTCACAAGGTTGGTGAACTGTTGCGGTGAGCAAAGTCGAATGGCTATTTTTTTGATTTATTTTTGCCAATCCGGTTTTCAGTGCCGTTGACAAGACTGCCAATATTGCCGCGATGTCGCCAGATGAGCAGCAGGGATAATGCAACTGCCATAACCAGAAGTGATGGTGAGTCTGTAAACCAGGCGGTCCAGGCTGGCACCAGGAGCGCGGCGCACAACGCGGAAAGTGATGAGTAACGGGTCAGAGCCGCCACCGCCAGCCAGGTGGCCAGTGTGGCGAATCCGACTGCCCAGGAGGTTCCCAGCAGCACCCCCAGCCCGGTTGCCACCCCCTTGCCACCCTTGAAGCCGAAAAAGAGCGGGTAGAGATGGCCCAGAAAAACGGCCGCTCCCATTGCTGCGATTGCTATGTCACCGGCCCCCAGAAGTCGCCCCGCCAGCACAGCGATGAGTCCCTTCAGCATATCTCCCGACAGGGTGATGAAGGCCGCTTTTCTGCCACCGATACGCAGGACATTGGTGGCTCCGGGGTTGCCAGAGCCCTGGGTGCGGGGATCGGGAAGCCCCAGCAGCTTGCTGGTGATAACCGCTGTGGACAGGGAGCCCAGCAGGTAGGCGGAAAGGATCAGGAACCCGTCGAATATCATTCCGGAAACCGCGGCTGGATAGTGTGAAGTGTACGCTTGCGAGGGTGCGGGACAAGCGTACAACTTGTGCCATCGCGCGCTTTACCCGGCAGGTTAATAACCAGCTTGAAATTAACAGGTTGCACATCAGCAGCTAACATGGGATGAGAGCGGTCAACTGCGGTTTCCAGGATCATCTGGACAGCGTACCGGATTGATGGGATATTTGCCATATGGACATTATCTTTTTGCGCGATCTGCGCATAGAAACAGTAATCGGTATTTTCGACTGGGAACGCTGTATCAAACAGGTGGTCAGCCTGGATCTGGAGATGGCGGCCGATATCCGCAACGCGGCGGTTTCGGATGCTATTGACGATACACTGGACTACAAAGCTGTGGCCAAACGGCTGATTGAGTTTGTCGGTTCAAGCGAGTTCCAGCTGGTAGAGACACTGGCGGAGCGGGTGACAGAGATTGTCCGGGATGAGTTCCAGGTGTCGTGGGTTCGTCTGTGCATCAATAAAAAAGGTGCGGTGCGTGGTGCCCGTGATGTGGGGGTGATCATTGAGCGCGGGCAGCGGGAGTGAAATGGTGAGGCCCTGTTTTTTTCTTGCTGCCTTTTCGCAGCAATGATCCAACAGCATATTTTGAACCGGTCTGTAATGGGTGGTGGTGAAAAATGAAAGCCAGGGTTTATGTTGGAATGGGAAGCAACATGGATCGTTCCAGCAACATCCGCAGTGCCGTTACCGCGTTACGCAGGCAGTTTGGTGAGTTGCTGTTGTCCCGTGTCTATGACAGTGAGGCAGTGGGTTTTGACGGGGCTAACTTCTTCAATCTGGTGGTGGGCTTTGACAGCAGGCAATCTGTTCAGAAGATTGCTGCTGCACTCCAGCGCATCGAGGCGGAACATGGCCGCAAGCGGGGTGAAAAACGCTTTGCCCCCCGCCCTCTTGACCTGGATCTGCTACTGTACGATAACCTGGTTTTGAGTGAAGGCAAGATACAGATTCCGCGGGATGAAATCATGAAATATGCCTTTGTCCTGTGTCCCCTGGCCGAGATTGCGCCACAACGGGCCCATCCAGTTGCAGGCCGTCCTTTTATCGAATTGTGGCGGGAGTTTGAAAGGGTAGGGCAGCAACTCTCGCCAGTCGGGATTCGGCTGTAACAGGAATGTAATATCTCTTTGCTGAAATGGCGGCTGGTGGAGTGCATCAGTTGTGCAGGGATAAGAATACCGTGATGAAGAGAATACTGATTGTTGAAGATGAGGCGGCGATTCGGGAGATGGTCATATTTGCGTTGACGCGGGCCGGTTTTGAGGTGGATGAGGCTGCCGATGCCGCAGAGGCGCAGACCCGGGTTTTTGAGCGGCTGCCCGATCTGGTTCTGCTGGACTGGATGTTGCCCGACAGCAGCGGGATTGATCTGGCGCGGCGCTTCAAGCGTGACAAGGCTGCCCATGAGATGCCCATCATCATGGTGACAGCCCGCGGTGAGGAGGATGATAATATCCGGGGTCTCGAGGCAGGGGCCGATGACTATGTCACCAAACCGTTTTCTCCGCGTGAGCTGGTGGCGCGTATTCGCGCCGTGTTGCGCCGCATCTCTCCGCTGGAGGATGAGGGACTGGAGGTCAACGGGTTACACCTCGATCAGGCCAGTCACCGTATTACATCTCACGGCAAGCCGGTGGATCTGGGGCCGACCGAATTCCGTCTGCTGCAGTTTTTCATGACACATCCGGAGCGGGTCTACAGCCGCAACCAGCTTATCGATCGCGTCTGGGGTGGAACGGCCTATATCGAGGAGCGTACCGTGGATGTTCATGTGCGCCGTTTGCGCAAGGCCCTCGAGTCCCATCAACATGATCGGCTGATTCAGACGGTAAGGGGAGCGGGATACCGCTTTTCCCCGCAGATGTGACGGGAGTAACAGTATCGTTACAGTAGAGTTTATCCGCGTGATTCTGGTTGCTTTACTGGCCCTTCTGCTGGGATGGGTGGTGGGGCATGTGTTGCTGTTTCTGTTGTTGGCAATGCTCGGTTATCTGGTCTGGCATCTCTATAATCTGTCACGTCTGCAACGCTGGCTGCGGCGGGCTGAACTCAGTAGTCTGCCGGTGTCCAGCGGTATCTGGGGAAGCGCATTCGATGGCATCTATCGCCTTCGTGAAGGCAGTCTCAGACGCCGAAAACGGCTTAACCGGCTGCTGAAGCGCTTTTATAAACTGGCTGCTGCACTGCCTGATGCCACCGTCATGCTCGGTGAGTATGATACCATCGAGTGGTACAACAAACCGGCACAAAAACTGCTCGGGCTGCAGCCTTCAACCGATGTGGGGCAGCACATCGGCAATCTGCTGCGCCACCCTGTCTTCAGAGCCTATCTGGACAAAGGGGGTGGTGATGAACCGATTGAGATTCCTTCACCGGAAGATGAAACCGTTATTTTGTCAGTGCATCTTGTCTCTTACGGCAAGAACCGCCGCCTGTTGACCGCCCGGGATATCACCCGTCTGCACCAGCTGGAGCAGATGCGCCGTGGTTTCGTGGCCGATGTTTCCCATGAGCTGCGTACGCCGTTGACGGTGATTTCCGGTTACCTCGAGTCTATGACGGACAGTGCTGAAGAGTTGCCCCGGGATTGGCAACGCTCCGTGGTGCTTATGGAGCAGCAGACGCAGCGGATGCAGCACATTGTGACGGATCTGCTGTTCCTTGCAAGAATGGAAAACGGAGGGCAGCCAGGTGGGGGAGAGGTAATCGATGTGCCGACCCTGCTTGCTGTCATTCAGGAGGATGCCATTATGCTCAGTGGTGACAACGAGCAAAGGATCAGCCTGGACGCTGATCCCGCGCTGTTGATAAAAGGTGAATATGAGGAGTTGCGCAGCCTGTTTTCCAATCTGATCTTCAATGCAGTGCAGTACACTCCTGCGGGCGGGGAGATCCGGATCTGCTGGCGCCGAAGCGAGCAGGGGGCCAGATTTGAGGTAAAGGATAGTGGCCAAGGCATCGCCGCTCACCACATTCCTCGCCTGACAGAGCGATTCTATCGAATCGACGTGGGTCGTTCACGGGAGAAAGGGGGAACCGGGCTGGGACTTGCCATCGTCAAGCATGTGATGAACCGTTACCAGGGATATCTGGAGATCGGCAGCGAGGTTGGCAAGGGGAGTCTGTTCAGTTGCTACTTCCCTGCCGAAGTCCTCACATCCAGACTTTTGCCGCGAAACCCCGACTGTGCCGATGTAACTTGAAACCTGGCTTGTTATCGGGAAGATGTATCAGGTTCGTAACTATTCAGCATAGTTGAAAATGAGTATGTAACTGTTCAGATTGCCCCTGAAATTCGTCAGTTCAAGGCGAAAAATGTAAGTTTACACGGGTAAATGATCATTTTTTAACGCAGAAATGGCGGATTTCAGGGGTGAGC
>JAJRUV010000034.1 GCA_024277595.1 Gammaproteobacteria bacterium
AGCTTTGTATAAAGCCGGCAAGGCGCCGGTTCTGTTGTTGACCGGGGGCAATGCCACGGGTTTCGAGCCGGAAGCGGTATCCATGAAAAAGATTCTGCTCGCCTTGGGAATTCCCGATCAGGCCATGGTGCTGGAGGAGGCAAGCCGCAATACCCGGCAGAATGCCGAATACTCGGCGGACATACTGCAGGCGCGTGCTATCAAGAAAATACTGTTGGTAACTTCGGCCTACCACATGCGCAGGGCTAAATTCGAGTTTGCGCGTTTTGGATTCCAGATTATACCGGCGGCGACGGACTACCAGTTGGTGGAAACCCCGGCGACATTGCTAGACTGGCTGCCTGATGCGGCGGCCCTGACGGGATCGACGCGGGCGATCAGGGAATACATGGGCATGTTTGTCGGGTATGTTATGCGTACGCTTCGCTGACTCCTGGCGCAGGCGCGTCGTTTGCGCTGCAAAGTATGTCGGGGTATTATCAGAACCTATCTGTTGCATTGAGCTGTGCATTAAAAACAGCGTTATATTTCAAATAATTGCGATGCACTTGCTTGCTGGCCTACTCAAGGATTTTTTGTTCGTATGAAAAACCAAGGCTCCGCCCTGCTGTATAAACAAAGCCCCTTTTGCGGATTCCGTAAGTTCTGGGAAAAGGCATTGCTGGTGGCAGCGGTGCTGGTATTGCTTCCTGTCGAACAGAGCCTTGCCGCTACAACTGGTACAGGTCCGGCAGATTTGATCACCATACAGGGTTCCGGCATCAGTTGCAGTTTTGGCGATGCATATTCCGCAAATAACAACACCGGATGTGCCGGTGGAGCCACCGGGCTGAATACCTATTATTCCTACTGGATAGAAGTGCCGCCGGGAACCAGTGAATTGCAGGTGGATATTTTTGATGCCGACATCGGCGCCGGAGCCAACCATGATGTCAGCAGAAGCGGCTACAACACTGCCGTTCGCTATACTTTGCACAATCCCACCGGCGCAGTGGAGCCTGGCTTTTCTGCCACCTTGGCAGCGGGGGACTGCTGGCTCTGCGACAACAACTGGGCTTCATGGTCTGCAAGCCCGGTATTGAACCCTGCACCGGGATATTGGGAATTCCGCGTGGATCAGAGCAGCACGGTGACCACTGGAAATGATGTGAATCGCCTTGGTGTAAGAGCCTATGATTCATTCGACAACTCCAACCTCAATGTATTTTATTACACCAGCAACATGGGGCCGAGCGCCAGCGGGGGTGCGCAGGCCACGACCAATTATCCCTATGTCACTTCCGGATGTTTTGTCGGGCAGCAGAACTTTGATTTCGACAACAATGGCAGCTTGAGCCTGACTACCCGGCAAAGCAATGCATTGGCAGCTTTTGCCCTTTCTGGAAATGGCGACTGGCAAAACGGTACCCGGGTTTTTGAATCCAGTGACGACAGTGCCGAGGACTATGGGATCTGGACGGCAGATATTTCCCTGACCGCCGGAGCCAATTACGGAAACTGGTTCTTTTATCCGGAAGCAGGAGGAAGCACCGCTCCCCTGGCCAGCCGCTTTGCCCTGAACGACGGGCGGTCTTTTCGCTCTTATCTTGGAACCGGCACCACCGGCAGCCCTGATGGTCCTCCGGTAAAGCCTTATCTGGCTCAATGGGTGCGCCAGAATGCCCCCGGTTCTGATGAATTTACGGTGACGGTGCGGCTGGTCAACCCTACTGCTTTCGAGATTACCAATGCTGTGGTAGATGGTGAGGTTCCCTCACCAGTAACCTACGGCGGGGTACGGGCAGCTTTCCCTACCCATGGCAGCATGACCATTGCTCCGGGAATAGGTGGCAGTGGAGTTTTTACCTGGGATGCGGGAACAGTGGCAGCAGGAGAAACAGCTGTAATGGCATATAACATTACGGTGCCAGATCCAAATATCGTTACCACCGTCACTGCAGGTGCGACTTCCCCGAACGCCACCCGAGTCCGCTTCAATGATGAGACGACTACCCCTTTTTCCACCGGCGGGCTGTGTGAGTTGCGTATTGGGCCGGCGCTGACGCAGGCAGTGGTTACTGATTTTGGCGCTACGGCTTCTTTCAACGGCGCATTGCTGCATTGGAATACGGCTTCGGAAGCAGGTACGCTGGGCTTCTATGTGGAACGCAAGGGTTCTGGTGGCTGGGAGCGGTTGAATCAGGGGCGGCTGATTCCCGGCCTCGGGCTTACCGATCCTCAGGGTGGCGCATATACCTATGTGGATGATGAGGCGCCAGTGGATGAAACCTTGTTGTATCGTCTCGTTGAGCTGGAGTCCAAGGGCAATCAACGTATCTACGGGCCATATGAAGTCACCCTGGAAGCGGCTGGCGAGAGAATTCAGGAAAACTCTGCGCAATCACCATACACGGTAACGGCAAAAAAAGCCGCAGCCAATATAAAAGCGCCACAAGAAGTAAATCAATATCCTCTGATGGCTGAAGCTGCTATCGACTCCGCGGATGGAATCCGCATCGGTATCCGTGAAACTGGCCTCTACTATCTGCCAGCCAATGAAATTGCATTGCAGCTGAATCTGACCGAAGCTGCCGTCAGTACTTACATTGGACAATATCAACTGGTTTTACGTTCGAGCGGAAATGAAATCGCCTGGTTGCCGGCTGACAATGCTGCGGGGATCTATTTCTACGCGCAAGCCATTGACAGCATTTACACGCGAGACAATGTAGTGCTGTTGCAGGTCGGGCCGGGGACTGTCATGGCCGCAGAAGATGGTGGAAACCCCGCATCTCCCGGATTGCCGGCAAGCTTTGTTTCCGAGCTGCATTTCGAGCAGAACCAGATACCTGTTTTGTCCCGGGCTGTCAGGGACTACT
>JAJRUV010000035.1 GCA_024277595.1 Gammaproteobacteria bacterium
AAAAAAGGGAAGCTAAAAAAGGTGGCTATCACTGCCTGCATGCGAAAGTTTATTGTTATTCTGAACGCCATGGTTCGCGACCAGAGGAAGTGGTCATGTGAATGATTTGCTGCGGTTGACATCACAGTCGCTTGTTATGTGAGTGTTTGTTTAATTTTGGGCACATCCCGGTGCTCCTCCTTCAGTCTGGAAACCTTGGTTGGCTGCTCTCACGTTATGTTATTCACGCGGTAACTATTCAGCTCACTCCTGAAATCCGCCATTTCTGCGTTAAAAAATGACCATTTACCCGTGTAAACTTACATTTTTCGCCTTGAACTGACGAATTTCAGGGGCAATCTGAACAGTTATATGCTCATTTTCAACTATGCTGAATAGTTGCTTCACGCGGTAATAGTATATATCGCCGCGTGAATAAGCTATTGGTATGCAAGCCGTTGGTTTTGCCCCTTCCTGTTCACCTGTTGGACGAATCACGCTGCGGTGTGAATTGCACGCTTGTGGCGGCGGATAGATGCCCCTTCTACCTTTTGCATTCATGCAGTCATTATCCGGAGATTGCGCAAGTGCCCACTTCTGTAGCCAATTCATCCCGTAGTCCGACAGCCTCCTGGTATGATGGTTCAATCAGATCGTCAGTAAGCGCGTCGCCAAAAAAGCGGGAACCTGTTTTTGTGTAGAGCCTGAATTTGTTTAATTTAATCCATAAAGGACTTACCTGAATCCAAAAAATAATCTACAATGAAAGCACTCCACGCGCATCGATAAATCTTCAGCCGGGGGTGTTTGATTTATGTTTATAGAGAGATTTGATTATGTCAGAACGTGAAACAGGTACGGTAAAATGGTTTAACAACTCCAAGGGGTATGGGTTTATTCAGCGAGAGCAGGGAGATGATGTTTTTGTTCATTTCCGGGCTATCCAGGGTGATGGCTACCGTACCCTGGAAGAAGGCCAGCAGGTAGAGTTTTCCGTCACTCAGGGACAGAAAGGTCTGCAGGCTGAAGAAGTACTCCTCCTGTGATTCGATAAGTTCTGGTGGGCATATGCTTAACCGAATGATCGACTGGAAGAAAAGCGCTGGCATTGCCAGCGCTTTTTTTTGATTTGCATGCCTTTGCCGGGGAAAATCAGAGACCCGGCAGTATGGCTTTATTGATTGAGGACACCTCCGGGATTGCTGTCAACCTCGTGAACCAGTACGCTATCCGAGATTTCAAACACAATGAGCAGATACCCGGCCGAACCTGATTATACCCACGGTGCTGACGAACAGGCTGGGGTGCTGTTAACCAACCTGGGTACTCCGGATGCCCCGACTCCAACGGCTCTGAAACGTTATCTGGCCGAATTTTTGTGGGATCCTCGCATTGTGGAGTTACCCCGCCCCTTGTGGTGGCTGGTTTTGCATGGTCTGATATTGAGAACTCGCCCGCAGCGGTCTGCCCAGGCCTATAAAACAGTTTGGACCGAAGTGGGCTCACCATTGCTTGAAACCACGTTAAAGCAACAGGTTTTGCTGCAGCGGCTGCTATCTGAGCGCCTGCCCGGGCCGGTAAAGGTTGTAGTGGCGATGCGCTATGGCCGACCCTCCATCCAGGAAGGGATGGATGGCCTTCGTGCGGCGGGATGTCGGCGTATTGTGGTATTGCCTCTATATCCACAATATTCGGCGACTACCACTGCTTCGACTTTTGATGCCGTGGCTGCTTGTCTGAGCCGGTTACGCTGGATTCCCGAGTTGCGTTTTATCACTGGCTATCATGATGATCCTGCTTATATCAACGCATTGGCAAACACCGTTTCCGGACATTGGAAAAGGCGTGGGACTCGACCGGAGAAATTGCTGTTTTCATTCCACGGAATTCCACGCAAGGGGTGGGTAAAAGGTGATCCCTATCCCTGTCAATGTCATACGACAGCGCGTCTGGTGGCGCAACATCTGAAACTGGATGATGGCGACTGGCAGGTGGCGTTCCAGTCCCGTTTTGGAGCTGCAAAATGGGTTACTCCCTATACCGATGAGACGCTGAGAATATGGGGACGTGAAGGTGTGAAATCGGTTGATGTGATTTGTCCGGGATTCCCTGCTGATTGTCTGGAAACATTGGAAGAGATTGGGCAGGAGAACCGTCATAATTTTCTCAGTGCTGGCGGCAGGGGTTATGAATATATTTCCGCCCTCAATCTGGGGACAGATCACATCGATTTCTTGGCTGGCTTGGTTATGCGACATGTCCAGGGATGGCCGGAAGCTGAACCGGACTGGGATGCGGAGAAGAGAGAAGATTGCGCCAGAATGAGTTTGAGGCTGGCGAAGGAGCAAGGGGCTGAACACTGATTATTTTAGTTCCGCTGCCCACGGCAAGAGCTGAAGCTGGCGCCACTTCTGCGGGTTATTCGGGGACGGGACTATTCCCCTGTTTCAAATACCAGGACTCCATAGTAGTAGCGATTATCTGTTTCGTACAGGTCAAAAGATGTCTGCCAATTTGTATTCGGCTGTTTGTTATCCCGTGCGATAACGCGGAGGTAATAGCTTCCCGGTTTCAGGGTTATCGGGTAATTGAGATAGGTATCGGCAACTCCGGTCTGTTCCAGCAAAACAGATTCGGCTTCGAACCCGTGGCTGGAAGCCACGGTTACATCATAGCTTATTTGATCGCCCTGAAGATCATGCGAGCTGTCCCAAGACAATCTTAGTACGCCGTTATCCAGTACCGGTTTATGTACCCAGAATGGCATGGGACGCTCAAGATAATCAACAAAGTTCTGTTGATTAAGGATGAGTTCTTCGACCAGCTGGTTAAATTCGTTCTGCCAGGTATCAATCCGGGCCTGCTTGTCAGCCGCAGCTGCTGGTAGATGAACCATGTCGGGTGACTGGCTGATGAGTGGCTTGACCTGTGGTTGGTAACTGTCGAGAAGCGTCTGGATAGCGTCATTGCCCAGATAACGTGTTCGAATTTCGTTTACGGCCTCTATGAGAACCTCCAGATTGCCTGGTTGCTGTAAAAAGCGGCGATGGAGAGGGACTCTCCACCAGTTGCTTACACCTCTCCGCCAGCGCGCCGAATAATAATTATTGAACTCTCCTCTACCTTGCCGGAGTTCCTGTTGATCGAAACCCCAGGCATCATCGTAGTCCCATGGAATGAAATAGAATTTTTCACTGTCAGTCGGATTATAGAGATAAAAGTTGTTGGACACGGTATCCCAGTTGCCCATCAGAATGGTTGTTGCAAACCAGGTCAGGTAATTGTTGCGGTTGAAATATTTGTTAAAGACAGTTGTAAAATCGTTGGATTCATCCTCAATGTCGGCGATCATCTGCAGCAATTTCCGGTGATCCTTTCCCCGTTTAATCTCCAGAAGCTCTTCAAATTTCTGACTGTCGACGGGCTCGCCGTTGTCGTCCAGTTTCAGTGCCTCGAGATAATAAAAGTGAAACAGCTCAGCTTTGTACAGTCTGGAATTTTTATCCCAGTTGCGGTTTGTCAGATACTCCTTGCCGACATGCTCCACATGGGTAAACAGCCCGTAATCCTGTCCATTGATCAATAGCTGAACAAACTGTGTGCGCAATGCAGGTATATGGGGGATGGAGCTGAACAGGTCAAAACTCAGCTTGTTACGCACTCGGCTGATATCGAGGGGGTGTTTGTTCAACTGCAGGCGGCGCTCGCCACGCCACAACTCCTCTTTGCTGTCCAGCTTTATCCGGTATGATTTCTGCGCCGCCAGCCGTGATGTATTGCCCCGCTGTCTCAGGGTTGCATTGGAACTGCTGCCATCATCGGAAAAATCATCGCTCTGAAAATGCACCTTGATTTCGGGCTTGAACGCGTCATGCGGGTTGGTATCACTGTTTACATCGTCCAGTGTGTGGCCACCAGGCTCAGTGACGGTTTTCAATTCTACCCTGAGCACACGGTTTCCACTGTCTTCATACCAGGAATCCGAATCCCGGATATCGCTGTCATCAGGGATAAAAACAGTGTCCGGCTGCGGGGTGCCGCCCGGCTCTTCGCTGGAGGACTGGTTGCAGGCACCCAGTAACGGGCTGATGGCAAGTGCCGGAATGAGGTATTTAAGAAGTTTTATCATTATTCAGCACCTGGCAGGGGAATACCGGTAGGTTTAGGAGGAAAGGGATTTGCTATTCACTCAATACTTAGACCAAGTCTTTGTCAGTATAGGTAACCGGACAGGATATGCAAGAAAATCTTTTATTGGTCTCAGTTCGCATAGGGGGCGTTAACAATTAAAGTCATTTCGATTATACTGGTTCAGTATTTTGAATTTAAAAGTGAATATACGATGAGTCGGCGGGTATTACGAGATGATTAATGGGAGAGAATAGAACCTTTATTATCAGGTAAAGCCAGTGACTGTGGTGTGACCGGGGAGGAAAATCGTTTATTTATTGAAGCGGTGCTGTGGATTTGCCGTACAGGAGCGCCCTGGCGCGGCCTTCCGGAGGATCTGGGTAACTGGCACACGGTTTTTACACGTTATAACCGCTGGTCAAAAAAAGGGCGCTGGAAAAAAATCTTTAGCGTTTTATCGGAAGAAGCGGATTTTGAGTACCTGATGGTTGACGGCTCTATTGCGCGAGTGCAT